>DATAZV010000394.1:0-9621 GCA_036271855.1 Burkholderiales bacterium
GAAGACGCGCGCTGGAAAATAAGATCCACCCTGGCCCCTTTAATTCGTCGCCATCGTGCCGTGTCAACGCTGGAAAAGATAGCGCGGCGCGCCGGTGCGTGAGAGAAAAGGCGCAAGTGGCGCGAAAATAGCTTGGCGTTATTCGATCTTGTCCGGCGCGGCTGGATGGTGATGATTTGCAATCGCCCTGGCAGGTCACGCCGGGACCGAATTACATTTGGGGGGCATCCACAATGATTACACGCATCGCCGCAGTCGCATTCGCATTCGCAGGCTTCGCCGGATTTTCGCTTTCCGCCTCCACTGCCCTGGCGCAATCCAAGTATCCCGAACAGCCCATCAAGATCGTCGTCGCCCTGCCCGCGGGAGGAGGCGTGGACGCGATGGCGCGGGCACTGGGCCAGAAACTCAACATCATGTACGGGCAGCCGGTCATCGTCGACAACCGCCCGGGCGGCTCGGGGCAGATCGGCATGCCGCTGGTGGCGAGGGCGGCGCCTGACGGATATACCCTGACCATCGCGCCTGCCGGACTGATGGCTACCAACAAGGCCATTTTCAAGTCCCTGGCCTATGACCCGGAGGCCGATTTCGCCCCGATCACGCG
Organism: Burkholderiales bacterium; assembly: GCA_036271855.1. GTDB lineage: Bacteria > Pseudomonadota > Gammaproteobacteria > Burkholderiales > JAEUOS01 > JAQGMJ01. The sequence continues at coordinate 608 of DATAZV010000394.1, forward strand.
CCTGGTCAATCAGCCGATGGTGGTAATCGTCAAGGACAAGGACAAATTCCCGACTTTCGCAGCCTATCTGGCGGCGGCCAGGAGCAATCCGGGCAAGATCACCTATGCGTCATCGGGTGACGGCAGCCCGCAGCACCTCGGTGGTTTGCTGTTGACCGCCCGGACGCAGACGCAGATGCTGCATGTGCCTTACAAGGGGGGCGCGCTGGCGATCAATGACCTGCTGGGGGGCCAGGTTGACTCGATGGTCGCGGTGCTCACGGAGGCCGTTCCTTTCCTGAAGACGGGCAAGTTGCACGGACTGGCGTTGATGAGTCCCACACGGTCCACGCTGTTTCCCCAACTGCCGACAACGGCGGAGAGTGGTTCTGCGAACCTGAATCTGTCGACCTGGATTGCATTGTTCGCACCGGCGAAGACGCCACGCCCCATCATCGACCAGCTCAACCGCGCGGTGCAGACGGCATTCGACGCCAAGTTCAAGGCGGAAATGGCCGACATCGGCAACGACGTCGCACTGACCACACCCGAGGAACTGCAGCGCATCGTCGCGGGCGACATCAAACTCCACGCCGAACTGGTCAAGGCTGCCGGCATCGTGCCGCAGTAGCGGGGTGCGTTTGTAAATAAAAGGTGCCAGGCTCGAATATTTTTCCTGGCCCTCTTTCCAAGCCCTCAGCCCAGCGCCGCCAATTCCTTGCCGCCCGGCCGCGCCGGTTTGGCGCCGACCAGTACGAAGGCAATGGTGCAAGGCACGGTGCCGCGGTTGAACCAGTTGTGGATGGTGCCGCGCTGCACCAGCACGTCGCCTTGCTTGAGGTGCACTTCGCGGCCGTCGTCCAGTTCCATGTGGATTTCGCCGGCCATGACCACGGCGTAGTCGATGCTGTCGGTGCGGTGGATGCGCGGGGCGGCGCCGGGCTGCAGGCAGACGACGCGGAATACGGTGCCGTCGTGCTCGCTGGTGCTCACCTGGCGCGCCGCGCCGTCGGCCCGGTCGTCGTTGTCGACCGGGAAGCCGTGGGTGGTCCAGATGACGCTGGCTTCTACCCCGGGGCGGGTTGCGGCGGCGTTTTGCACCAGTTCGTCGATCTTGACGGTGGCGCGGCCGGCGGCGTCGTGGCCGGTTACTACTCTTCGGAGGTTCAAGCTCATCGGTGCTGTTCTCGTTCTGGGTTTTTCGGTTTTGTTGGCCCGGCGCAGCCCCCGGGCCGGTTTGCGGCCGGCGCTGCTTGCTCGCAAGCGTAAGTGGATCAGCTAAGAAGAATCGCCAGTCGGGTATAGTTCGGCGCCTTGCGGTGGGGTGCTTGTGAAATACCTGCAATAAAGGCTTTGGCCGGGATAGTCATGCTAGTGTTACGCCCTTTTCGCGGAACACAGCGCCGAATTGTTGGTCAGAAGCGCTATAAAACGAGACTAGCCTAATCTTGCGGCGCAGCACAAGCGCCGACGATCCCCAGAAAAAATCGAGTGCCCGGGCACCTGTGAGCAGCAGGTGTTCCGCGGACGGGTTTTGCTTGGGCGGTTAAAATTGACGGGTTTTGCTGGAGGAGCAACTGCATGATCGAAGTGAACCAATTGTCGAAAGCGTTCGGGCCTAAGGTGGCGGTGAACCAGCTTTCGTTTACCGTGCGCCAGGGCGAGGTGCTGGGCTTTCTCGGGCCCAATGGCGCCGGCAAGTCGACCACCATGCGCATGATCACCGGCTTCCTGCCGCCGACGGCGGGCTCGGTGAAGGTGTGCGGCTTTGACATTGTCGAAGAGCCTATCGCGGCCAAGCGCAAGATCGGCTACCTGCCGGAGGCCGCGCCTTCGTATGCGGACATGACGGTGTTGTCGTTCCTGAAATTCTCCGCCGAGTTGCGCGGGCTGACAGGCTCGGATATCAAGAAGGCGGTGCGCCGCGTGGTGGACCTGACCTTTCTCGACAGCGTGCTGGGGCAGGACATCGAGACGCTTTCCAAGGGTTACAAGCATCGTACCTGCCTGGCGCAGTCGCTGATCCATGACCCGGAAGTGCTGATCCTGGATGAGCCTACCGATGGCCTGGACCCGAATCAGAAGCACGAGGTGCGGCAGCTGATCAAGCGCATGGGCGAGACCAAGACAATCATTTTTTCGACGCACATCCTGGAAGAAGTCGAGGCCGTGTGCGACCGCGCGATCATCATCGACCGCGGCAACATCGTGGCCAACGGCACGCCGGCGGAGTTGAAGTCGTCCGCCGACCTGGCGGGCTCGGTGGTGATGACATTGCGTGCGCGCGAGGGCAGCCCCGTTGACGCACAAGACCTGCAAGAACAAGTGGCGGCGCGGCCCGGCGTATTGAGGAGCGAGATCATCGTCGCCGACGGCGCGCGCCTGGTGCTGCGCGCGCGGCCGGACCGGATGAAGCTGCAAGGCGGCTCGCTCTCCGGGCCGCTGGCCGAATGGGCGGTGCAGCACGACCTCGGGCTGGAAGACATCCGCGTGGAAGAAGGCCGGCTGGATGATGTGTTCCGCGCGCTGACGGTGACGGACGCGGCTTCGCAGGCGGCGAAACAACAAGCCAGCGAAGAAGCAGCGGCTGAAGGAGCACAGGCATGAGCGCGTTTGCGGGAATCAAGACCATCGCCAAGCGCGAGCTGGCGGCGTATTTCGACGCGCCGATTGCGTATGTGTTCATTGTCATCTTCTTGCTGCTGGCGGGATTTTTCACCTTTACGTTCGGCCAGTTTTTCGAGCGCGGCGAAGCCTCCCTCACCTCGTTCTTTTCCTGGCATCCGTGGCTGTATCTGTTCCTGGTGCCGGCCGTCGGCATGCGCCTGTGGGCGGAAGAGCGGCGCCTGGGCACGATGGAACTGCTGATGACCATGCCGATCGCGCCGTGGCAGGCTATCGTGGGCAAGTTTTTGGCTTCGTGGATTTTCATCGCGATTGCGCTCCTGCTGACCTTTCCGGTGGTGATCACGGTGAACTGGCTGGGGCATCCGGACAACGGCGTGATCGTCGCCGGCTACATCGGCAGCCTGTTCATGGCGGGGGCGTACCTGGCGATTGCGTCGATGACTTCGGCCTTGTCGCGCAACCAGGTGGTGAGCTTCGTGCTGGCGGTGATGATCTGCCTGGCCCTGGTGATGGTGGGCTTCGACCCGGTGACCACGCTGGCTTCGCGCTGGGCCAGCCCGAACCTGGTGGAGGCGCTGGCCTCGTTTTCGGTGATGACGCATTTCGATGGCGTGGTCAAGGGCGTGCTGGATTTCAAGGACGTGATTTATTTCGCCTCGGTGATCGGCTTCGGCCTGTTCACCACCGGGGTGATCATCCGTTCGCAGCGCGCCTAAGCGCCACGAAAACAAGCGCGTCACGAAACAGGTAACGAACAAGCGGTACGACGAGACAAAAGCTGGAGACATAGAAGCGATGCAACGCAAGACTGAAACCCTGATCTACTCCACCGGCGGCGTGGTGGTGGTATTTCTCATCCTGGTGCTGGTGAATTTCCTGGCAAGCCAGTTGCGCACGCGGGTGGACCTGACGCAAGGCCACCTGTTCACGCTCTCCGCCGGCACCCACGCGGTGCTGGACAAGCTGGAGGCGCCGGTGAAATTGCGCTTCTATTACACCCAGGGCAGCGACGACGTGCCGGTGGACACCAAGGCCTACGCACGGCGCGTGGAAGATTTGCTGGCGGAATACCAGCAGGCTTCGCACGGCAAGGTGGTGATCGAAAAGCTCGACCCGCAGCCGGATTCGGACGCGGAAGATTCCGCGACGCTCGACGGCATCGACGCGCAAAGCGCCGGCACCGGCGGCGACAAGTTCTACCTCGGCCTGGCGGTGAGCTTTCTCGACCAGAAGCTGGCCATCCCCGTGCTGGCGGCGGACCGCGAGCGCCTGCTGGAATACGACATCACCCGCGCGATTGCCCGCGCCACGGTGAAGGACCGCCCGGTGATCGGCGTGATGAGCTCGCTGCCGGTGATGGGTGGCGGCCAGTTGAATCCGATGACCCAGCAGCTGCCGACGCCGCCCTGGGTGTTCATCAACGAGTTGCAGCGCGACTTCACGCTGAAAAAGGTCGATGAAGTCACCGACTACATCGACCCGGCCATCAAGGTGCTACTCGTCATTCACCCGCGCGAGATCAGCGATGACGGGCAGTTCGCCATCGACCAGTTCCTGCTGCGCGGCGGCAAGGTGATCGCTTTCGTCGACCCCTTCGCCTACTTCGACCAGCAAGGCGGGCAAATGGGCATGGGGCAGAACAAGAGCTCCAACCTGGACAAGCTGATCAAGGCCTGGGGCCTGACCTACGACCCGGGCAAGGTGGTGCTGGACATGAAGTACTCCACCGGCGAAGGCGACAAGAAGTGGCCGACCCTGCTCACCTTGACGGCGGAAGCATTGAACAAGGACGACGTCGCCACCAATGGCCTGACCACCATGATGCTGCCCTTCCCCGGCGCCATCGGCGGCACGCCGGCGGCGGGGTTGACGCAATCGGTGCTGATCAAGAGCTCGCCGCTGAACCAGATGGTCGACTCGATCATCGCCCAGACCCAGGGCGAGCCGGCAACGCGCGGCTTCGTGCCGAGCAACAAGGAACTGAACCTGGCGGTGAAACTCACCGGCAAGTTCAAGACCGCCTTCCCCGCCGGCCGCCCGGATGAAGGCCAGAAGCCCGGCATGACCAAGGACGGCAAGCCCGCGCCCGAGGTGCTGAAGGAAGCGAAGGCCGACGGCGCCGTGGTGCTGGTGGCCGATGCCGACCTGATCGCCGACGGCGCCGCCGTGCAGCAGCAGGAGATCTACGGCCAGCGCGTGGTGGTGCCGATCAACGGCAACCTGGCCTTCGCGCAAGCCCTGGTCGAGCAGATGGCGGGTGATGCGAACCTGATCAACCTGCGCAGCCGCGCCGATGCTTCGCGCCCCTTCATTGTAGTGCGCGAGCTGGAGGCGAAGGCGCAGCAGCAGTACTTCGGCAAGCTGAAGGAACTGCAGGACAGCCTGACCGAAACCCAGGACAAGCTGAAGGCAATGCAAAAAGGCGGCGCCGATGGCAAGGCGGCAGCGGTAGTGACGCCGGAGCAGCAAAAGGAAGTCGACAACTTCCGCCGCAAGGCCACCGAGACCAAGCTGCAACTGAAGGACATGCGCAAGAAGCTGCGCGCCGACAGCGACGCCCTGCAGGTGTGGACCAAGGTGGTGAACATCGCGCTGGTGCCCCTCCTGGTGGCGCTGGCCGGCATCTTCTGGGCCTTCTACCGCAAGCGCCGCACGGCGGGGGTCTGAGATGAGCCGCAAACTACTCGCTTCCCTGGTATTCCTGCTGCTGGTGCTGGTCGGCATTGCCGGCTGGATTTACAGCGGCGGCACCAGCGCCTGGAAAAAGACTGAAGCCCGCACCGGCGCGCAGGTGCTGCCGGGGCTGATCATCGGCAATGTCGCCAGCGTGCGCATCAACGGCGGCAAGGAGCAGACCACGCTCGAGCTGAAGAACAAGGTGTGGACCGTGCGCGAGCGCGACGGCTACCCGGCGGACGTGGCGAAAATCGGCCCGCTGCTGGTGAAGCTGGCGGACCTGAAAATCATCCAGACCGACACCATCACCGAGGCGCTGGCGCCGCGCTTGAAGCTGGCCCCGCCCGGGCAGGCCGACGGCGGCACCGCGCTGGACCTGCTGGACGCCGCTTCCAAGCCGCTGGGCAGCCTGGTGCTGGGCAAGACCATCGACAAGGATTCCGAGATTCCCGGCGCGACCAAGAAGATTCCCTACGGCCGCTACCTGATCAAGCGCGAGCAGCCGACGGTTTCCATCGCCATCAACGATCCGCTGAACGAGGCCGACACCAGCCCGCGCACCTGGGTGGACAAGACCTTCATCAAGCCGGAGCGCATCAAGACGCTGACCGTCACCTCCGGCGGCAAGCCGCGCTTCACGCTGTCGCGCGGCGAGGAGGCGGCGATGGCCTGGACCCTGAAGGACGCGGCCAAGGGCGAGGACCTGGACACCGGCCGTGCCCAGGATGTGGCGGGCGCGCTGGCCGGGCTGACCATGGTGGACGTGCTGACGGCGCCGAAGCCGGATGAGCTGGGCTTGACCGACGGCGACGTGATCACCGCCGAGACCTTCGACGGCCTCACCTATACGCTTACCGTCGGCAAGAAAGATGGCGAGAATCGCGCCCTGTCCTTAAGCGTCACCGGCAAGCCCGAGCGTTCGCGCGAGCGCACGCCGGGCAAGGACGAAAAGCCGGCGGACAAGGACAAGCTCGATAAGGATTTCAAGGACCAGCTCGCCGCCTTCGACCAGCGCGTGCAGCGCGAGCTGGCGATGGACAAGAAGGTGTTCCTGGTCGCCGATGCCGGCGTGCAGGCCTTGCTCGCGCCGCGTACCGCGCTGATGAAGGCCAAGGCATCGTCCGCCGCGCCTTCGGTGCCGGGGCTGGACAAGTTCGAGGCGAAAAAAGCCGAAGCCAAGAAGGCGCCGGCGAAAAAGTAAGACGGTTGGCGTAATAAAAAGCGGCGACCTCGGTCGCCGTTTTTATTTCTACATCGCCACTTCGATCAGGTAAGGCCCCTTGCGCGCCAGCGCGCGCCTGAACTGCACGGCCAGCTCATCCAGATTTTCCGCACGGCCGGCTTCGACGCCGTGGCCCTTGGCCAGCGCCAGCCAGTCGAGGTCCGGGCGATCCAGCGTGAGCATGTCGGTGGCGCGCACGCCGGGCGTGCCGGCGCCCACATTGGCCAGTTCGCCGCGCAGGATGTTGTAGGAGCGGTTGGCGAAAATCAGCACGGTGACGTCCAGGTTTTCGCGCGCCATGGTCCACAGCGCCTGCAGGGTGTACATGCCGCTGCCGTCGCCTTCGAGCGCGATCACCTTGCGGTCCGGGCAGGCAATCGCCGCGCCAGTGGCCACCGGCAGCGCAAAGCCGATCGAGCCGCCGCTGTTGGGCACCCAGTCGTGCGGCTGCACGTTGGCGGTGAAGCGGGCGAAGCCGCGGCCGCTGGAAACGGCTTCGTCGATCACGATGGCGTTTTCCGGCAGCAGCGCGCCCAGCAAAGTGCCGAGGGCATCGAGAGTGTATTTGCCGGTGGGCAATGCAGGGCGATCCAACCCGGCAACATGCGCCGGCGCGAGCTTGCCCGCGCCCAGCTCATCGGCCAGTGCCTGCAGCGCGCCGGCCTGGTCTTCGCCGAGACTTGCCAGGGTGATGAACTCACAATCCTCCGGCGCCTGCAGGCTGGGCTTGTTCGGGTAGGCGAAAAAGCTGACCGGAACCTTCGCCCCCACCAGCACGATGCGTTTCAGTCCCTTGAGCGTGGCCAGCGCCTGGTCCACCGCATAGGGGATGCGCTCGGCGCGCACCCGGCCGGCGCCGCGCTCCATGCGGCCATAGTTGTATTCGGCCAGCAGGCGGCAGCCGGTCTTGGCGGAGACACGGCCGGCGGATTCCAGCGCATTCGCCCGCAGGGCGACATCACCCATCAGGATCGCCGCATCACCCGCGGCCAGCGCGCGCGCGGCCTGCTTCACCGCATCGGCACTCACCGGCTGGCGCACGGGCACGGGCAAGCTGGCGCCCGCGCATGTGGCCGGGCTGGACCGGCCCGAGCTGCCCACCGGCAAATTCGCGCTCGACAGCCTGGGCATCCTGCTGGGCGCGCTGCTGCCGGAAAACGCCATCGTGATCGACGAGGCGGTTTCCAGCGGCCGCGGTTTTGCCCGCTACACCGCCAACGTGCAGCCGCACGACTGGGTGCCCAACAGCGGCGGCTCGATCGGATTTGCGCTGCCGGTGGCCGCCGGCGCGGCGATTGCCTGCCCGGACCGCAAGGTGATCGCGCTGGAAGGCGACGGCAGCGGCATGTACACCCTTCAGGCACTGTGGACCATGGCGCGCGAAAATCTCGACGTCACCGTGCTGATCTTCGCCAACCGCTCCTACAACATCCTGCGCGGCGAACTGGCCAATGTGGGCGCCGGCACGCCCGGCGTGCGCGCCACCGACATGCTCTCGCTGGATCGTCCGGACCTCGACTGGCTGGCGCTGGCCAAGGGCCACGGCGTCGAAGCCGGGCGCGCGGAAAATCTGGATGAACTGGCGGTGCAGTTCAAGCGCGCGCTGGCGCGCAAAGGGCCGTATCTGATCGAAGTGGCGATGTAAGGTCGGAGCGAAATAAAAAACGGCGGCCGAGGCCGCAAGCCGTTCAGTTAAAGTGTTGAAGCGGATCAATTATGGGTGATCGTTATGCGACCAGGAACGGTCACTCAAGCGCCCAAAATGAGCGGTCACTAACAGGCAGTTGTCGACCCAAAGCGGTATCCCGTGCTGCTCCAAAGCAGACACTGCCACGAAGGGCAGATTTCACCTATTTTCTTTGCCAAGGAAATTAGGATAACGAAAGTCAGAATACATATAGCTCACCCTTTGGCCATTCTCCCGACCAGCCGCACGGAAAGTGTCCTGCCTCATACAACTCCAAAAGCTCCAGGAAGAAAAACGCTTGATGGCCAGTGTAGAGATAGTGATTCTCCATCAAAGCGCCAAGAACGTCCCAACACACAGAATGCAGAACACAGTCGTCCAGTCCGAGCTGGCGGCAATAGGCGCGTACGGCCGGCACGACGACAGGATTAATCAGGTTCTTCTTGAAATCTACCACGTGGTCATTCCATTGCTGGTAGTCCTGCCGGGCGTTCATGTGCAACCAAACAGTTAACTGATTCTGTGCCTCAAGTTCGGCGCCGTCCCACTGATCCGTACGACACAATTCGATGGCTCGGGTCCAATCCGGTACTCGTAGAACCGGCGTAGACAAATTGGCCATCAACGGACTTCCACAATTAGTCAACCATGGAATGCGCCGAATACGGGCCGCCACATCAGATGGTTCAAACTGGCGAGAGGACTCAAAGCCAGGTGGAAAATCGGCTACCGGTTCCAGGATTGGTCTGTTGAGTTCACGCGCGATTTCACCTGCCTGGTCGTCGGTTAGCCGAGGGCGAGGACTGCTTCTTAACCAGGCCT
>DATAZV010000395.1:0-5886 GCA_036271855.1 Burkholderiales bacterium
CCTGGAACTCCAGCGCCTCGCGCAAGGTTCGCCTGGTGCTGGCCGAGAAGGGCCTGGAATACGAAGGCCACGTGCTGGACCTGCTGCGCTTCCAGCACCACAGCAACTGGTACAAGCACCTCAACCCCAGCGGCATCGTGCCCTGCCTGGTGGCCGATGGCCGCAACCTGGTCGAAAGCAACCTGATCGACGAATATCTCGACGAGGCCTTTCCCGAGCCGCCGCTGATGCCCGAAGACCCGGCGGATCGCCACGAACTGCGGCGCTGGTCCAAGTACATCGACGACATCTGCCTGCCGGCGGTGCAAAAGCCGAACTGGATGAAAATGATGCGCCCGCTGTGCGAGAAGTGGAGCGACGAGGAGCTGGCCGCGCGCCTGGCCGCCATCCCCGGCAAGGCGCGTCGCGACCTGTGGACGCGGATGGCGCGCAACCCCTTCAGCCAGGCCGAGATCGACGCCGCCCTCGACATCCTCGCCGACATGTGCGCCCAGATCGAGCGCTATCTCGAAACCAGCGGCGGCCCGTGGATCTGCGGCGAGCGCATCACCCTCTCCGACCTGCATGCCGCGCCCTACGTGGTGCGCTTCGAGGAGGAGCGGCCCGGGTGCCTGCCGCCGCGCACGCAGGCATGGTGGGCACGCCTGATCACCCGGCCTGCGTGGAAGACCGCGCAGATCGGCAGCTTTATGGGCGACAATCAGCGCAGCATTGAGGAAGCGATGGCCGACCCCGGCTGAAATCCAATAACCCGGCACACCCGCATGACCAATCAACAGACCACCGGCTCCGGCGCCAAGATCATCGACGGCAAGGCCCTGGCGCGCACCCTGCGCGTCGAATGCCGCGCCCGCGCGCAGGCGCTGACGCAGGCCGGCTGCATCCCCGGCCTGGCGGTGGTGCTGGTGGGCAGCGACCCCGGCTCGCGGGTCTACGTCACCAACAAGGTACGCGCCTGCGCCGAAGTCGGCGTCGCCTCGCGCCTGCTGGAGTTTCCCGCCGACGTGCCGGAGTCCGACGTGCTGGCCGCCATCCGCACCCTGAACAACGACCCGGCGATCCACGGCATCCTCGTGCAGCTTCCCCTCCCGCCGCACATCGCCCTGCGCCAGGTGCTGGAAACCATTTCGCAGGAAAAAGACGTCGACGGCTTTCACCTCTACAACGTCGGCGGCCTGGTGATCGGCAATGCCGTGTTCCCGCCCTGCACCCCCTACGGCGTGCAAAAGCTGCTGGAGTCCGAAGGCATCGATGTTCGCGGACAGAACGTGGTGGTGGTCGGCGCCTCCAACATCGTCGGCAAGCCGATGGCCCTGATGCTGATGCAGCAGGAGGCCACTGTCGCCATCTGCCATGCCCGCACCCGCGATCTGGCGCAGTTCACCATCCTCGCCGACATCCTCGTTGTAGCAGCCGGCGTGCCGGGACTGATCGTGCCGCAAATGGTCAAGGCCGGCGCGGTGGTGATCGACGTCGGCATCAACCGCCTGCCCGACGGCCGCCTGGTCGGCGACGTCGACTTCGAAGGCGTGCGCAAAAAGGCCTCGCACATCACACCGGTACCCGGTGGTGTCGGGCCGATGACGGTCACCATGCTGGTGGTCAACACGCTGGACTCCGCCGAGCGCGCCTGGCGCGGCAGGTAAGCCACGGCACCGGCTACCGCCACGCGATGGGCCGCGCCTTAAGCCGCGCAGGCAGGGGCGTTCCCCAACGATGATTGCGCATCAGCAAGCGGAAACTGCCAAGCAAATCTTTGCGCCTCGCGCAATCGCGCCGCTGCATAAATTCGCGGAAAAGCGACATTGACTGCGTTTTCCCGCAGCGCCAAAATACGAGGAGAAGCGATCGCAAAACGGTTTGCTGAAATACTGCAGCCAACAAGTGCGCGGCGGGCCGCCATGCCTGACACATTATGCAGGTATGCCATTGGCCTATAAAGAAATTTAGCACTTATTCAGTTGCGTACCGACTGCGAATCTGGCGAAAATCGCGCATTCCCAACCCCGGTCTTACGCAAGCCTTCGGGCTCCTTCGGCAACATGCCCACCATAGATGCCGTATCACTGCACTCGACGAACCCTGACGAAGCCTCGCGATTTTTCTCCCAGATGTACGGCAACACCCGAGTCGAACCGGGTGCCGGCGGCCGCTTCGCCATCGCGGTCGACGCCTGCCTGATTGACGGCATCTCTTCGTTCTCGCTCTCCAGCCCCACCGGCATGGGGCTGGAGAGTACTTTCGACGGCTACTCCCTGAGCTTCTCGCCCGAGGGCAGCCAGGTCGCCTGCGGTGCAATCGCAGGCCTGCACGCCCGCGGCGCTGCCGCGGTGGGCGTGGACGCGAGCCTCGGCATCATTGTCGACTGGAGAGCCGGCGCGCATCCGCGCTTCGCCGAGAATTTTTCCGCCGTCGGCATGACCTTTGCCATCGGCGAAGTCAATCGCGCGCTGTCGCAACTGCTCGACGGCCCGGTATCGGACCGCCTGCGCTTCAAGGCGGCGCCGGCGCGGCGCCCGCATGCGTATGCGCTGATCCGCGAAATCGCCGCCACCCTGCGCGAAGGATTCGCCGGCGACGCGCCGCTCAAGCGCGCGCCGCTGGCGGCGGCCCACCTGAAGGACGCGGCACTCAACCTGTTGCTGCAAAACGTGCCGCACAGCTACTCGGAGCGCCTGAAGGGCGGCGACGCCCTGCCCTCGCCGCGGCATGTGCGGCGCGCCATCGACTTCATGCAGGCCAACCTCGCGCGCCCGATCGCCCTGGCCGACATCGTGCGCGCCTCCGGCGCCAGCGCGCGCTCGCTGCAGTCCGGCTTTCGCAGTTTCAAGCAAAGCACGCCGATGAACTACCTGCGCCGGCTGCGGCTGAACGCGGTGCGCGCCGCCCTCTCCGACGCGCGCTCGCGCGACTCCATCGCCAGCATCGCCCAGCGCTGGGGCTTCACCCACGTCGGCTCGTTCTCCTCGGCCTACCAGCAGGCCTTCGGCGAGCTGCCCTCCGAAACCTATCGCGCCCGCGCGCACGGCGGCGGCGCCGGCGACTGAAGGCGCGGGCCTTCGCGCCCGCCGCCCGGACGCGCAGCGGCGCTTCGAGGCGCCGCCGCCATTGCGCCGAATTGCGCGGCTTTAGCGGCGCATTTCAGCGCACAGCCGCGGCGGCCCGCCGCTTATCCTTGCTCCACTTCAAAGAGGAGATGGGGATATGCTTTCTTTTTCGCGTTTGCGCATTGGTTCACGCCTGGCCATCGGCTTCGGCGCCCTGCTGGTCCTGCTGGTGATTTCCACCGGCACCGCCCTGTGGAAACTGCGCAGCGTCGCCGCCGACAGCCGCTCGGTGCTGCAGATTCCTCTGATGAAGGAGCGCCTGATCAGCGACTGGAGCCGCAACACCAACGTCTCGCTGCGCCGCGCCACCGCGGTGGCAAAAAGCAGCGACCCTTCGCTGGCCGATTTTTTCGCCGCCGAAAACGCCCAGACGTCGAAGGACAACACCATCCTCTACAAACAGATCGAGCCGCTGATCGCCGCCGCCGACGAAAAGGAACTGATCGACAAGCTGAACCAGTATCGCGACAAGTTCCGCATCACCCGCGACGCCATTTCCGAAGCGAAGAAAAAAGGCGACGCCGCCGAATCCAACCGCCTGCTGGAAGAAGTGCTCAAGCCGCACGCCAAGGTCTACATGGCCGCCTTGCAGGCCTTCCTCGACCTGCAGCGCAAGAATATCGACGCCACCGCCGCCGAAATCGCCGCCACCGCGGACGCCAGCGAGCGCCTGGTGCTGCTGCTGGCCGGTGCCTCGCTGCTGCTTTCCACCCTGCTGGCATGGCTGATCACCCGCAGCATCAGCGCACCTCTTGACGCCACCGTGCTCGCCCTGGAGCGGGTGGCCCAGCGCGACCTCTCGGTGCGCATCGATGTCAATCCCGCCGACAAACACGAAATCGCCCGCCTGCAGCTGGCGACCATGCGCATGATCGGCGAGCTGGCCGGGCTGCTGCGCAACATCCGCGCCCAGGCCGACGAACTCAGCGGCGCCTCCGACCAGCTCTCCGCCGCCTCCGACGGCGTCAAGGCCGGCTCCGAGCAGCAGTCCGAAGCCACCGCCTCGATGGCCGCGGCACTCGAAGAAATGTCCACCAGCGTCAGCCACGTCGCCGAATTGTCCGGCGATGCGCGCCGCCTGTCGCAACAGTCCGGCGGCGAAGCGCGCAACGGCGCCCAGACCATGCAGGCTATGGTCGGTGAAATCAACCAGATCGCCGAGGCGATCCGCGACGCCGCCGCCACCGCGCAGCAACTGGGCCGCGATTCAGAGCAGATCTCCAGCATCACCACCGCCATCAAGGGCGTCGCCGACCAGACCAATCTGCTGGCGCTGAACGCCGCGATCGAAGCCGCGCGCGCCGGCGAACAGGGCCGCGGCTTTGCCGTGGTCGCCGACGAAGTGCGGAAGCTCGCCGAACAGGCCAGCCGCTCCGCCGAGGAAATCGCCACCACCATCGCCTCGGTGCAAAGCGGCGTCGGCACCATGACCGCACGCATGGACATCTCGGTCAAGCGGGTCGAGGCCGGAATCGAAATGGCGCGCGCCGCCGGCGCCATCATCGACGCCATCAACAGCGGCACCGGCCAGGTCGTCAGCGTCACCGGCGAAGTCGCCGTCGCTTTGGGCGAACAATCCAACGCCAGCCAGGAGATCGCCGGCCGGGTCGAAAACATCGTGCAAATGATCGAGCAGAACAACCACGCCATGGGCGCGGTGGCTACCACCGCCGGGCGCCTGAACACCCTGGCGGGCGAACTGAACCAGAACATTTCGCGCTTTCGCGTCGAAGCCTGAAGCAGGCGCTCGCAAAAGCCTTCCAGCCCTTGGCGGCCGCGCGCCGCCAGGGGCTTTTTCACGGGCTTGGCTATCGCCCGCGAATTTTGCTAGAATCCTTTCTGGCTCAAGCTCTTAGCTGGAATCTTGCAAGTGCATTGCGAGCTTTCGGTGCGGGCGATCAAATCGGGGAAAAGCCGCCTACCCAACCATCTGGTGCCGCCATGCTGACAAGAATTGCCTGTTCGTTTGCGGGTGCGATGTGCGCGACGGCCTTCGGCCTGTTGCCGGCCTCGGGCCTGGCACAGACTGCCGCGCCCACGGCTGATCCTTCGCCCGGCCCGGCGCGCAATCACCGCTGGACCGCGCCCGACTTCAGCGACATCGACATCGCCAACTCGCCCGAGCGCCTGATCGCCATTCCCGTTGCCGCCAGGCGCGCTCGTGCGGTATTCGACGGCACCTCAACCATCAAGCTCAACGGCAAAGAGGAACGGCTGGCCCCGGGCGGACGCATCGTCGGCGCCGACAACATGATCAAGATGACCGGCTCGCTGATCGGCCGCGCCCGCGTCAAATTCATCCGCGAGGCGACCACCGGCCTGTTGATGCAGGTGTGGATCCTCACCCCCAAAGAGATCGAAACGCCCGACCCCAAGCCGTTCGGCAGCAGCGACTAGCGCGCAGCACTCCCGGCGCTCAAAGCTCGACGGTAAAAGCGCGCACGCCCTGCGTGGTCAGGGTGGCGAACAGCACGCGTGTGCCGCCGATGAACAGCCCCGTCGTTCCCATATAGTCCCAGCGCTGCGGGTGGGCCACCACCTTTTGCAGCTCGACGCCGGCCTGATCCAGCCGCAGCACGGCGATGCCGCTGGGCACCACCGGATAGACCGCGATGTCTTGCCCGCCGCTGCGCCCGATGAGCACCCGGCTCTCGCTGGCCAGCGGCGGCAAACCTTCTTGCATCCGCACCAGCGCCCCGTCGCGATCCAGCAAGGCCACGAAGCCCTGGGCGCCGCGGTTGCCCGCCACCACAAAACGCCCGAGCGCCGCGGCGTAGGC
>DATAZV010000396.1:0-21348 GCA_036271855.1 Burkholderiales bacterium
TGAACGGTTAGCGAATAACGGGAGAGTTCGGAACATCGGCTCCTCCAAAAAGAATTCATCTCGAACGCGCTGTCAGCGGTGGAGGCTCTCAAGTCCTCCCCGGCGCGCCCGGCCTGCAAATCGGCCGAGCGTGTACCGACGGCGCGGGAAGGATGGATATGCAGGGGGAATTAGCTCAGTGGGAGAGCGCGGCCTTATCCGGCCGAGGTCGCGGGTTCGATCCCCGCATTCTCCACCAACTGTTCCTTAGCTCATTGGGAGAGCAATCGACTATTAATCGATCTGTAGCGGGTTCGAATCCCGCAGGACATCACCTTGAAACGGTGACTTAACGTAGTACCCGGGCCGGCTTCACGCGGTCTTGTGCAGAGCATCGCGCGAGGCCGCTACCGCCGTCCAGCCAGTGCGCCGCGTGCGTGCGGGCGCGAGGGGGCAACAGCCTGAAGCAGGCGGGAGCAAGCCGGAAGTTCGGCGCAGCTCCCGCAGCGCGAAGGGCGCGGCTCTTCTCCCGCCCGTGCAATCCGGCGGCCCGCCGGACGACCGGGAAGCCGGCCTACCTTTGTTTGTTCTTTAGATAAGGAAAACCCAAAATGATGTTGACTCGCAAGTTTCACGTGAAGAAAGACGAGCGCGCCCTGCTGTTCAAGGAGGGTGATTTCGAAGCCGTGCTCGATGCCGGCGAACACCGCTATTTCGACCCGCTGGGCAAGCTCACGCTCGAGAAGTTCACTCTCGCGCAATCGCGCTTCGAGCACCGCCTGGCCGACTACCTGCAAAAGGCCGAGCCTGAAATGGTCGCGCGCGAATTCCAGGTGGTCGAGATCGGCGCCCAGGAAGTCGGCCTGCGCTATGAGAACGGCGTGCTGGCCGAAGTGCTGGCCCCCAACACCCGCCGCCTGTACTGGAAGGGTTATGTGGACGTGCGTGTCGACAAGCTGGATGTGTCGGCGGAGTTCGAGCTCGCGCGCGAACTGGTGCCGCAACTGGTCGCGCCGGACGGTCGCGGTGGCTTTAGCGCCAAGGTCACCGGCGCCAGCCTGGTGTACGGCGTGATGGTGCCGCAATACCAGGTGGCCGTGCTCTATGTCGACGGCAAGGTCTACGCCGTGCTGCAGGCGGGCATGCACGCCTGGTGGCGCGCCGGCCGCGACATCCGCGCCGACATCGTCGATTTGCGCATGCAGGTGCTGGAAGTGGCGGGTCAGGAAATCCTCACCCGCGACAAGGTGGCGTTGCGCGTCAACCTCACTGCCGGTTACCGCATCAGCGACGTGCTGGCGGCCTACGCGCGCCAGGCCAAGCCGCTGGAGTACCTGTACAAGGAACTGCAGTTTGGCCTGCGCGCGGCCGTCGGCACCCGCACCCTGGATGAGCTGCTCGAAGACAAGGGCGTGATCGACGCGGTAGTCGGCGCGCACATCCGCAAGCGCGTCGAGGGCTACGGCCTGGAAGTGGATTCGGTGGGCGTGAAAGACATCATCCTGCCCGGCGAAATGAAGGTGTTGCTGGCGAAAGTGGTGGAGGCGGAAAAGGCGGCGCAAGCCAACGTGATCCGCCGCCGTGAAGAAACCGCGGCCACCCGTTCGCTGCTCAACACCGCCAAGGTGATGGAAGACAACCCCGTCGCCCTGCGCCTGAAGGAGCTGGAAACCCTGGAAAAGGTGACCGAAAAGATCGACAAGATCTCGGTGTTCGGCGGCCTCGACGGCGTGCTGAAAGACCTGGTAAAGATCCGCTAGACCAGAACAAGAACGCGGAGTTTGACCGGCCGGAGCGCAATGCTCCGGCCGTTTTTTTGCGCATCCGCCTCCGCGCATGCCCCGTATAAGATACGTGTACCTACGCGCTATTGACAAACCGCCTTTCGAAGGCATATAGTGTCCGTGCTGAAAAAGCGATGGAACCCATGAAACGAGTGCTTTTGTTGTTGACCGAAGATTCGCGACCTGTCGCGGGCCGGGGTGCGCTCGCGTCAGGGGTGGAGAACTAAGCCAGTTCGCCGCCGAAGCTCATTGCCAAAGCACCCGCAAGGGTGCTTTTTTATTGCCCATTTGAATAACCCGAAGCAAATCAGCCAGTTGGCTAGAAGACGCAAACGAAAGGAACGGAACGCCCGATGAATCAGGAACAACGCTGACCGGCCGCCCACGGGGACGGCGGCTGGTTTTAACCGCTTTCCCCATGCAGCCGATCAACGTTGTTTAGCCGCACGCGCCCAACCTAATCCTGCGCGGCGGCAGAAAGGATTCATCATGTCCAACCGTCCCAATACCAATACTCCCTCCACCGCGAACATGGAGCGCTGGCGCAATCTGGGCATCATCGCCCACATCGACGCCGGCAAAACCACGCTCACCGAGCGCATCCTGTGGAAAACCGGGCAGATCCACCGTACCGGCGAAGTGCATGACGGCAACACCACCATGGACTTCGGCGAGCTCGAGCGTGAAAAGGGCATCACCATTGCCGCCGCGGCAACGCAGGCGCACTGGCATTCCGCGCGCCATCCGGACCATCGGCTGACCATCATCGACACGCCCGGGCACATCGACTTCTCGATCGAAGTCGAGCGTTCCCTGCGCGTGCTCGATGGCGCCGTGACGGTGTTTTCCGCCGTCGAAGGCGTGCAGCCGCAATCGGAAACCGTATGGCGCCAAGCCAGGCGTTATCGCGTGCCCCTGATCGCCTTCGTCAACAAGATGGACCGCGTCGGCGCGGACTACGAGCGCGTGTTGAAACAGATACGCGACCGTTTGGGTTCGCGCCCCGCCGCCATCGCCTGGCCGCTGGGGGCGGAAGATGCCTTCACCGGCTCTTACGACCTGGTCGATCAAGTGCTGTGGACCTGGGATGCCGATGGCAACGCAACGTCAAGGCCGTGGACCGACGAAGAACGCGGGCAAATGCAGGTGCGCCGCAATCTTTTGATCGAAGCGGTGGCGGACGCGGACGACGAAGTGCTGGCCGTCTACGCCGAGGGTGGCGAAGTCGACGCGCAATTGCTGCGCGCCGGCCTGCGCCGCGCTACCTTGGCGGGCAAGCTGGTGCCGGTGCTGCCGGGCACGGCGTTCAAGAACAAGGGGATTGAAACCTTGCTGGATGCGGTCGTCGACTATTTGCCGTCGCCGCTGGATCGGCCTGCCGTACAAGCGGAAGTGGAAGACAAGTCGGGTAGCACGTCGCTCGAACTGTCGCCCACGCCCGAAGGTCCGCTCGCGGGCCTGGTGTTTAAGGTGGTGGCGCATAGCCACGGCACCCTGGCGTTTTTGCGCGTGTACAGCGGCGCATTGAAGGTGGGTGATCAGGTGTGGCTCAGCGGTCGCGGCAACAACTTGCGCGTCGGCAGGCTGGCGGTAGTGATGGCGGACAAGACGGTGGACGTGGAATCGGCGCAAGCCGGCGAAATCGTCGCCGTGGTCGGCTGGAAGGAAGCGGGCACGGGTGAAACCGTGGCCGCGCCGGGCAAACATTTGCGCCTGGAAACCATCCGCACGCAAACCCCGGTGCTGGCCTGGGCGATCTCGCCCGCGGCGGCTGCCGACCTGCCGAAGCTGTCTGCCGGTTTGGCCAGGCTGACGCTGGAAGACCCGTCGTTCTCGGTCAGTGTGGACGAGGACACCGGTGAAACCCTGCTCTGGGGCATGGGCGAACTCCATCTCGAAATCAAGGTGGAAACGCTCAAGCGCGACTACGGGGTGACGGTACGCACCGGCACGCCGCGCGTGGCCTACCAGGAAACGGTGGCCAAAGCCTCCGGCGTGGTCGAAGGCGCGGTGAAGAAGCAAACCGGCGGGCAAGGGCAGTACGCGGTGGTGAGGCTGATGGTCGAGCCGCGCGAGGATAGCGACAACGTCTTCGTCGACAAGATCAAGGGCGGCACCATTCCGCGCAACTTCATTCCAGCCGTCGAAAAGGGCATGAAGGACGCCCTGAAGCAAGGCCCCGGCGGCTACCCGGTGGTGGGGGTGACGGTTACTTTGGTCGACGGCGCGTTCCATGCCACCGATTCGAGCGACCTCGCCTTCCAGAAAGCCGGTGCATTGGCAGTGGCTGAAGGCCTGAAGCAAGCCGGCACCGTCATCCTGGAGCCGGTGATGAAGGTGTCGGTGGAAACACCGCCCGAGTATGTCGGCGATGTCATCTCCGACCTGCAACGGCGCCACGGCCGTCTTTCCAATTTGCAGGAGCTGGAGGGACGTGCGGAAGTGGAAGCCAAGGTGCCGCTGGCGCAACTGGCCGGCTACACCACGACGCTGCGTTCGTTAACCCAAGGACGCGCGGCGGGCAGTGTGGAGTTGTCGGGGTATGAGCCGGAAGTGGCAGGCCCGGCGCTGCGCAAGGCGGCGTAGTTGTAGTGCTGTCGCAGTAGAAGGTGAAGATGAAGCAAATGCAGTTGTAGTTGCAGCACCGGCCGCCCGCCTGCTCACGCAGGCGGGCGGCTTTTTTTGCTCTTCGCTGCCGCAAATCCCCCCGCCGTTCGCCCTGAGCCAGTCGAAGGGCATGCGCGCCTCGGTGCCGCACCCGCGGTTCGACAGGCTCACCGCGAACGGTGGAGGGACACGACTCCAGGCCATCGCGCGCATAAGCACCACCACCATGGCGCGTCGCCGCGCGGCGCGTAGAATCCGGCACTTCCCCGCATTCACCCGGAATTCCCCACATGAGCACCATCACCAGCACCCGCGTCATCGAAGTCGCCCGCGCCGGCGGCCCCGAAGTCCTGCAACTCGCCACCCGGCCGATCGCGCCGCTGAAGGAGCACGAAATCCTGGTCAAGGTCGCCGCCGCCGGCGTCAATGGCCACGACGTGTTCCACCGCCGCGCCGGCAGCCACCCCACCAAGCCGGGCGAGACCGATGTGCCCGGGCTGGAAGTGGCGGGCACTGTCGTGGCCTGCGGCAGCGCCGTCACGCAATGGAAAGTCGGCGATGAAGTGTGCTCGCTGGTGCAAGGCGGGGGCTATGCCGACTACTGCGTGTGCGAAGAGTCCCTCACCCTGCCGGTGCCCAAAGGCCTCTCCATGGTCGAGGCCGCCTCGCTGCCGGAAACTTATGCGACGGTATGGAGCAACCTCTATGCTGACGCCTCGCTCAAGCCCGGCGGCAGCCTGCTGGTGCAGGGCGGCGCCAGCGGCATCGGCGTCTCCGCCATCCAGTTGTGCAAAAACCTCGGCCACCGCGTTTTCGTCACCGCCGGCACCGACGACAAGTGCAAGTTCTGCGTCAGCCTGGGCGCCGAGCGCGCGATCAATTACAAGACGCAGGATTTTGTCGCGGTTGTCAAAGAAGCCACCGACGGCAAGGGCGTGGACTGCATCATCGACATCGTCGGCGGCAGCTACATCCCGCGCGAGATCGAAGCCATCGCGCTCGAAGGCTGGATCGTCTTCGTCTCGGTGGCCGGCGGCGCCAAGGTCGAAGTCAACTTCAGCGACGTGATGAAAAAGCGCGTGCGCCTGATGGGCAACCAGCTGCGCCCGCGCCCGCTGGCCTACAAGGCCGGCGTCGTCGCCGCGCTGAAAAAGACCGTGTGGCCGCTGGTGGAGTCCGGCAAGATCAAGCCGGTGGTCGACTCCACCTTTGCGCTGGCCGATGCGGTCAAGTCGCATGAGCGCCTGGACGCCAGCCTGCATACCGGCAAGATCATCCTTACACCCTGATGCACGGCTGAACAGTGGGCAATGCGTGGGCGGGCGGCGCGTACAATTTCCGCCCCGCCCCTCGACCGCCAGACCCATGCCGCTTCGTACCGTTCCCACGCAAGCCTCCCGCCGCCGCGCGCTCGGCGCGCTGTGCGTCTTGGGTGCGGCCGGCACCGACATCGCGCGGGCGCAGGAGCGCAAGCCACAGCGGCATACGCTGCCGCAGGTGCTGGAGCGACAGCAGGTCGAGGTGAACCGCAGCGCCTTCGAAGGGCGCGACTGCCTGTCCATCGAGATCACCGGCGAAGAGATGCGTGCGCGCAACGCCGGCATCGGCGTCAACGGGCCGAGTTTCGCGGTGGTGGATCGCGGCTTCGCCAACGGCCGCCTGCAGGTGGACCTGGCGGCGCAGATCAACGGCCGCGGCGGGCCTGAGGTGCGCGGTTTCGTCGGCCTGGCCTTTCACATCAGCGAGGACCTGTCGCTTTACGAGGCGGTCTACCTGCGCATGAGCAACGGCCGCCTGAACCAGCCGCCGCCGCCGGCGCCGCGCATCGACCGCGCCATCCAGTACGTCGCGCACCCGCATTTCCACTTCAACGTTACGCGCGAAAAAACGCCCGGGCGCTACGAGCGCGGCGCCGACGTCGGGCTGGCCCGCTGGCACCGCCTGGCGCTGGAAATCGACGGCCCGCGCCTCGTCGCCACCGTCGATGGCGTCCCGGCTTTGGAGATCAACGACCTGGTCTATGCGAACCGGCGCGGCCCGGTTGGCCTGTGGGTGGGCGAGGGCACGCGCGCGCTGTTCAGCGACTTCACGGCGAACCCGGCATAGCCGGCGATTTGCTGCGATAATCCGCGCCGCCGCGAGCCTCACGACGCGGCGTTTTGCTTTTCACGTAAGGTCGTAACGAAATGCCGCTGCCCCCGATCGAACAACGCATCGCCACCGAACTCAATGTCCGCCCCGCGCAAGTCGCGGCAGCGGTGCAACTGCTGGATGAAGGCGCCACCGTGCCCTTCATCTCGCGCTACCGCAAGGAAGTCACCGGTGCGCTCGACGACACGCAGTTGCGCAACCTCGAAGAGCGTCTCTCCTATCTGCGCGAGCTGGAACTGCGCCGCGCCACGGTGATCGCCAGCATCGAAGAGCAGAACAAGATGACGCCGGAACTGCGCGCGGCGATTGAAGGCGCGGAAGACAAGGCACGCCTCGAAGATTTGTATTTGCCCTACAAGCAAAAGCGCCGCACCAAGGCGCAGATCGCGCGCGAAGCAGGCCTGGAGCCGCTGGGCGAAGCGCTGCTCGCCGACCCCACGCACAACCCCGAGGCGGAAGCCGCGAAGTTCCTCAAGGAACCGTTCCGCACTGCCGAGGGCATCGACCACCCCGGCGTGCCGGACGCCAAGGCCGCGCTCGACGGCGCGCGCCAGATTCTGATGGAGCGTTTTGCGGAGGACGCCGACCTGCTGGCCGCCGTGCGCACCCATATGAGCGAACACGGCGTGATGGCCTCGAAGGTGATCGAAGGCAAAGAGGCGGCAGGTGAAAAATTCGCCGACTATTTCGATTACGACGAGCCGATCGGCCAGATTCCTTCGCATCGCGCGCTGGCGTTGTTTCGCGGCCGCCGCGAAGAGATTCTGAATGTCACCCTGCGCCTGGACAGCGAAGAAGAAAAGCCGTCCTGGGACGCGCCCTTCAATGCCTGCGAAGGCCAGATCGCCGCGCGCTTCGGCATCAAGAACGCCAATCGTGCCGCCGACAAATGGCTGGCCGACACCGTGCGCTGGACCTGGCGCATCAAGATCGCCCTGCATCTCGAGACGGACCTGACCAACACCTTGCGCGAAAAGGCCGAGGAAGAAGCCATTCGCGTATTCGGCACCAATTTGAAAGACTTGCTGCTCGCCGCCCCCGCCGGCCCGCGCGCAACCATGGGCCTGGACCCCGGTCTGCGCACCGGCTGCAAGGTGGCGGTGGTCGACAACACCGGCAAGGTGCTGGACACCGCGACCATCTATCCGCACGAACCACGCCGCGACTGGGAAGGCTCGCTCGCCGTCCTTGGCGTCCTCGCCAAAAAGCACAACGTCGATTTGATTTCCATCGGCAACGGCACCGCCTCGCGCGAAACCGACAAGCTCGCCGCCGAGCTGATGACGCGCTACCCGGAAGCGAACCTGAAAAAGATCGTGGTCAGCGAGGCCGGCGCTTCGGTCTACTCCGCTTCCGAATTCGCCGCCAAGGAATTTCCCGACCTCGACGTCACCCTGCGCGGCGCCGTCTCCATCGCCCGCCGCCTGCAAGACCCGCTGGCCGAGCTGGTGAAGATCGACCCCAAGTCCATCGGCGTCGGCCAGTACCAGCATGATGTGAACCAGACCCGCCTCGCGCGCGCCCTCGACAGCGTGGTCGAAGACTGCGTCAATGGCGTCGGCGTCGATGTCAACACCGCCTCGATCCCGCTGCTCACCCGCGTGTCCGGCCTGAACACCGGCATCGCCACCAACATCGTCGCCTATCGCGATCAGCACGGCCGCTTCAAGACCCGCGACCAGCTCAAACAAGTGCCGCGCCTCGGCGACAAGGCTTTCGAGCAGGCCGCCGGCTTCCTGCGCGTGCCCGGTGGTGATAACCCGCTGGACGCCTCCTCGGTGCACCCGGAAGCCTATCCGCTGGTCGAGAAGATCCTCAAGGACCTGGGCCGCGACATCAAGGGCGTGATCGGCGACGCCGGTGCGCTGCGCAAGCTCACCCCGGCGAAATTCGTCGACGAGAAATTCGGCGCGCTGACGGTGGCCGACATCCTCAAGGAGCTCGAAAAACCCGGCCGCGACCCGCGCCCCGAGTTCAAGACCGCCACCTTCCAGGAAGGCGTCGAAAAAATCGGCGATTTGAAACCCGGCATGACGCTCGAAGGCGTGGTCACCAACGTCGCTGCCTTCGGCGCCTTTGTCGATATAGGCGTGCACCAGGATGGCCTGGTGCACATCTCCGCCCTGGCCGAAAAATTCGTCAAGGATCCACGCGAAGTCGTGAAGGCCGGGCAGATCGTCAAGGTCAAGGTGCTGGAAGTCGACGTGCAGCGCCAGCGCATCGCACTCACCATGCGCATGAGTGACACCCCGGGCCAGTCGCGCACCAGCGGCCCGCGCGCGGAGAGCCGTGACAGCCGCGGCTCCGGTGGTGGCGGTCGTGACGCGCGCAGCGGCGGCGCCTTCCGTGGTCAGGCGGCGCCGCCTCCTTCCAACGCCATGGCTGCTGCCTTCGCCAAGCTGAAGAAGTAGCCAGGGGCAGGTTCAAGCGGCGGTTCGTACATCGGGCAAGCTGAAGAAGTAGCGGGCAGCCGGCTCAGGCGGCACCCTGGTTCCCCACCGGGCCGCTGTCCTGCGGCGCCTGCGCCCTGTCCTCCCCGGTGTAATCCCGCAGCACCTGCGCAATCCGCAGCCGGTAGTTGACGAACACGGTCTGCCGGCTTTTGTCCTGCACGCGCCGGTGCTCTGTCACATTGCGCCATGCGGTAACGGCGGCTTCGTCGCGCCAGAACGAAAGGGCGACCATCTTGCCCTCGTCGGCCACGCTCTGGAAGCGTTCGATGGAAATGAAGCCGTCGATCTCCTGCACCAGGGGCATCAGGGCGGCGGCCATGTCCAGGTAAGTCTGCTTCCTGCCCGGCTTGGGCCAGGATTCGAAAATGACAGCGATCACGTTGCCCCCCGCAGAGCGGTTATCTAAGGAGCGGGCATTGTGGCGGCGGCACGGGCGGAGGGATTGTAAAAATGCGTCAGGCCGCGCTGGCGCACGCGCAGGCGGGCGGGGGCGGGCAGGCCGAGTTCGTCGCAGCAATGGGCGAAGTGGGCCTGGTCGAAAAAGCCCTGTTCGAGAATCGGGCCAAGCAGGGTCGTATGCGGGTCGAGCAGCAGGGCGCGCATCGCCTTCTGGAAGCGGCTGGCGCGGCGGATCTGCACCAGGGTCTGGCCGGTGGTGGCCAGCACGCGCCTTTGCAACTGGCGCGGGCCGATGCCCAGCTCAGCGGCGAGCGCCGGCAGCTTCACATGGGCGCAGCGCTCGTAGGTCAGGCGCACGGCTTCTTCGGCGAGCACGTCGGGCCTGGCGGCGGCCAGCCTGGCGCACAGAAAGCGCGTGAGCAGGCGCAGGCGCGCGCCGGTGGCGCCAGCGCCGGCCACCTCGTCGGCCACCTCGTCGGCCACCTCCTCGGCCACCTCCTCGGCCAACTGCGCGCCTTCCGCGCCCCAGAGCTCGCGCGCGGACAAGGTGCTGTCGTGCAGCTCGGCGGGCGGCAGGCGGAAAAAGCGGTGCAGGCTGCCGGCGCGAAAGCGCACGGCGACAAAGCCGATGTCCCGCTGCGCGGCCAGGTGCATCAGGCCGCGCCGGGCGCAAACCAGGTGGGCTTGCGGCAGCAGGCGCGCGGGCGCCGCGCCCATGGCCGCGCGAAACGGCGCGCGGTAGTGGAAGAACACCTCGGCACCGGTACCCGGCATCAGAATAGGCAGGGCCACCGGCTGCACCGGCGCGCCCTCCCAGCCCCAGATGCGGTCGACATGCCGGGCCAGGGCGCCTTGCGGGATCCAGTGAAAGACCTTCATCGTTAAAAATGGTACCGCTTTTTGCGCCGCTCCAAAAAGCCGGCGCCGTTCCCCGCCCTCGCCGCTTCATGCCGCAAAAGCGGTCTTGCCGCGCTGGCCGGCCGGTTGCCGTGATTTCCACGCAACGCATCTGCGGGTTTTTCAATCCCGCCTCCCCATCCTGTCAACAGGAGGCGTAGACTGAACGTTACTCCCCTATGTTGACCGACACAGAGTCCGCGCGCGCCGCCGCCGAAGCCACCGCCCAAGCCCCTACGGCGCCGCTGCCCGCTGCACCAACAGCGGGCGTGCTTGGCAGCACCCAGCCTGCCAGCCTGGCTGCCGCCCCGTGCGCCGACCCCGCCCATCCTCCCCTGGCCAACACGGTGCACGGCGCCGTCGAGCAGGCCTATCACGGTGCGCCGCTGTGCCGCGACGACCTGCAGCACGGCTCGCGCCGCGCCCATTACCTCGCCACCACCATGGCGCACATCGCCTGGCCCGAAGCGAAGCTGGTGCGCTCGGTGGAGCAGACCCTGCAGGCCAATCCCACCGGCGACATCTGGGTATTCGGCTACGGCTCGCTGATCTGGAATCCGCTGCTGCACTTCACCGAGAAGCGCCCGGCGAAAATCTACGGCCTGCACCGCTCCTTTTGCCTCTGGTCGCGCGTCAATCGCGGCACCCTCGAAGCCCCCGGGCTGATGCTCGGGCTGGACCAGGGCGGCGCCTGCGCCGGCGTGGTCTACCGTGTCGAGCGCGCGCGTGCGCGTGAAGAACTACTGCTGATGTGGCGCCGCGAAATGTCCACCGGCGCCTACGTCCCCACCTGGATCAAGACGCGCACCCCCGCCGGCACCGTGCGCTCGCTCGCCTTTGTCATCGACCACAAGCTGCCCAGCTACGCCGGGCGCCTCGACCCCGCCATCGCCGCGCACACCATCAACACCGCCGCCGGCCTCTACGGCCCCTGCCTGGACTACTACACCAACACCGCGCAAGGGCTGGTCGAGCACGGCATTGATGATCCGGAAATGACCGCGGTGGGCCTGGCACTGCAGGCGCTGCGTGAAGAGAAAAAGGCGGCGGCCTAGCTGTCGGACTCACTGCTTGCCAGTGGGAACAAGCCCCAAACTCCCTCCCCTGTCATTCTGAGTGAAACGAAGAATCTGCTTTTCGTCGCGTTCTACCGAGGCTGCAAAAAAAGCAGATCCTTCGCGTTGCTCAGGATGACAGCGGTTTGCGGGGCAGCAAACCTAATCACCCACTCGGTGCCGCACATGTCGCCCGGCCCGCCCCCAGCCCCGTTTTCGGCGACAATCGCGTTTTTCCGCCACTTGTGACTGAATGAAACTCGCCACCCTGAAAGACGGCTCGCGCGACGGCCTGCTCGCCGTGGTCTCCCGCGACCTGAAAACCGCGAGCATCGCCGACGGCATCGCCCCCACCTTGCAGCGCGCGCTGGACGACTGGAACTTCATCGCCCCGCAGCTCGAGGAGCTGTACAACCAGTTGAACCAGGGCAAGGCCCGCCGCCCGTTCGAATTCAACCCTGCGCAATGCATGGCGCCGCTGCCGCGCGCCTACCAGTGGGCCGACGGCTCCGTGTACTTGAGCCACCTGCAGCGCATGTCGGCCATGGCCGGGGTCAAGTGGGAAGACGTCAGCACCCGCGACCCGATGCTCTACCAGGGCGGCTCGGACGACTTCATCGGCGGCGCCGACGACGTGGTCTTCGCCGAAGAGTCCTGGGGCATCGACTTCGAAGCCGAGATCGGCGTCATCTTGGGCGACACGCAAATGCAGACCAAGCGCGACGACGCGCTGGAACACGTGCGCCTGATCACCCTGATCAACGACTGGTCCCTGCGCAATCTCATCGCCCGCGAAATCGCCAAGCACTTCGGCTTTTTCCAGTCCAAGCCCGCCACCGCCTTCGCCCCGGTCGCCGTCACCCCGGACGAACTCGGTGAGTCGTGGAAGGAAGCCCTGCCGCACCTGAACGTCAACATCGCCTGGAACGGCGTGCGCTTCGGGCAGCTCAACGCCGCCGAGGGCGCCAAATTCAATTTTGCTGACCTGATCACCCACGCCGCCAAAACGCGCAACCTGCGCGCCGGCACCGTGCTCGGCCTGGGTACCATCAGCAACGCCGGCACCGAAAACGGCTATGCCACGATTGCCGAAAAGCGCGCCCAGGAAAGCATCGACAAGGCTGCCGGCAACCAAAGCACGCAAACGGAATTCATGAAATTCGGCGACCGTGTCCGCATCGAGGTCAAAGACGCCGCCGGCAATTCCATTTTCGGCGCCATCGACCAGCAGGTGATCAGCCTGCGCCGCCGCCGCGCCAGCCTGATCGCCGAGCTTGAGGCCGCCGCCAGCGCCCAGGCCGCCGCCGACGCCGTGCCCGCCGCCGACGGCGAAAGCGACGCCAGCATCACCGTCAGGGAGTAGCACAGGTTTGTTGAGGCGAGCGGATAACGCCAGCATCACCGCGACGCAAATAACTTAGCAGGTCTCCTCCCCTTCAAGGGGAGCCGATACGCAAATGAGGGGTAGGGATGGGAGGCATGGCGTAGCGCGCACAGCGCGCTCACCTCTCACCCTCCCTTTCAAGGGGAGCCCAGACGCAAATGAGGGGTGGGGATGGGAGGCATAGCGCGCTCACCTCTCGCCCTCCCTTTCAAGGGGAGGGCCGGGGTGGGGATGGGGTTGCAGCCACCGGCATGGTTTAAGCAACAACAACCCAAAACGTAAAAACTGCGTAATTTCTTTGCAAACAACACCAAACAACTTGAACAACCCTTTGCAAAAATTGCCTCATCCTCCAACCCCTTTCACGGGTCCCGCGCGTTTCCATACGCATGCAACTGTTTTTCTTTCCCGTCGCGCTGGCGGCCTTTCCGCTCATGGCTGACCCGGCGCCCCCCGCCCCCACGCCCGGCAGCGACGAGGCGCTGATGCTCGCCTACGCGCGCGGCGACGCCGGCGCCTTCGAGACCCTCTACGGCCGCCACAAGGGCGGCGTCTACCGCTACTTCGTGCGCAGCCTGCGCGAGCCGGGCCTGGCCGACGAGCTGTTCCAGGACGTCTGGGCCAGCCTGGTGAAGGCGCGCGCCACCTACACCGTCGAGGCGAAATTCAGCACCTGGCTCTACCGCCTGGCGCACAACCGCCTGATCGACCACTACCGCCGCGCGCAACTGGTGCAGTTCGTGCCCGTCGATGGCGCCGAGGAGGAAGGCGAGCTGCTCGACTGGCCCGCCAGCGAAGCCCCCGGGCCGGAAGTGCAGGTGGCCTCGCGCCAGGCCGCCGCGCAACTGAAAAAGCTGGTCGAAGCCCTGCCGCCGGCGCAGCGGGAAGCATTCTTGCTTCAAGCCGAAGGCGGCCTGTCGCTGGAAGCCATCGCGGAAGCCACCGGCACCGGCCGCGAAACGGTGAAAAGCCGCCTGCGCTACGCCTTCGACAAGCTGCGCGCCGGCATGAAGGACCACCTATGACACAGCCCGAAGAAGTCCATTCCGAATTCGAGCGGCGCCTGCTCGACCAATACCGTGCCGCGGCCGACGAGCAGCCGCCGCCCGCGCTCGACCGCGCCGTGCTCGACAACGCCCGCCGCGCCGCCGCCGCCACCCACCCGCGCGGCGTGCGCGGCCCGGCCCCGGCCTTCGTCGCCGACGTCAACGACGCCCCGCGCCAGCGCAGCGACGAAGCCCGCTGGGGCCGCCCGCTGGCCCTGGCCGCCGCCGTCGTGCTGGGCATCGGCATTGTCGTGCGCTACGAAATGGAGTCGCCCGACCTGAGCCCGCCGCAAGACAAGGTGGCTGCAGCTGCCGCTTCTGAAGCAGCCGCCCCGCCGCCCGCCGCACTCCCCTCCGCCCCCGCGCAGGACGCACCTGGTGCCGCTGCCGGCAAGGCCGCCGCCGCGCCGGCCGCCGCCGAACCCGCCCCGCCGGTGGCCGGCGCCAAGGACAGCGCCGACGTCGCCCGGCCGAAGGCCGCCCCCAAAGCAGAGCAGGCCGCTCCCAAGGCACGGCCCGCCGCACCGGCCGTCGCGGAAAGGCACCGCGCGCCGGAACCGCGTCCGCAACAACGGGCGGCGCCCGCACCCGCGCGCGTCGACAGCGTGATGCGCGAGAACCTGGCACGCGAAGAGTCCGACCAGAAAATCCGCGCGCAGGCCGCCGCCGAACTGCAAAAAGCCGAGTCGCGTGCCCAGCCGGCCGGCGCCGTCGGCGATGCCAATGCCAAGCTCGCCGGCCCGCCCATGCCGGCGGCCACGGCGCGCGCCGCCGCGCCCGCTACGGCACCCGCCGGTGCGGCGCTGGGCGGCAATCTCGCGCAGTCGCAGCGCCGTTACAGCGACGCCAACTCCAGTGCTTCCGCCGTCGCCGCACCGCCGCCCCCACCCGCGATGGCGCCGCCGCCGCCGCCGCCGCCCGCGCCGGCCAGGGCGGAAATCGCCGCCGATGCCGCCGTCGCTCCGCGCGTGCCCTTCTACGAAGGCGACCCCGACCTATGGGCGCGCCACATCATCGAGCTGCGCCGCGGCGGCCGCAACCAGAGCGCCGACGCCGACCTGCGGCGCCTGCGCGCCCGCTATCCCGGTTTCAAGCTGCCGGCCGAAGCGCTGCCGCCCGCGCCGCAGTAGCCGCGCTGTGTTTCACGCCAGGGGCATCGCGCCCCGGCGCGCGGCGCCAACGCGGCCCGCTCGCGCGGCCACCCGGTTCACGCGCGCAGCGTGATCCGCGCCGCCCTCAATCCTCTTCGCGCGCCGCGCTCGCCGGCGCCACGCCACGCGCCAACACCGCCAGCCGGCGCCCGACCCAGATGCACCCCAGCCCCACCACCAGCGAAGTGCCGGCGAGAATAGCGGCCAGTGGCTTGCCGTGCCACAGGCTACCGAACCAGTCGTTGAATTGCGCCATCAGCACCATCGCCTTGCCGCCCATGCGCTCGAGCTGGAAGTCGTATTGCTTGCCGTGGATCATGTCCTGCGCCAACTGCTCGGCACTGTCGTCAACGGCCGACCAATACACATAGCCTGCGCAAGCCAGCCCGATGGCCAATATCAGCGCGCCGGCGGCGATAAAGCGCTGCGGCAACGCGGCATGCGGCGGCGTGACGGGCGTCTCGTTCATCAGGGGGTATCCATGCAGGCTCGCATCAGCGCATTCTAAGGGGCAACGCGGGCCGGCCGTGCGCGGCCACGTCGCGTCGATATTTTTTCCGTGCCCGAACCGGCATGAATTTCCACGTTCCAAACAAGCGTAGAATCAATTGCACCAGGTCAACGTGGAGCCGTACATGAGCCAAGGCTCGGATCCCTTCGAATTCATCAAGAATTTCTGGTCCAACGTGCCCGGCATGGGCGCCATGGCAGGCGCGGGCGGCGCCACCGCCATGCCCAGCTTCGACCCGCAAGACCTGGAAAAGCGCGTCGGTGAATTGAAGCAGGTAAAGCAGTGGCTGGAGATGAATCTCAACATGCTCAACCTGCAGATCAACACGCTGGAAATGCAGCTCACCGCCGTCAACAGTTTCGAGAACTACACCCACAACGCCACGCATAACGCGCGTAGCAGCGCCGCCAACGACAGCGCCCCGCCCGACATGAGCCAGGCCAACGAAGCCGCCGGCGCCGCCGCCAAGGCCGCCAGCGAAGCCGGCGCCAGCGCCATCGCGCAGGGCGCGCAAGCCCTGCAGTCCATGCCCTGGGCCAACCCCGGCGACTGGATCAAGTCGATGCAGGCCGCCTTCGGCAGCGGCATGCCGGTGGTGAAAACCCGCGCCAAGGCCAAGGGCGCCGCGCCCGCGAAGTCCAAGTCCCGCTCTTCCGCCCGCCCCTCCGCTGCCCGTCCCGCTGCCAGCCGCGCGGCCAAGCCCAAACGATCGCGCAAGACGCCATGACCCCGTCCTTCCGCGTGGGGCACGCCTCCCACAGCGACTGGAAAACCGCCACCGAAATTGCCCTCAAGCAACTCGGCCCCGGCGGCGGCAAGCTCGGCTTCATGTACATCACCGAAGACTTCGTGCCCTACGCCGGCGAAATGCTCGCCATGGTGAAAACCCAGACCGGCATCTTCGACTGGGTGGGCTCGGTGGGCATCGGCATCTGCGCCACCGGCACCGAATACCTGGACGAGCCGGCAGTCGCCATCATGACCTGCGGCCCGCCCGGTTTTTCGCACAGCGTGTTCTCCGGCAAAGAGCCGCCGCCGCGCCTGGGCACGCTCACCGCAACGGGAGCGGACGCCGCCTACTTCGCCATCGTCCACGCCGACCCGCACACCCCCGACATTGAAGAGCTGATCGAAGACATGGCCGGCAAGGTCAGCAGCGGCTACCTCGCCGGTGGCCTCTCTTCCGCCCGCGGCCCCACGGTGCAATTTGCCAACCAGGTGGTTACCGGCGGCATCTCCGGCGTGGTGTTCTCATCCGACGTCGCCGTCGGCACCCGCCTGACGCAAGGCTGCGCCCCGCTCAAGGTGCACCACGTCATCACCGGCTGCGACCGCAATATTTTGATGACGCTGGACAACCGCCCCGCGTTGGAGGTGATGCTCGAAGACCTCGGCCTCGACATGCGCGGCCTGCGCACCGCCGCCCGCGACACCTTCATCGGCCTGGTCCAAGCCGGGGCGGAGGCCAGCGGCGGCGGCGACGACTACCTGGTGCGCAACTTGACCGGCATCGACCCCGAAAACAAACTCATCGCCGTCGGCGACACACCGACGCTCGGCGGCACCATGATGTTCTGCAAGCGCGACCTGCAAAGCGCCCGCGGCGACTTGCTGCGCATGATCTACGACCTCAAGGACGACCTCAAGGAACCGCCGAAGGGCGCGCTGTACCACGCCTGCATCGGGCGCGGCCAGCACATGTTTGGGGAGCAGGGGGCGGAGTTGAAGCTGATACGGGAGCACCTCGGCGACATTCCGCTGGTCGGCTTTTTCGCCAACGGCGAGATTGCGCGCAACCGGCTCTACGGCTACACGGGGGTGCTGACGGTTTTCAAGTAGGGCTGTTGACGAAGGGCATCCCATTTTCTGGCGCGGGCAAGCAATGGAGAGCTTCAGGCAGATGCAAGGCGCACCACACAGTCACCACCACCGGCCTGTTCCCCCGAGCCGGCCCGCGCACGCAAAATCCAGAGGCCGCCCGCCGCCGTAGCACGTCCCGATTGCCGCGCCACTCGTACCATTTCCAGATCGTTCGCGCCCCTTGGGCGAAGGCTTCAAACGACGCTCCGGAATGTTGAAGACAAAATATCAAAAACAAAAAGACCAAATGGCACACGGACGAACTATTCGGATTTACCTGCAAGACGGCACCATGTCGGGCATCCGCCACGCGGAAATCGTCAACTGGACCGGCCAGGGCATCTCGGTGCCGCGCACCCACATCAAGGCCCTCGCCC
This sequence comes from Burkholderiales bacterium, assembly GCA_036271855.1. Lineage (GTDB taxonomy): Bacteria > Pseudomonadota > Gammaproteobacteria > Burkholderiales > JAEUOS01 > JAQGMJ01. The sequence goes on from DATAZV010000396.1 coordinate 17,655, forward strand.
ACTGGAGCGAAGCCACCCGCCCGGGCATCTACTTCCTCCTCGGCATCAACAAGGCCTCGCACCACCCCGCCGTCTACATCGGCGAAGGTGAAAACGTCTTCGACCGCCTCTCCAGCCACCTGCTCGGCCGCGACTTCTGGAACGAAGCCGTGTTCTTCAGCAACAAGGACGAAAACCTCACCAAGGCCCACGTCAAATACCTCGAGTCGCGCCTGGTGCGCATGGCCAAGGCCGCCGCCCGCTACTCGGTCGAAAACCTCAACGACCCGCCGGCCACCGGCCTGCCGCGCGGCGACCGCGACTCGATGGAGGAATTCATCGGGTATCTCGGCGTCATCGTTGCCACTTTCGGGCATCGCTTCCTTGAGGCGCCGGTCAAGGCTGAAGAGCAGACGGCACCCGCGCTATCAGTCACGCCCGCGTCGTCGCGCATAAGGGCGGGTCGGGCGGATTTGTATTGGGCGCCGAAGTAGGTGGCTGATTTTTTAATGCCGATAAAATGTCTAATAGAAAGTTCGTGATGGCAAGCCGGCCTCAACGGGGTGAATAGATGATGCTGCTAATCGTGCTTGTCGGATGCTCTTTCTGTGCCGGCGGATTGTGTGCTTTGATGTTTGGATTGCCCAAGGGTTTTCTGGCAATGGTCGTCCTGGATGTCGCCGGGATTGCGCTTGCGGTGATGGCATACAACCGGGGAAAGCAGGACGCTTTGATGCTGCTTGCCTATAGCGGGGGGATTGTCCTGGCTATAGGCGTGTTGGGGGCCTTGATGGGTGCGGCAATGCGAAAAAGGCTCTAGAAAGAAGCGATAAGGGACGTACCATCTTTCTAAGGAATAATTGGGGTCAGTGTAAAACCGCCCAGGAAAATGGCGGCCTGTCCCAGCAAATAATAATTTCACGTCAATACGCATAAAGAACATCAAATGACTCGGAAAATACTAAGGGTGCTTTGCCTGATGCTGGGGATGGCACTCGCAAGCTGCGCAACACAGCCGCAATTCACGCGGCATCCGCTTCCTCTCCTTGGCCACGAAAAGCCGCCTGCCGATATGGCGATCGTGTTGATCGGCATTGTGGGACCAAGGAAACTCGACTACATGGGGCTGAACCATTTCCGGCTTCCGACTATCCGGGCCGGATTTCAACCCACCACCGACGCAATCGTTGCCTTTCCGATCCCCGTCGGCATCAAGGGTCTGAATGTCAATGAATTTACCGCCGCAGGAAGCCGCGTAGGAAACATCGGCAGCATGAGTTACGGCTATGTAGGCGTGCATTCAAACCGGGTGGACATTGACACGCCAGGCATCTATTTTCTGACCACCGTCGATTCTTCGCGCCCGGAAAGTTTCGACAAGACTCCCTTGCCCTCGCAATTGCGCGATGCCCGGCGGCGTCTCGCAGTAAGTCTGGAGGGGCGTGAGCCGGTGAATTTCACCTGGCCTGCCGATTAGCGTGAATAAAGGGGCCGGCCCGATACAGGCTCATCCAACCCAATCTCCAGCTCAACCTGACTGATTTTTCCCAGTGATGAAGATTGCAGTTATCGTTTTCGGCCTCGGTCTTCTTGCTCTGATCATTCTCTTGCCGATATATCTTGTGCAGAGAATTCGAAGACGCAGAGCAGCGACGAGGGCGATTCCGCCACGAGACCCGAATCTGCAGCGAAGCCAGGTTGTTGGACGATCTGTGGCGTCGGCTTCCTGCATTGCAAATCCGGCACAGGCAAAGCTGCCCGCGAATGTAAAGCGGGAGGCGGATTCCCTGCGAGAGGAACAGCCCAAGACTCGCGTTTCATTTTCGCGGATCCTCTGGCAGATTGTTGTGGTGATTGTTACCGCGATCATTGCGCAGGTCCCCATCTTCGCTGGTCTGATCGTGATGATGGAACCCGGCGTGACGGTACGTCTGAAATACAGTAATCCCTATGATGTGGGAAGTTTTGGATGGGTGCTTGAAGCGGGCGTTTGGCTATTTTTTGTGCTCTTTTTTCTCTTCGGCTTGGCTATGGTGCTGCTGGGTATCGGTATGATTTATATTTCGTTTGCGCGTCTGTTCCGGACGTTTCGAAAAACAGCATGAAAGCGAATTAAAGGGGTCACGTTTGATTTATTTTTCGAGGCTTTACGCAGATCTCACTCCGCCTTGATGTCATTCTCCCGAATCACCTGCTTCCACTTCGCCCCATCGCGCTCCGCCAGCGCCGTCATCTCCGCCGGGCTGGTGCTCTGAGGGTCCACGCCCAGATCGACGAGTTTCTTGTGCACCGCCGGATCGGCCAGAAAAATAAAAAAAGGGGCCGTGCTCGATATATTTTTCAGAGAACCAGCAGTGGAATAGCCATTGACATATATGCATATTATATGCATAATAGATCATGTCTATCGAGTACGATCCTGCAAAGGCGCGCTCCAACCTGCGCAAGCACGGCGTCAGTTTCGCCCACGCCGAGCAGCGCTACTGGACCCGATGGCACAGACCATCGAAGACCCGGATGCCGAAGGCGAGCAGCGATTCGTCACTCTCGGCATGGATGCGATGGGCAGGGTAATCGTGGTCGTACACACCCAGCGCGGAGAGCGGACGCGACTTATTTCCGCCCGCAAGGCCAGTCGCGGCGAAGCGGAGAATTATCATGCGTGACGAATACGATTTCAGCAAAGCCCGGCGCGGCCCCGTTATTCCTTCCCCCGGCAAGACGCGTATCACCATCATGCTCGATGACGATGTGATCGAGCATTTTCGCGCCCTGGCTGAGAGTGAAGGCGTGGGGTACCAGACATTGATCAACGCGCTGCTGCGCAAGGCGCTGGAAGCGCCGAAAAAGCGCGCAGCGGAGGACAAGCCGCTGACTGTGGCTACGCTGCGCCGTGTGCTGCGCGAGGAATTGCAGTCGCCGTGACTTGACGATTCCGAATATTCGCGTATCTTAGAAACCAGCAGTTGCGCCTTCGTCGCCTTCGCCGCGCTGTTCACCGGGCGGCTTCTTTACCCTCTGGGCAACGATGCATTGCGCGTATCATGCGCGGCCCGCGCCGAGTTAACACAAGCGTTGTAAAAGGCGCCGGCCAGGTACCACGGTTGTAGTTGAAAACCGCCATTTTTTATCAGGTTTTATTAGGTTTTATCAGGTTCGCCGCATGCGGCGGCCCGGTTGACCGCTCTCCAGTCCATGTCCTCCATCCATCAGTTACAGCTTGCCCCGGCCGATGCCGGCCTTCCGCATACGCCGCAGCAAAAGCGCTTCAACACCCTGGTGAAGCAGATCGAGCGGGCGCGCCTGGACCTGCGGGCCTGGCAGGACGGTCTTCCCGCGTACCAGCAGGCTTACGCGGCGCAAGTGAATCCGCTGCATGACGAGATGACGGCGGCGCGCAGGCAGTGGGCGCTGGCGCTGGACGGGCTGGTCGATGCGCCCGGCTTGAGCCGCGCCGATGCCGCTCTCCTGGGCCGGCTGATCAGCCGGACGGCCGGCGACCTATTGATCGAGAAACGGGACGACGCCGAACTCAAGGCCCTGTTCGCGCGCCACAATGAGGTCGATTTCGACACCGCCGAAAAGCAGCAGTTGCAGGAGACCATGGCACGGATGCAGGAGGTCACCGGGGTTGACGTAGGGGACACGGCGGAGATCGGGTCGGAAGACGATCGGGCCGAGCGGCTGCGGGAAAAAATGCAGGAGGCGCAGGCTG
>DATAZV010000397.1:0-28044 GCA_036271855.1 Burkholderiales bacterium
GCTGGTCGTCGCCCCAGAATTTGGAGCGGGCGTTGAGAGCGCCGAAATCGGTGAGGGTCTCGGTCTGGCCGCGTTCCGCCCAATCGGCGGCGCGGCGCTTCAGGTATTGGGGAAGATGGAAGCGGAAGGTGGTGGCGAGCTTTTGTTCCTGGATGGTGGCGATGTCGAAATTCACCGGTGGCTCGATGCGGCCATCCGCCAATTCGATCAGGTAGTCGATCGGCGCCATTTTGCCGCTGCCGAATATTTTCCCGGCTTCGAATTCGGTGGGCACGATTGCCGCCGCGAATTCCCTGAACAGGGGCTCGCCCTTGGCGTCGAGGCGAAACAGCACCTCGGGCATGAACACCGGCAGCAGGCGTGCCAGGGCGCGGCGAAAGTCGACCCGCATCAATTCGATGCCGGGGTCGCGCTGCCAGTGGCGATGCGCCGATTCCACCAGCGTCGCGCCGAGTTTTTCGCCGAGGATTTCCCGGATTTCGCGCGCGGCGGCGCTGACGATGGGCTGCTCCGACTTGTTGCCCGGCGGGAAGGCCATCGACTCGCGCACGACGCCGATGCGCATACCCTTGAGCGCGCCGGGAACGCCCGGCGCCCCCGCGTGCACCGCATAGCCTTCGGGGAGCACGGAAGAGCGCGGCACGGTGGTGTAGACGTCGCGCGGATCGTAGTAGCCGTTCTCGGCATCCTTCAGCGCATCGAGCACGCGGGCGCAATCGGCGATCGCGCGGCAGTGGATGCCGGTACGGTCGCAGTAGATGTCCGCGCCGATGGCGCCGCCGTCGAAGCCGATCATTGCCTTGTGCGGCAGGACCAGCGCCACGGCGTTGTGATTGGACGGGCCGCGGCAGGAGGCGCGGGTTTCCTCGCCCAGGCTGGCCATCACCATGTTGGTGCTGACCGACAGCGCCGAGCCGGAGCTGGAGCCCAGCGACGCCGCGCGCGTGGTGTCGTAGGGGTTGGAGGGATTGCCGGCCCAGGTGCTGCGCTGGTAACCCAGGGTGGAGGGCAGCACCTTCCCGGCCAAGTTGCGCCCGCCGGGGTCGCCGGCGCGGCCGTTGTATTCGGTGTTGACCGCCTTGGCGAAAATGATCGCGCCCTTGCTGCGCAATTGCCCGACCAGCAGGTGGTCGCGTGCGGGAAAGTCGATATCGTAGGCGGCGTCGCCGCCGCCGGTGGAGCGCATGTCCCTGGTGTCGAACGGGTCCTTGAAGGAAAACACCACGCCGTACATCGGCATTTTCTCGAGATCGGGATTGCAGCCGTATTGGGCGTCGAGTTCGGCGGCGCGCTCCAGCGCATCGGGCTGCTGCCGAAAGGCCTCGCAGGCGGGGGGCGCGCCTTTGGGCAGGCCCCCAAGGGAAGGATGACGGTCGAAGTCGCCCTTACAGGTGACGGAGCGCTCGCCGCGAATGTTGAGCGTGCCCAGCGCATTGACCTGGCCGGCATTGGGGATGCCGGCGATCATGCCGAACTGTTGTTGCACCGTGGGGTCGGAGGCGGTCGCCTCCATGCGGCCAAACTCCAGCGGCGGCCCGGCGTATTTGTGGAGCTCCGGCAGGAAGTCGGCGGCCTTGATGGTCGCCGTCGGGAACGTCAGCGCCTGCTTGCCGCGCGTCACGCCCGGCGCGGGCGGCACGGTGGCGCCATCTTCGGTAATCAGCATGCTGGCAACGCCGTTGTAGGCACGCACGCGGGCGAGGTAGCGCCCGACTACCTGCACCAGGGTGATCCTGCCGGCCTTGATGGCGGCGTGCAGCTCGGCGATGGTCGCTTCTTCAAGCTGGAAGTCCTGCGTTTCCGACATGCCCTATTCCCCCGGTATTGCTTGTGGCGTACCCGGGCAATGATAAGCGCGAACGGCTGGTGCAGCCGCGAATAGCGAAGATTTGCGACATCCAATGAAAACGGCCCGGAGCGAACTCCGGGCCGTTTGCGCACTGGAAATACCGGCTTGTGGCTGCCGGGATTATTTCAAAATATTTCGCGCTGCCGCTTCGATCTTGCCGGCGGACAGGCGCGATTCGCTTTCCAGCACCTGCGAATAGCCCACCGGGATGCGCGGGGCGCCCAGGCGTGCAACGCGGCAGCCGACGTGCTCGGCGACGCTGGCGGCCACTTCGGCACCGAAGCCGGCGACCTGCACCGATTCGTGCACCACCAGCACGCGGCCGGTCTTGGCAGCCGAGGCGAACACGGCCTCGCGGTCCCAGGGCCAGAGGGTACGCAAATCGATCACCTCGGCGGCGATGCCGGCCTTGCCGAGGCTGGCCGCGGCCTCAACCGCCAGGCTGACGCCGCGCGACCAGGTGACGATGGTCAGATCGGTACCGGTAGTCAGTAGATTGGCGCGGCCCAGCGGCACCTCGGCGCCGGGCGTGACTTCGCCGCTCATGCCCCAGAGCTCCTTGTGCTCCATGTAGATCACCGGGTCACCGGAGTCGATGGCGCTTTTCAGCAGGCCGTAGTTGTCCGCCGGCGTGCCGGGCACGGCCACCACTAGGCCGGGCATGTGGGCGAACCAGGCTTCGAGCGATTGCGAATGCTGCGCGGCAGAGGCGCTCCAGATGCCGATGGGCATGCGCGCCACCAGCGGCACCCGTCCCTGGCCGCCGAACATGTAGCGATTCTTTGCCGCCTGGTTGACGATCTCGTCCATCGCGCACAGGGCGAAGTCGATCACCCGCATTTCGACCACCGGCTTCAAGCCGGCCAGCGCCATGCCGACGGCGGCGCCCATGATGTTGGCCTCCGAGATCGGCGTGTCGATGATGCGATCCGGAAACTCCTGCGGCAGGCCGCGGTACTGGCCGAACACGCCGCCGCGTCCCAGGTCTTCGCCCAGGGCGACGATGCTGGTGTCGGCGCCCATTTTTTCGCGCAAGGCCAGGCAGGCGGCCTCGGCGTAGGTCATTTGTCGCGCGCCGATGGCGCTTTTGCGGTCGGGCGCGTTCATCGCCAGGCTCCGGTGACGGTGTTCATTATGTCTTCATAGGCGGCCGCGGCTGCGGGCCAGGGCGCGGCATCGGCGGCGGCCAGGGCAGCGTCGATCTCCTGCTCCGCTGCCCGATCGATGGCGGTGATGACGGCGGCGGCCACGCCGCGCTCCAGCAGCTTGGTGCGCGCCAGCAGCAGCGGGTCGGACTGGTGCGCGGCTTCCACTTCCTTTGCGTCGCGATAGGTGCCGGGGTCCACCGACACATGCCCCTTGAAACGGTAGGTGACGGCGTGCAAAAAGCGCGGGCCGCCGCCGGCGCGCACTTCGGCGGCCAGGCGGGCAGCGGCGGCATCGACCGCTTCGACGTCATTGCCGTCGACCTTTTCCGAAGGAATGGCCAGCGACCTGGCGCGCGCCGAGACGCCCTCGCCCGCGGTCATCGGCCCGGTGGGCGTGGTGGCGGAAATGCGGTTGTCTTCGCAGACGAACAGCACCGGCAACTGGTACACCTGCGCCCAGTTCAGGCCCTCCAGAAACGGGCCGCGATTGGCGGCGCCGTCGCCAAAAAAGCAGGCGACGATATGCGGCTTGCGCTGTAGCTTGAGCGCATGGGCGGCGCCGGTGGCGATCGGAATGCCCGCCGCCACCACGCCGTTGGCCCCCAGCATGCCGACGGAGAAATCGGCGATGTGCATGGAGCCGCCCTTGCCCTTGTTGTAGCCGGTGGCGCGGCCGAACAGCTCGCACATCATGCGCGCCGGATCGGCGCCCTTGGCCAGGGTGTGGCCGTGGCCGCGGTGGGTGGAGGTAAGCAGGTCTTCGCGAACCAGGTTGGCGCAAACGCCGGCGGCGACCGCCTCCTGGCCGGTGGACAGGTGCAGTGGCCCGCGCACCTTGGCCGGGGTGGCGTTTTCCGCCAGGCCCCAGGCGGCAACCCCGCCCTGGCTGGCGATTTCGGCGGCATCTTCGAAGGCGCGGATGCGTCGCATCACGCGATATAGGTCGATCAGTCGTTCCTGGGACACGGAAGCACCACAAAAGGGCAAAGCGTAAAAGTTTAGCAGCTTGCGCTTCCCGGCAGAGGCCGTTCGCACTGTTGCCGATGTTGCAGCGCGAGGAATGGGGGCATTTTCCGCTTCATTTCGGCGCCAGCCCTTGGCGGCTTCACCTCTACTATGCACTCCCTGGGCAATGCCTTTGCGGGGCGCCGGCTTGCTCATGGCCAATGCCTCTCATTGATTGACCCCACAGGCGAGTCCGGCGGCAAAAGCCTACTGCCGACCGAGTGTTTCCGTCACCCAAGAACAAGCCTTCATGCAAGCACGCGCATCGATCGATCAACTGAAAGTTGGGGTTTACATCCATCTCGACCTGGGCTGGATGGACCATCCCTTCGGCTTTTCCAGCTTCAAGATCAAATCCGTGGAGCAGATCAGCACGCTGCGTGAGCTCGGGCTGACTTCGGTGCGCATCGATCCGGACAAAAGCGACACAGCGGTGAACCCGGTCTTGCCATCACCCGCGCCCGCGGCCGCTGCCGCCGCGCCGGGCACGCCGGAACAGATTGCGCCTTCCCCGGCCTTGCAGGCCAAGCTCGACCGCCAGCAAAAGCTGGCGCAAAGACGGGAGGCCATCGCCCGCGTCGAGCGCCGCTATCAAAAAACCGCCGAATCGCTGCGGCGCCTGCAGAACTCGCTGAAAAAAGCACCGGCGCAAAGCGTGGCCGACGTTGCCTTGCTGGCACAGGCCCTGTCCAGCGACCTGCTGGCGCAGCCGGAAATTTCCCTGTTCGCCTTGCAGACCCAGAGCCCCAACCAGGAGCCGCATGTGCACGCGCTCAACGTGGCGCTGCTCAGCCTGGTGGTTGCGCGGGAAATGAAAATCTCCGGGGAAGAAGGCGCGCTGCTGGTGCAAGGCGCCTTTTATCACGATGTCGGATTGCGCGAAGTCCCTTCACGCATACTGCTCAAGACCGAGTCCCTTTCTTCCTCCGAGCGCGCGGCACGGGAGGAGCACGTCGAATCCGGGATCCGGCTGGCGCGCGAGCTGGCCCTGCCGATGCCGGTGCTCGAGATCGTCGCCCACCATCATGTGCTGATGGACGGCTCGGGCTATCCCTCGGCAATGCAGCCGTCCAAACTTTCCCCGCTGGCGCGCATCGTCGCCCTGGTGAACCAGTACGACAATCTATGCAACAACGTCGATCTGGCCCGCTCATTGACGCCGCATGAGGCGCTGTCGCTCCTGTTCAAGCAGCAGCGCCAGAAATTCGATGAGCAGGCGCTGCAGATCCTGATCCGTTGCCTCGGCGTCTATCCGCCCGGGACGCTGGTGCAATTGTCCAACGACAGCGTCTGCCTGGTGTCTTCGGTCAATACCGCGCGGCCCCTGCGCCCGACCGTGGTCGCCTACGACGCAAAAACGCCGCGCGAATCGCCGATGGTGGTCGACCTGCTGGAGGAGAAGGAGATCAGCATCCGCACGGCACTGCGGCGTTCACAGGTGCCCGCCGCCGCGCTCGACTATCTCACCGGGCGCGGCCGGGTGAGCTATTTCTACGAACGCGCGGAAGCCTGAGAACGCATGTCCGCGCCCCTGCCTTCGGCCGAATTGTTGCTGCGTCACGCCAGCGAGGCGCTGCTTGCGGTCGACCCTGTCACGCTGAAAATCGTGCAGGCCAATGCCGCCGCCGCGACGTGGCTGCGCTACCCTGCCGCGCTGGAAGGGCGCCTGATCACCGACATCGACATCTCGCTGCCGAGCGCCGTTTTCTGGAACGAGGCCAGCGCCGGGATTCGCGACAATCTCGACCGGGTGGAGACCCAATACCTGCGCGGCGACGGCAGTTTGGTGGACGCCGCCCAGAGCGTGTTCTCGGTTCAGGAAGCGGGAAACGATTACTACGTGGTCCGCGCCACCGCTGCGCAAGGGCAGACCCTGTCGGAGCATGCCGCGGCGGACTACGCGACCCAGCTTCGCACCATTCTGGAAGCAACCGCCGAAGGCATCATGGTGCTGGACACCGACCAGCGGGTCGTGAGCATCAATCACCGGGTGGCGGCGCTCTGGTCCTTGCCCGGCAAGACCGTCGCCGGGAGCGACAGCGCCCAGGTCCTGGGTTCGATGGGCGCGCAATTGACGCCGCCGCAGGATGCGCCCGCGTGCCTGCAAACCCTGCTTGCCGATGCTGCCCGGCAGACCACCGAGGTTCTGGACTTGCGCAACGGCCGCACACTGGAAAAGCGTGCGCAGCCCCACCTGGTTGATGGCCGCAGCCTGGGCACCGTGCTGACCTTCGTTGACGTGACCGACCGGGTGCGCGCGGAGCTGAGCTTGAAATCGGACCGCGACTACCTGGTTGACCTGGTCGCCCGGCAAATTGCGGACTTGCGGCGGGCGCGGGACGAGGCGGAGGAAGCGAACCGGGCGAAAAGCGATTTTCTGGCGACCGTCTCGCACGAATTGCGCACGCCCATGCATGCCATCCTGAGCTTCTCCGGCTTCGGCGAACGGGGTTACGACACCAAGGCGCCGGAGCAGCTGCGCCGCTATTTCTCGAACATCAGCCAGGCCGGCACCCGGCTGCTGGGGCTGATCAACGATTTGCTGGATTTGTCCAAATCGCGCGCGGGCAGGCTTTCGGTCAACCAGGAAATACAGGACATTTGCCCGACCATCGGCAAGGTGGCGCAGGAACTTTCCGCGATTGCCGAGGGCAAGAAAATCAGCCTCGACTGGCGCTTCGTGGACGAACCGGCACTGGCCGCGGTCGACGCGGCCAGGCTGGAGCAGATCATCAGAAACCTGCTGTCGAATGCGATCAAGTTCACGCCCTGTGGCGGTCTGGTCAGTTTGTTCCTGTCGCGCCACATCGACGCCACCGGCCAGGCCTGGCACCAACTCGAAGTCTGCGACAGCGGCCCGGGCATTCCCGAAAGCGAACTGGACCTGATATTCGAGCAATTCGAGCGCGGCAGCGGCGCCCCCGTGTCGGAAGGTACCGGCCTGGGCCTGGCGATCGCGCGGGAATTGACCTACGCGCACGGCGGCAGCATCCGCGCCGCCAACAATGCAAACGGTGGCGCGACCTTTACCCTGCTGCTGCCGGTCCAACAGGACGCCGGCGCACCGCCGGCCGCGCAGGGTCGGGCTGCCCGGGCCTGAAGCGCGCCGATCCAGCCAGCTTTGAGCTCGAAACGAGGCCAGGGCGTCGTGGATAAGGCGCCCCGCCGCACAATATGCTTTGACCAGGCATTTTGCGATTGCTCCTCCCGCAAAGCCTTTTCAACGGGCAAAGCCTTTTAGTTTGGCAGTGCAAAATGACAGCAACATTGGGCTGCTCCCTTTCAAGTCGGCCGGGAGCGTCCGAGAGGACGCTCCGCAGCATGGATGCAACATCGGAGCCAAAATGGCCCAAAACTGGAAGTAACCGCAAAAAGATGTGGTAACCTCCTGAAAGAGAAGCGTTGTGTCTACCGGAGGGGAGGCATCGGTCGCAGCGCGCGCAAGGCCCCAGGGAGATAAGGATGGCCCAAGAGGATTCAGGCAAAGAGGGGACGTTCGACGGAGACGATCTGGCGAACGCCAAGACCATTGTCGTGCCGCGCGATCCGATGGCGCAGACCGGCACGCACACGATGGTCGACCAGAGCGCGCCCAAACATCGCGGCGTGCTTGCGACCGATTTCACCGGCCCTTCCTACAGCGAGCTGAAACGCCGCGCCCAGGGCCAGCAAGATAGCCGCGTCGCCCTGCCGATCGGCTTTCAGCTGCACGAATACACCATCGAGCGCATTCTGGGCATCGGCGGTTTCGGCATTTCGTATCTGGCGCATGACACCAACCTGAACGCCAAGGTGGCGATCAAGGAATACCTGCCCGGCGAAATGGCGGTGCGCGACGACCAGGCGCCGACCGTGATGCCCAAGGCATCCGACTACGAAGAAGATTACCGCAACGGCCTTGAGCGCTTCCTGATGGAATGCCGCACCCTGGCCACCTTCCGCCATCCCAACATCGTGCGGGTGTCGCGCTTTTTCGAAGCGCACAACACCGCCTACATGGTGATGGAGTTCGAGTACGGCGAGTCGCTGGCCTCCTGGCTGAAAAAGCGCCAGGATTCGGGCGAAGGCCCACCGGACGAAACCGGCGTCCTGCGCATGTTCGAGCCGTTGATGCAGGGCCTGGAGGTGGTGCACAAGGGCGGCTTCATGCATCGCGACATCAAGCCCGCCAACATCTACGTGCGCGACGTCGACGGCAGCCTGGTGCTGCTGGACTTCGGCGCGGCGCGCCAGGCTTCGGCTGGCGGCTCCAAAGGCCTGACTTCGATCGTCACGCCCGGCTATGCGCCTTTCGAGCAATACCATTCGCATGGCCGCCAGGGCCCCTGGTCGGACATCTACGCGCTGGGCGGCGTGCTCTACTGGATGGTCTGCGGCAAAAAGCCGATCGAGGCCGCCGCGCGCCTGCAGACCGACCCGCAGGAACTCGCCAGCGAGTGCGCCAAGGGTAAATACAGCACGCGCTTTTTGCATGCCATCGACTGGGCGCTGACCCCGGACGACCAGAAGCGTCCGCAGTCGATCCTCGAATTCCTGCCGGTGCTGGTGGGCGATGTCGAGATCAAGACCATCAATCGTGGCCGCACCGGCAAGCCGCCGGGCGGGGGCCGCGGCTGGGTCAAATGGGCTGTCGGCGGGGTTGTCGCCGCAGTGCTGCTGGTTGCCGTGGGCGTGGGCGTGGCGCTGAAGTTCGGCGCTGCGGGCGGTGGCGGCCCGGTGATCCAGATGGGGGTGGTCCCGGGCACCAGCGGCGCCACCGAGGAAATCCAGATCAAGGCCTCGCTGGCGAAATTCTCCGACTACCTGAAAAAATCCACCGGCAAGGACGTCAACATCACGGTAACCGACCAGTTCGGCGGCGGTGACAAGGACCAGAAGTTCGACATGATCCTCGGGCCCACTTACAACATCGGGGTGGCCGCGCGCGACAAGAAGTACGCGGTGATCGGCAAGTTCCGCGACGTCGCGGCGCTGTTCGTCACCCGCTTCGACGCGCCGATCGACAGCATGGACGACATGAAGGAAAAGCGCATGGGCCTGCAGACCCGTACCGGCATGACCGGCCCGATGGCCGCGCGCGTGCTGACCGCCGGCGGCCTGGCGCTGGACAAGGCCTTCTCCAAGCTCGAGGAGTTCAGCACCACCCACGAGGACGACGTCGCCGAGGCCCTGGTGCAGAACAAGGTGGACGTGGTGGCGCTCTCTCCCGGCGGTTACGAAGAAGCGGAAAAGCATTACCCCGACAAGCTCAAGCTGGTGACCACCAGCGACCCGATGCCGGGCTTTGCCATCGCCGTGCGCAGCGACCTGAACCAGGACGAATCGCTGAAGATCGCCCAGGCGCTCTACCGCATCGACGACAGCGAAGAGGGCAAGGCCGCGCTCAAGGCCATCACCCTCGGTTCGGCGGCGGGCAGCCTGGACATCAAGCAGGCCACCTCGCGCGAATACATCCGCGCGGCGGAGAGCATTGAAGAGGCGCGCAAGCTTTACCCGCCGAAGAAGTAGCCGGGCGCGTGGCACCCCTTATCTGGGCGACGCCGGCGACTATACGATCCCTGCGCTCACCCTAAAGCCGGATCTGGGCAAAGGGCGCACCGGCTTCGCGTTGCATCTGTCCAACGCATGAAGCGCAAAGGCCGGCCAAGCCTTATCATTCGTGGTTGACACGGTGCGGGAGACCGCCCGGACAATCACGGAGAAGCCAGAAGCATGTCCTGCCTGCACCGCCTCCTGGGCGGCTTGCTGTTTTTTGCCACCGTCCTGGCGCACGCCGCCGACGTACCGATTACACTGCAGACCCGCACCGTCCGCCACCTCGACGCCTACCGGGTCAACGCCGACGGCACCTACGAGGAAACCGTCAGTTCCGAGGTGAAGACCCTGACGCCGGCGGGTGTCGGGCAGGCCCGCCGCAGCGTGGTCGAGTACAACCGCGGCACGCAGCGCGTGTCGGTCATCGCCGCCTACACGCGCAAGGCCAATGGCCGGCGCGTCGACGTACCGGCTGCCAATCTGCACCTGGATTTCGAACGGGAGGCAGGCACGCAGGTAGCGAGCGATTACACCCGGATGATCGTCGACTTCGCTGATGTCGACGTCGGCGACAGCGTGGTCATCGAATTCCGCCTCACCACCACGCAATCCCTGTTTCCCGGCCATTTCTCGCAGGTGACGACGGTGCCGCCGCGCACCGCTTTCGATGAGCTGCGATTCCGCATCGATACGCCGGCCGGCTGGTTCCTGCAGACGGCCGGCGTCGGCATGACAGCCAGTCTGGATACTGAAAAGGACGGCCGCCGCGTGCGCGAATGGACCTATGCCAATCCGCAGCCGAAGCTCGATCCGCGCCCTGGCGTATTCGACCCGCGCAACGAGGTCGCGCTGTACCTCTCGACCTTTCGCGACTACGGCGGCATCGCGCGCGCCTACGGCGAGCGTGCCAACCCGAAAGCTGCCGTCACCCCGCGCATCCGCAAACTGGCCGAAGAGGTCACCGCGGGCAAGAGCGCCACCCGCGATCAGGCGCGCGCGCTGTACGACTGGGTGGCGCAGAACATCGAGTTCTCGGGCAATTGTATCGGCCTGGGCGCGGTGGTGCCGAACGACACCAACACCATCCTCGACGCGAAAACGGGCGACTGCAAGGACCATTCGACCCTGCTGCAGGCACTGCTGGCGGCGCGCGGCATCAAGAGTTCGCAGGCGCTGATCAATGCCGGCAACAGCTATCGCATGGCGCAAGTGCCGGTGGTTTCGCTGGTCAACCACGTCATCAGCTACATCCCTGAACTCGACCTGTTCGCCGACTCCACCAATGCGGAAGTCCCCTTCGGCATGCTGCCCTTCGACGACCAGGACAAGCCGGTGCTGCTGGTCGACGGCTATCGGGACGGCATGCGCACCCCGCCGACTGCGCCCGGCACCAACCGGCAGGTGATGAAGACACGGGTGCAGGTGTCCGGCGACGGCACCATGACCGGCACCACCGAAATCAGCCTGGCCGGCGTCTACGCCGCGATGGGCCGCTCGCGCTTTCGCAACCTGTCGCAGCGGGGCCGCGAAGACTTCGTGCGCGACATGTTCAGGAGTGGCGGCCACCTGGGCGACGGCAAGTTCAGGGGCGAGGACGCCGGCGCGCGCGCGCCCACCTACAGTTACGGCGCCGATTTCCAGATCTTCGGCCTTCTGCCGCTGCCGGCCGCGGGGTCCTTCGCGGTGGCGCCGCTGATCGTCAGCCCGGCGCCGGTGGCCACCTTCGCCGCGGCTGCGGGCGCGCCGGCGCCGCTGTCCGAAGGCCAGTGCAGCGGCGGCTATTCGAGCGAGGAATATGCGCTTGAATTGCCCCAGGCCGTGACCGTGCTGTCGCTGCCGCCGGCGGTGCAATTCGCCGATGGCTCACTGTCGTACAGCGCCAGCTATACGCTCAAGGGCAGTGTGCTGACCGTCACGCGCATCGCAGACGACCGCACGCCCGGCAACCTCTGCAGCGCCGCGACGCTGGCGGCGAAGCGCGCCTTCGCAGCGAAGATCGCCGCCGACGTGCAGGGCCAGGTGCTCTACAAGTAGTTCGGATGCCTACACGGCCGTTGCCGGCGCCTGCTCGGTGCGCATGTTTGCAAGCAGCGCATCGTCGAATATCGCCACCGCGCGGGTCCAGCCGGCGGAAGCGCCGCGGATCTTGTGCGGGAAGCAGGAGATGATGAAGCCGTCCGGCGGCAGCTGGTCGAGGTTGTGCAGCTTTTCCAGGTGGCAATAGCCAATATCGCGCCCGGCCTTGTGGCCCTCCCAGATCAGGGAGGCATCGTGGCTCTGGGCGTATTTTTGCGCGGTGTAGACGAAGGGGGCATCCCAGCTCCAGGCGTCGGTGCCGGTCAGGCGCACGCCGCGCTCCAGCAGATACATGGTGGCCTCGTAGCCCATGCCGCAGCCGGCGGCGACGAAATCGTCGTGGCCGTAGCGCTCGCCGGCGCGGGTATTGACCACCACGATTTCCAGCGGCTTGAGGGTGTGATTGATGCGCGTCAACTCCGCCTCGACGTCGGCGGCGGTGACCACGTAGCCGTCGGCCAGGTGGCGAAAATCCAGCTTCACCCCGGGCTGGAAGCACCAGTTGAGGTCGACCTCGTCGATGGTGATGGAACGCTCACCCTTGTTCATGGTCGGATGAAAGTGGTACGGGGCGTCCAGGTGGGTGCCGTTGTGGGTCGAGAGGGAAATTTGCTCCACCGCCCAGACGGCGGAGTCGGGCAGGTCGGACTGCTTCAGGCCGGGGAAAAAGGGCGCCATCTGATGGAACGAGTTCTCATGGTTGAAGTACTCGATGCGCGGCTTGAACGCGGGCGGGTCGGAGACGACATCGTTCTCCAGATAAATCGACAAATCGACGAGCTTGCGCGGCATGGGGGCTCCTTCAACGATGATTTCAACGCGCCTGCGGCCAACGCAGGCAGATGGCCCGAATATCCCGGGCTGCACGCGCGCCGTCAAGGCAATCCGGACAATTCCATAAAAGTTGGTGTTTTGGCGGCATGCGAGCCCCCTTACGAACATCGCTTAACTTGCCGTGGCTGCCAATCTATAATTCCAATTATCTGATTTCATGAATTTTTTCTAAAACATCGCAATGTCGGTGGCCGCGCCGCGGCAAATGGAAATCCGGCATTTACATCGTGTTACGGATTGTTGTGGAGATTTAACCTCGGAAAATGTAAATATCCCCCATTCTTGCGATTTAGTCGTATCTCCGCGTCGCGCCGCATTGCTTCACCGTCTTTGTCACCCATTTTCGCGCTTTTACCCGCGGGCCGGTCGAATCCCCGCTCAAAACAGCGCGCCTGATAATAAACTGCGTATACACTGCTCCCCCTCGCAGCCATCCCGAGAAAGAAAAAGATGACCGAGCTCAAGCCCAGCCGTCCGCGAGCCGCCCACCGTCCATCCCGAGCAACATTCTCCAGTTCGATACGTGTTGCCACGCGCGGAGCTGGCCTGTTGCGCCTGTTGATCATCATCATCGGCCTGGTGGTCCTGCTGGGCGCGGCCTATTACTTCTACCAGGCGCATACCGAATCCACGGCTAGCGCCGATGGTGCCGGCGCCAAGAGCGACGGCACGGCGAAAGACGGTGGCGCAAAAGACGGCGGCGGCAAGGGCGGCGGCAAAAAGGGCGGCCGCGCCGGCGCCGGCGGGCCGACCCCGGTTTCCGCGATCACCGTGACCAAGGAGACCCTGGACATTCGCCTCACCGCGCTGGGCACGGTGACGCCGCGCAACAATGTCACGGTGCGCACGCGCGTCGACGGCCCTCTTCTGCGGGTGCTGTTCAAGGAAGGCCAGATCGTCAAGACAGGCGACCTGCTGGCCGAGATCGATCCCCTGCCGCTGCAGGCGGCCCTGACCCAGATGGCCGGCAACCTGGCACGCGACCAGGCCCTGCTGCAAAACGCGCAAATCGACCTCGAGCGCTACCAGGGGCTGATGGCGACCGACTCCATCCCCAAACAGCAGCTCGACACCCAGGCGGCCACCGTGCGCCAGTACCAGGGCATCGTCGCCACCGATCGCGGCGCGGTCGAAGCCGCGCGCCTGCAACTGAGCTATACCCGTATTTTCGCCCCGTTGACGGGCAAGGTCGGCCTGCGCCTGGTGGACCCGGGCAACATGGTCCACGCCAGCGATTCCAACGGCCTGGTGAGCATCACCCAGCTCGATCCGATCACCGTGGTGGCGGCGATTCCCGAAATAGCCGTCCAGCAGTTGCTCCAGCGCATCAACCAGGGCAGCGACGTGCCGGTGGAAGCCTGGGACTCGGCGATGAAAGGCATGCTCGCCTCCGGCAAGCTGTTGTCGACCGATAACCAGATCGACACCGCCACCGGCACCCTGAAACTGAAAGCCGAATTCGGCAATGCCTCCGGCGTGCTGTTTCCCAACCAGTTCGTCAACGTGCGCGTGCTGGTCGGCCAGGACGTCGATGCCACCGTGATCCACCAGTCCGCGGTGCAGCGGGGCGCGCAGCAGGGGACTTACGTCTACCTGGTCAATCCCGACTCCACCGTCTCGGTGCGCCAGATCAAGCTGGGCACCGTCGACGGCGACCGCATGGCCGTCACCGCCGGGCTCAACGTGGGCGACCGCGTAGTGTCCGATGGCGCCGACAAACTGCGCGAAGGCGCCAAGGTGGAGGTGATCGAGCACAGTGCCGCCGCCACTCCCGACGCTGCGCCCGCCGGCGGCGACGCCAAAGGCAGCCACAAGGGCCGGCGCGGCAAGGGCGGCGACGGCAGCAAGGGCGGCAAAGGCAGCGACGCCGGAAACGCCGGCGCCGGCAGCGGCAATACCGCTCCGGCCGGAGGCGCCGCCAGCGGCGCCAACAGCAACAACAATAACGGCGGCAACAGCGGCGCCACCACCACGGGTTCCGGCGCGTAAGCGGCGAGAGAAAAGCGCAGGATGAATCCGTCGCGAATTTTTATCGAGCGGCCGGTCGCCACCAGCCTGTTGATGCTGGCGATCCTGCTGGCGGGCATCATTGCCTACAAGCTGCTGCCACAATCGGCCTTGCCCGAGGTCGATTACCCGACCATCCAGGTAACCACCCTTTATCCGGGCGCCAGCCCGGAGGTGATGACCTCTTCCATCACCGCGCCGCTGGAACGCCAGTTCGGCCAGATGGCGGGCCTGGACCAGATGTATTCGCAGAGTTCGGGCGGCGCCTCTGTGGTGACCCTGCGCTTCTCCCTGAACCTGTCGCTGGACGTGGCCGAGCAGGAAGTGCAGGCCGCGATCAACGCCGCCGCCAACCTGCTGCCCACCGACATCCCCTCGCCGCCGGTGTACAGCAAGGTGAACCCGGCGGACGCGCCCATTCTCACCGTCGCCCTGACTTCGGATTCGCTGGCGCTGACCAAGGTACAAGACCTCGCCGACACGCGGATCGCGCAAAAAATCTCGCAGCTGACCGGCGTCGGCCTGGTCACCCTGTCCGGCGGCCAGCGGCCGGCGGTGCGCATCCGCGCCGACCCGAAAAAGCTGGCCTACCTCGGCCTGTCGCTGGACGACCTGCGCACCGCGGTGACCAACGGCAATACCAACCAGGCCAAGGGCAGCTTCGACGGGCCGGCGCGCGCCTCCACCATCGACGCCAACGACCAGCTGAAATCGGCCGATGAATACCGCAGCCTGGTGATCGCCTACAAGAACGGCGGCCCGGTGCGGATCTCGGACATCGCCGACGTGGTCGACGACGCCGAAAATGTGCGCCTGGCGGCCTGGGCGGCCAGCGATGGCCAGCAGTCGCCCGGGGTGGTGCTGAACATCCAGCGCCAGCCCGGCGCCAACGTGATCCAGGTGGTGGACCGCATCAAGGCCCTGCTGCCGATACTGCAAAGCTCGCTGCCGGCGGCGGTGCAGGTGCGGGTGCTGACCGACCGCACCACCACCATCCGCGCCTCGGTCGACGACGTCGAAATCGAACTGCTGATTTCCATCGCGCTGGTGGTGATGGTGATCTTCCTGTTCCTGCGCAGCATCCCCGCCACCATCATCCCCAGCTTCGCCGTGCCGCTCTCCCTGGTCGGCACTTTCGGCGTGATGTACCTGGCGGGATTTTCGATCAACAACCTGACCCTGATGTCGCTGACGATTGCCACCGGCTTCGTGGTCGACGACGCCATCGTGATGATCGAGAACATCTCGCGCCACATCGAGGCGGGAATGAAGCCGATGCAGGCGGCCCTCCTCGGCTCGAAGGAGATCGGCTTCACCATCATATCGCTGACCTTCTCCCTGATCGCGGTGCTGATTCCGCTGCTGTTCATGGGCGACGTGGTGGGCCGGCTGTTCCGCGAGTTCGCCATCACCCTGGCGGTATCCATCCTGATCTCGGCAGTGGTGTCGCTGACGCTCACGCCGATGCTGTGCGCGCGCATGCTCAAGCACCATCGCCCGGAAGACGAGAAAAAGCACGGCATCGGCCACTGGTGGGCGACGACCTTCGACCGCGGCATCCAGAAATACGGCGAGGCGCTGAACTGGGTACTGGACCGCCAGACCCTGACGCTGCTGGTGGCGCTGGGCACCGTGGTGCTGACCGTGGTGCTTTACATCCTGGTGCCCAAGGGCTTTTTCCCGGAACAGGATACCGGCATCCTGCAGGGGATCACCGAAGCGCCGCAAAGCTCCTCTTTCCCGGCGGTGGCGCAACGCCAGCAGGCCCTGGCCAACGCCCTGCTGGCCGATCCGGCGGTTGAAAGCCTGTCTTCCTTCATCGGGGTGGACGGCGTGAACCCGACGCTCAACAGCGGGCGCATGCTGATCAATCTCAAGCCCAAGGGCAAGCGCGGGCAGATCGACGACGTGATGAAACGCCTGGAAGATCGCGCGCGCGAAATCCCCGGCATGGCGCTATACCTGCAGCCCTCGCAAGACCTGACGATCGACGACCGCATCGGCCGCACCCAGTACCAGTTCACCCTGCAGGATCCGGACATCAACAACCTGGGCATCTGGGTGCCGCGCCTGGTCAGCAAGCTGCAGACCCTGCCGCAACTGATGGACGTGGCCAGCGACTACCAGGACCAGGGCCTGATCGCCTACGTGAAGATCGACCGTGATGCCGCCGCGCGCCTGGGGGTCACCACCGCGACCATCGACAACGCGCTGTACAACGCCTTTGGCCAGCGCCTGATCTCGACCATCTTCACCCAGTCCAGCCAATACCGCGTGGTGCTGGAAGCAGACACCAAGATGGGCGACGGCTTGCAGGCAATCGCCTCGCTCTACGTGCCGGCCAGCGGCGGCGGCGGCGGCGCCGGCACGCCCGGCTCCAGCGGCGGCACCAACGGCTCGGCGAGTACCACTACGACGAGCACCACTGCCGTGGCGGCGCCGAGTTCGGCGAACACGTCCTCCGCATTGAGCGCGGCAGTCGCCAGCAACGGCAACCAGGTGCCGCTGTCGTCGGTGGCGCAGATTGTCGAACGCCGCGGCCTGCTGGCGATCAACCACCTGGAACAGTTCCCCGCCTCCACCCTGTATTTCAACCTCAAGCCCGGGGTTTCCCTGGGTGAGGCAGTGAAGGCGATCGAGGCGGCGGAGCAGGAAATCGGCCTGCCGCTTTCCACCGTCACCGCCTTCCAGGGCGCGGCGCTGGCCTTCCGCGCGGCGCTGTCCAACGAGCTGTTCCTGATCCTGGCGGCGATCATCACCATGTACATCGTGCTGGGTGTGCTGTACGAGAGCTACATCCACCCGGTGACGATCCTCTCTACCCTGCCTTCGGCGGGCATCGGCGCCCTGCTGGCGCTGATCATCTCGGGTAACGAGCTTGGGGTTGTCTCGATTATCGGCATCATCCTTTTGATCGGCATCGTCAAGAAAAACGCCATCATGATGATCGACTTTGCGCTGGAAGCGCAGCGCGAGCGCGGGCTGGAGCCGCGCGCGGCGATCCACGAGGCCAGCCTGCTGCGCTTCCGGCCTATCCTGATGACCACCATGTGCGCCCTGCTCGGCGCCCTGCCGCTGATGCTGGGCACCGGCGTCGGCTCCGAATTGCGTCATCCGCTGGGCATCACCATGGTGGGCGGCCTGATGGTCAGCCAGGTGCTGACCCTGTTCACCACCCCGGTGATCTACCTCTGGTTCGACAGCCTGGCGCAGCGCTATGGCCGCGACAAGGGCCCGGTGCGTGACGCCGACACCGAAGACCTGGCGGGAGAAGAGACGTGAGAGGCGCCTCGTGAGCTTCAGCGACGTTTTCATCCATCGCCCCATCGCCACCACCCTGCTGACGGCAGGCGTGGCGCTGGCGGGGGTGATCGGCTTTACGCTGCTGCCGGTGTCGCCGCTGCCGCAGGTGGACTTCCCTACCGTGTCGGTACAGGCGAGCCTGCCGGGCGCCAGCCCCGAGACCATGGCGGCGACGGTGGCCACGCCGCTGGAGCGCTCGCTGGGCAAGATTGCCGGCGTCACCGAGATGACGTCCTCCTCCTCGCTGGGGTCGGCGCGCGTCACCCTGCAGTTCGACCTGTCGCGCGACATCGACGGCGCGGCGCGCGACGTGCAGGCAGCGATCAACGCTGCGCGCGTGCTGCTGCCCACCAGCCTGCCGTCGAACCCGACCTACCGCAAGGTCAACCCGGCGGACGCGCCGATCATGATCATCGCGCTCACTTCCGAGGTGCTGTCGCGCGGCCAGATGTACGACGCCGCCGCCACCGTGCTGGCGCAGACGCTCTCCCAGGTCGACGGCGTCGGCCAGGTGACGGTGTCGGGCAGCGCGCTGCCGGCGGTGCGGGTCGAAGTCAACATGCCGCGCATGAACCAGATGGGCCTGGCCTTCGAGACGGTGCGCAATGCGATTGCCAACAGCAACGCCAACCGGCCCAAAGGCGCGATCGAGACCGAGACCCAGCGCTGGCAGATCCAGGCCAACGACCAGGCGCAGACCGCCGCCGAATTCGCCCCCCTGATCGTTGGCTACAAGAACGGTGGCGCGATCCGCCTTTCCGACATCGCGCAGGTGGTCGATTCGGTGCAGGACCTGCGCAACGATGGGTCGGTCAACGGCAAGCCGGCGGTGATGCTGATCGTCACCCGCCAGCCGGGCGCGAATATTCTCGAGACGGTGGACCGCATCAAGGCCCTGCTGCCCCAACTGGCACAGACCATCCCGCGCACCATCGACCTGCAGGTGGCGATGGAGCGCACCACCACCATCCGTGCCTCCCTGCATGAGGTGGAGCGCGCGCTGCTGATTTCGATTGCCCTGGTGATCATGGTGGTGTTCCTGTTCCTGCGCAGCGGGCGCGCCACCTTCATTCCGGCGGTGGCGGTGCCGGTGTCGCTATGCGGCACCTTCGCGGTGATGTACCTGGCGGGGTTTTCGCTGAACAACCTGTCGCTGATGGCCCTCACCGTGGCCACCGGTTTCGTGGTGGACGACGCCATCGTGGTGCTGGAAAATATTTCGCGCCATATCGAAGAGGGCATGAAACCGATGCGTGCCGCCATATTGGGCGCGCGCGAAGTCGGCTTCACGGTGCTTTCGATGAGCATTTCGCTGATCGCGGTGTTCGTGCCAATTCTTGCCATGGGCGGCATCGTCGGCCGCCTGTTCCGCGAATTCGCCATCACCCTGTCGGCCGCCATCCTGGTGTCCCTGGTGATCTCGCTGACCACCACGCCGATGATGTGCGCCCGCCTGCCGGCGCGCAAGCCGAAAGAGGAAGGCGACAAACCGCCGGGGCGCTTTGCGCGCTGGAGCAAGGCGGCCCTGGACGGCATGCACAACGGCTATGCGCGCACCCTGCGCTTCGCACTGGATTACAGCGCGATCACCTTGCTGATCCTCGCGGCTACCGTCGTGCTGAACGGCGTCCTCTTCTATCGTGTGCCCAAGGGCTTTTTTCCGACCCAGGACACGGGCATGATGATAGGCGGCGTCCAGGCCGACCAGGCCACTTCGTTCCAGGCGATGCAGCAAAAGCTCGCCACCTTCGTCAATATCGTCAAGTCCGACCCGGCGGTGTCCACCGTCGCCGGCTTCACCGGCGGCTCGCAGCGCAATTCAGCCTTCTTGTACGTCGTGCTCAAGCCGCTGAAGGAACGCAACAAGATGTCCTCGATGGACGTGGTGGCGCGCATGCGCCCGAAGCTGGCCAAGGTGCCGGGCGCGGCCCTGTTCCTGCAGCCAGTGCAGGACATCCGCATCGGTGGCAGGGCAAGCGCCGCCACCTTCCAGTACACCCTGCAGGGCGACGACCTCGACGAGCTGCGCTCTTGGGAGCCCAAGATACGCGCCGCCCTGTCGCGCCTGCCTGAACTCACCGACGTCAACACCGACGCCGCCGACAAGGGCCTGCAATCGAGCGTCACCTTCAACCGCGACGCCGCTTCGCGCCTGGGCCTGAGCCCCAGCGCGATCGACGCCGTACTCAACGACGCCTTCGGCCAGCGCCAGGTGTCGACCATCTACGCCCCCCTGAACCAGTACCGGGTGGTGATGGAGGCAGCCCCCGAGTTCTGGCAAAGCGCCAGCTCCCTGAACCAGGTGTACATCCCAGCGCCCGGTTCCGGCAACGGCGTGGTGCCGCTGCCGACGGTGGCCAGCTTCACCTCCACCAACACATCTCTTGGGGTCAACCACCAGGGGCAGTTTGCCGCTTCCACCATCTCCTTCAACCTGGCGCCCAAGGTCAGCCTGGGCCAGGCCTCGGCGGCGATTACCAATGCGATGGCGCGCGCCGGCGTGCCCAACTCGGTACGCGGCACCTTTCAGGGCAGCGCCAAGGCATTCCAGGATTCGCTTTCTTCCCAGCCGATGCTGATCCTCGCCGCCCTGATCACCATTTACATCGTGCTGGGCGTGCTCTATGAAAGCACGGTGCACCCGATCACCATCCTTTCCACCCTGCCCTCGGCTGGTGTCGGCGCGGTGCTGGCACTGCTGATCACCGGCACCGAGTTCAACATCATCGGTCTGATCGGGGTGATATTGCTGATCGGCATCGTCAAGAAAAATGCCATCATGATGATCGATGTAGCGATCACCGCCGAACGCGAGCGCGGCCTGGATCCGCGCGAGGCGATCTACGAAGCCTGCCTGCTGCGCCTGCGTCCGATCATGATGACCACCCTCGCCGCACTGTTTGGTGCATTGCCCCTGGCCCTGGGCAGCGGCGACGGCGCGGAGTTGCGCCGCCCCCTGGGTATTTCCATCGTCGGCGGCCTGATGCTGTCGCAACTCCTGACCCTTTACACCACTCCGGTGGTCTACCTGGCGCTGGACCGGGCGCGCCTGCGCATCAGTGGCTGGTATCGCCACCTGCGCAGCAAGCCGGCCGTGGGATCAACATGAAAACCAGACCCATGATGCAATTCCCGCGCAAGCGCCTGGCTTGCGCCCTGACCCTGGCTACGCTGGCGCTGGCCGCGTGCACCACCGGGCCGGCCTACAAGCGCCCCGACGTCGCCGCCCCGGCCAATTTCAAGGAAGCCAACAACTTCGATGGCAGCGCCTGGAAGACCGCCAACCCCAGCGACCAGTTGCCGCGCGGGCCGTGGTGGGAACGCTTCAACGACAAGGACCTCAACGCCCTGGCCACGCTGGTGGAGAGCGACAATCAAAGCCTGAAAAGCTACGCGGCGCGCTATAACCAGGCCGCCGCGCTGGTGCGCCAGGCGCGCGCCGCCTATTTCCCCACCATCAACCTGAATGGGGGCACCACGCGCTCGCGCAACGGCACTGCCGGCATCACCCAGCCGGCGGCGACGACCACCGACTCGGTATCAGTATCGGCTTCGGCCTGGGAGATCGATCTCTGGGGCAGGATCCGCAATACCGTGGATGCCAACGAACTCTCGGCCCAGGCCAGTGTGGCGGACATCGAAAACATCAAGCTGTCGCTGCAGGCGCAACTGGTGACCAGCTACCTCTCCCTGCGCATCACCGATGAAGAAGCCAACCTTCTCACGCGCACGGTCGGCGACTACCAGAAAGCGCTCGACCTGACGACCAACCGCTACAAGGCCGGCATCGCCGCCAAGCTGGACGTTTCCGAGGCTGAGGCACAACTCAAGGCTGCGCAGGCGCAAGCCCTGGACATCGGCATCGCGCGCGCGCAGTTCGAGCACGCGATCGCGGTGCTGATCGGCAAGGCGCCGGGGGATTTCAGCATCGCCGTCAAGCCGCTGGTGCTGAGCATGCCCGATATCCCGCTGACGGCGCCCTCCGCGCTGCTGGAGCGCCGCCCGGACGTGGCAGCTGCAGAGAGACGTATTGCCTCGGCCAATGCCCAGGTCGGCGCGGCGCAGGCAGCCCTGTTTCCGGAACTGACGCTGGCGGCCACCGTAGGCTACCGCGCCAACAAGTGGGCCAACATCATCTCCCTGCCCAACCGCTTCTGGTCGGTCGGCCCGGCGCTGGCGCTAACCTTGTTCGACGGCGGCTTGAGGCGTGGGCAGATCGCCCAGGCCGAGGCGATCTATGACCAGAACGTGGCCGACTATCGCCAGGCTGTGCTGACTGCATTCCAGGATGTCGAAGACCAGCTAGTCGCCCTGCGCGTCCTGGAACAGGAAGCGGTGGTGCAGGCCGATGCGGTACGCGCTTCCAACGAATCGCTGATGCATACCATCGAGCAATACAAGGGGGGCACGCTTAGCTATCTGAACGTGATCACCGCACAGACCACTGCCTATACCAACCGCCGCACCGAGCTCGACATCCTGAACCGCCGCTATACCGCGGCGGTGGCCCTGATCAAGTCGCTGGGCGGCGGCTTCGCGCAAGGCGAAATGAGCGCACCGGAAGTGCCGCCGGCGCGCGGCATCCAGCTGCGGATCGCCGACTTTTTGTCGCGCAAATCGCCGGACAACAGCGGCGCCACGGCAAAATAGCCCGCGGCGCCTGCCGCCAGTCCGTCGGATGCCTCAGGGCTGGTTGAAGTGGCCGCCGAGTTCGTCGTCGAACTTGCCGTCGATCAGGATGAAGGCGACGCGGCAGGCCGCCTTGGAGCGATTGACCCAGGCATGGTTGGTGCCGCATTGGATCACGATGTCGCCTGCCTTGAGATGCACGTCCTCGTCGTCGAGCAGCATGTCGATCTCCCCTTCGAGGATGATCGCGTAGTCGATGGTCTCGGTGCGGTGCATCAGCGGGTGGCGTCCGCCGCGCCCGAAGGTGGATGCCTTTTCATTGCCCAGGGCGGCAAAGGCCTTGCGCGCGGCGGCGACGTCCATGTTGTTGACGGCATCGGTCTCCGGCGGGAAGTTGTTGATGCGCAGCACCGTGCCGTTCTTCGTCGGCATTTGCCGGCGCGGACCTTCGGTGGTTTCGCCGTGTTGGGCGCGCACCACCACCGGCATGCCGTCGGTGCGCCAGATGTCGGTGGAATTCCATTCCGGATTGATGGCATTGGCGTGCATGAAGGGCGCCGGCGCATCTGAAACGACGATGGCCTTGCCTTTGGCGTCGTGCCCGGTGATGACGCGGCGAATTGGTCTTGCCATGGGACTCTCCTTTTAGAGCAGGGTGGGACGTCCGTCGAACGGACAAAAGATGATGGATGATGCCGGTCAGGCGCGCGCACCTGCGCGCGGTGGCCAGCGGGACAGGATCAGTCCTTCAACCAGGTTGAAGGCCAGGGTGAGGCCGAACGCCAGCAGGCCGACTACCGCAAGCAGGCCGAACACCTGCGAAGAATTGAAATTGCGCTGGCCGGTGACCATCAGCAGGCCGATACCGGGAAGCCCGGTGAACATTTCGACCAGCAAGGTGACGACAATCGCCAGCGATATGGCGATCCGCACGCCGAGCAAAAAGGCCGGCAGCGTGGCGGGAATGACGATCTTGATCATGCGCGTGGTCCATGGCATGCGCATGCTGCGGCCGACGTCGAGCAGCAGGTCACGGATGCCGGCCACCCCGGCAACGGTATTGAGCAGGATCGGCCAGGCGGTGGTGTAGGCAATCACCCCGATTTGCATGCTCGGCGAAAAGCCCAGCATCAGAATGGCGATCGGCACCACCACCGGCGGCGGCAAGGCGCGCAGGTATTCCAGCAACATGCCGGTCCAGCGATGCAGGCCTGGCAGCACGCCGATCAGCAGGCCGAGCGTAAATCCCAGCGCGCTCGCCGCCAGCAAGCCGGCGGCGAAATTCTCCAGGGTGGCCAGCACCGCGGGGCCCAGCGACCCATCGGCGCCGAGCCCGCGGAGGGCCGTCCACCAGTTGGAAGGCGGCGGAAAACTCGGCGACTGGTCGGGTGCGATGCACTGCCACAGAAGCAGTACGGCTGCCAGCGGCAATAGCCCTACTGGTGGCGGCAGAAGCTGCGCCAGGCGCTTCGGGGTCATCGCCTGGCCCCTTGCAGCGCAAGGCGGCGAAATTCGCCCGGCAGCATCAGGCGCGCGGCGCCGCGCAAGCAGGCATCCAGGCCAATGCCCAGGGCGCCCATGATCAGCACGTAGCCGAACATGCGGTCCGGATGCATCGACTGCTGTTCGCGCACCACTGCGTAGCCCAGGCCGACGGGATTGCCGACCATTTCGGCGGCCACCGCCATGATCAGGCTGAGCGTCAGGGCCAGGCGGGCACCGACGAGAATGGCGGGCGCGGCGGCGGGCAGCAGGATGTTGAAGATGGTCGATACCGGGGAAAGCCGCAGCGTCCGCGCCAAGTCCGTCAGGCGCTGGGAGACCGCCATCACGCCGCCCATCGAGTTGACCAGCGCCGGCCAGATCACCGGCACCACGATCACCAGCAGTTCCATCTGGATCGAGAAGCCGAACAACAGCAGCGCCACCGGCACAAAGGCAATGCCGGGCAAGGGCCGCAGCATTTCAACGCTCGCCAGGGTGTAGCGCCGCGCCTTGGGCGAGAGGCCGAGGATGACACCGATGGCCGTACCGCCGCCGCAGGCGATCAGCCAGCCGAGCAGCGCCGCCGCCAGGGTGTGCCCGGCTTCTTCCCACAATTCGGCATGGCCGATCATCCCGGCCAGCCCGCGCGCGATCGCTGTCGGCGCCGGCAGGTATTCGTACTCCATCAACCCGCCGCTGACCACGACCTCCCAGAGGGCGAAAAAAATCAGCATCCCGCCTACTCCGCAAAGGAGCTCGCGCGATTTCACGCGCGGCCTCCGCTGCCGGTGCGAATGGCCGCATGCAATTCGTGGCGCAGGGCGACAAAGCGCGGCAACTCCCGTGTCGCTACCTGATCGCGCGGAAACGGCAGGCCGACATCCATTGTGAGGCTGATGGCGCCCGGTGAGCCGCTCAGCAGCGCCACGCGGTCGCCGAGGTATACCGCTTCCTCGATGTCATGGGTGATGAAGACGATACTGGCGCCGGTGGCCTGGCGCAAGTGCAGCAACTCGTCTTGCTGGGTCGCCTTGGTCATCGCGTCCAGGGCGCCGAAAGGCTCATCCATCAGCAGCACCGCGGGACGCATGGCCACTGCCCGGGCGATTTGCACCCGTTGCTGCATGCCGCCCGAGAGTTGCCAGGGATAGTCGTCGGCGTTACGCTCCAGGCCCACCAGGCGCAGCGCTTCCGCCACCCGGGTGGCGAGAGCCTCGCCCTTGAGCTCGCGCTCCACGCCCAGCGCGACATTGCGGGCCACGCTGCGCCACTGCAACAGCGCATTGCCGTAGTCCTGGAAAACAATGGCCACGCCGTCCTGCGGGCCGTTCATCGGCTTGCCGCGATAGCGCAACTGGCCGCTGGTGGGAGCAGTCAGTCCGGCGAGGATGCGCAGCAGGGATGTCTTGCCGGTGCCGGAGGCGCCGACGATGGTGAGGATTTCGCCGGCGGCAAGCGTAAAGCCGACGTTCGACAGGACTTTGCGCGGGCCGCCGGCTGCCGGCAATACCAGTTCTACATCCTGCAGTTCGAAGACCGCTTCAGCCATGGCGATGCGCGCAAGCGCTACTTGGCCTCGACGATCAGTTTGGCGGGGTCGACATCGCGCTGCAGCTGGCCGATCTCGCGCATCGCCTTGATCCATGGCGTCAGTTGCGACGCTTCCAGGCGCGCTTCGTAGTTCGGAATCGGCAGCTTCTCGACCACTGCGGGCGGCAGATGGGTGTATTTCGCGATGATGGCGCGCGACGGGCCGGGGTTGGCGGCGATAAAAGCCTTGGCCTCATTGAGTGCCTCGATCCACTGCTTGAGCACCGCCTGGTGGCTGCGCGCCCAGGCGCCCTCGGCGATCCACAGGGTGGTGCGCGAGGGATCGGCCACCGCCATGGTCAGGCTGCCCAGGCTGACGTTGCCCGCCGCCAGCATCTGGCCGAGAAAGGGCTGCGTGGTTTCGACCGCATCGACGCGGCCCGCCTTCAACTGGTCGGCCATGTTGGGAAACGGCACCTCCACCGCGCGCACGGCATTCGGCTCGACGCCGCTCTTTTTCAGCCAGTGCAGCGCGGCCACGTGAAGAATGGCACCGAGGGTCGGTGTGGCAATGGTCTTGCCCTTGAGCTGGGCCACGCTGCTGATGCCGGAATCCTTGCGCACCACCAGGCCGTTGCCGGTCTGGTCCGAGACTTCCAGCACCCCGCCGGCGACGCCGACGACATCCAGGCCGCTACCGGCCGACTTGATCAGGTCGGGAGGGGTTGCCGGGGCGATGTCGATCTGCTTGCCGACAGTGGCGGGCAGCAGCGAAATATTCTGCACCACCGTGAAGGTGACGTCGAGGCCGTGCTTGTCGAAGATGCCCTGGTCTTTGGCCACCCAGGCGATGGTCCAGGTTGCGGCCGGAATGTAGGCCACGCGCAGCGGAACGGCCGCTGCGGATTGGGCGGCGGCATCAAGCGCCGCCGCGCCCAGAACCGCGCCCAGGAAAGCTGCCGCGACGGACAACTTCGCCCGATGCCTGAAAAGGTCAGATTTCATTTGCTGTCTCCGGATGTACGATTTTTGTGCCTGCAACCCGGGGCAAGAATAGCGGTAACGCCGGAGCGCCGCAATCGCGATTGGGAACTCACCGTATAAGCGAAGAAGCGGCGCACCGGCGCAACCAGAAGGCGGAGCGCCGACGGCAGCGGCCCGGGCTTCGAAAACGGCCGCGGCTGCGGCTAGCGCGAAGAAGTCGCCTGGCTCGCCGAAGAGAGCACCGGCCCGCCGCCGCCCACCGCCTTGTAGACCGCCACCAGGCGCTCGCGCATCTGGCTGTTGCTGTCGGCAAGGTCGCGCTCGGCCTGGAACAGGGTGCGCTGCGCGTCGAGCTGGGCCAGGAAATCGGTCTGGCCGCCGGCATACTTCGCCCGCGCCAGGTCGTAGGCCTCTTGCGAGCCATGCTGCTTCTCCAGCAGTTGCAGATTGCGCTTGCGCTCGGCGCCATAGTTGTTGAGCGCGTCGTCGATTTCCTGCCATGCCTTGAGCACGGTTTGCTGAAAGGACACGGCGGCCTCCTGCTGCTGCAGTTCACGCAGCTCGACCACCGCATGGCGCCGGCCGGAATCGAAAATCGGTAGGCTCAGGCTAGGGCCGAGAGACCAGCGCCGGCTGCCCCAGTCGCCGAACTTGTCGCCCATCAGGGATTCGAAGCCGAAACTCGCCCCCAGGGTGATGCGCGGCAGCAGGTCGCCCCTGGCGACACCGATATTGGCGGTGGCCGAGTGCAGCTTTTCCTCGGCCTGGCGGATGTCCGGCCGGCGCCGCGCCAGGTCGGAAGGCACGCCGAGCACGAGGTCCGGCAGGGGCGCATCCGTGCCAGCGTCCGTTCCCAGCGCCAATTCGCCCGGGCGCGCGCCGACCAATATGCTGATCTGGTTGATCGTGGCCGCCTCCTGCCCGAGCAACTGCGGTACGCGCGATTTGAGATCGGCCAGCTGCGCGTTCTGGCGCACCACATCGCTTTGGTCGGTCAGCCCGCCGCGGGCGCGGGCCTGGATCAATCCCAGCGCCTCCTCGGCGGCCGCGATGTCCTGGCGCGCGATACGCAACTGCCGCTGGGGCGAGCGCAGCTCGAAGTAATTGCGCGCCACTTCGCTGCTGATCGACAGGCGCGCCTGCGCCAGCATTTCCGCCGCGCCGGCAAGGTCGGCATCCGCTGCCTCGATCGAGCGGCGTACTCTGCCCCACAGGTCCAGTTCCCAGGAAGCGTCAAAGCCGCTTTGATACAGGTTATAGGGACTGCTGAGCAGGGAGATGATCTGCTGCTGTCCGGCGCCGCCCGGGGCGATGGCGGTGATCAGCCGCGTGCTGGCCCCGGTCTCGCTTTCGCGCTGGCGCTTGGCACTGCCACTACCGTTGACCTCGGGACCGCGCTGGGCCGCAGCGCTGGCACGCTGCGCGCGGCTTTGCGCGAAATGCAGGGCGGCGGTTTGCAGGTCGGGGCTGGCCTGCAGGGCGCGATTCTGCAGATCATTGAGGGCGCTGTCGCCGAACACCGTCCACCATTGCTCGGGCAAGATCGAAGGTTTGAGGACCAGGCCCTCGCGCAACTCGCCGGCTCCGCTGTGCCAGGTGCTCCAGTCGGCCGGCGCCGCCGCCTGCGGCGGCTTGAAATCAGGGCCGATCAGTGTGCAG
>DATAZV010000398.1:0-8758 GCA_036271855.1 Burkholderiales bacterium
CACTTCCCTTTTCCCGGGGGTTGCATGACCGAGACGCGTGTAAGCCAAGGCGCCGCGCCGGTTTTATTCCAGCGCCGCTTCGAGATTCCACTGTTTCTGCTGGCCCTGACCGCTGTTGCGCTGGTCCTTGCCTTTGTTTTGCTCCTGGGCAGTGCCGGTGCCTGGGCACAGGTCGCGGCCGGGATCGCCGGGGCCGGCGTCTTGCTGCTGGGTGCGGCGCTGGCGCGCCGTCGGATGCTGCGGCTTCGTTTTCTGCGTGAAGGCGCCGCGCGGCTGGCGGGAGGTGATTTCACCTTTCGCCTCACCGCGGATGACGGTGGAGGCGAACTGGACGCCCTGGCGCAAGACTTCAACCGCATGGCCGAAGCCCTGCAGCGCCGCAGCGAAGCCGGACAACAGGGCGGCGAACGCTTTCGTCGCCTTGCCGCCATGACCTCGGACTGGTTCTGGGAGTTGGACGCGGATTTTCGTTTTGTCGAGATCGACGGCGGCGTCCAGCCGGGCGCGCAGGCGCGCCTGATTGCCGGCGAGTTGCTGGGCACCCGGCCGTGGGACCACGCCTGGCTCCGGCCGGTCGGCACCGGCTGGCAGGCGCATCGCGCGCAACTCGAGGCGCACCAGGCGTTTTCCGCCTTCCTGGTCGAGCGCGTGACGGAAAGCGGCCCGAGCCGCGTAATGGCGTTGCGCGGCGAGCCGGTGTACGGCGCCGACGGCGCATTCAGCGGATACCACGGCACCGGTGCGGACATCACGCGGCGCTATCGCGCGGAACAGGCGCTGCGTGAATCCGAAGCGCGCAATCGCGCCTTGATCGACAGCGCGCCGGAGGCGATTTTCGTCGTCGATGCCGATGCGATGAAAGTGCTCGACGCCAATCCCAGCGCGGTGCGCCTGTTCGGCATGTCGCGCGAAGAATTGCTCACCGCACCGATCCACCGCTTCAATGCCCCGCAGCAGCCCGGCGGCCAGGAATATGGCCTGGCGCTGATGCGGCAGGCGCTGGCGGGCGACGAGGTGGCGGTGGAGTGGCTGTTCTATACGGCCAATGGACGCGAGTTTCCGGCGGAGTTGCGCCTGACGCGCCTGCCCGGGGCCGCCGGCCTGCTGCGGCTATCGGTGGTCGATATCAGCGAGCGCCGTGTACTGGAGGCGGAGCGCGAACGCCTGCAAGCCGAGTCCCGCAGCCTGCTCAAGCGCCTGCACCAGATCATCGAGACCATGCCGCTGCCCTGCGTCGTGCATGACGCCGGGTACATCATCAGTACCTGGAACCCGGCCGCCGAGCGGGTCTTCGGCTACGCCGCCGCCGAGGCGCTGGGACGCAGCCTGCTCGACCTGGTGGTGCCGGCCGAACGCCACGAAGAGATATCCGGCCGCCTGCACCTGCGCTTGTCCGGGGTTGAGCCGCCCGCCGGCCGGCGCGTGGTCAACCTGCGGCGCGACGGCTCGCGCATCCAGTGTGAATGGTATGGCGCGCTGATCCGCGCAGAAGAGGCGGGCCCGCCGGCGATCGTCATCATGGCCATGGACGTCACCGACCGGGTCGAAGCCGAAGAAGCGCTGCGGCAAAGCGAAGAGCGTTTTCGCCGCCTCACCGCGCTTTCCTCGGACTGGTATTGGGAGCTCGACGCCGAATACCGTTTCGCCGCCGTTACCGGGCGCGAAGGACGGGAGCAGCCGAGCGCCGACGCTGAACTCGGCCGCCGCCGCTGGGAACGCCCCGAATTGCGGCCAGTCGGGTTCACCTGGGAGGAGCACCGGCGCGACCTCGACCAGCGCAAATCCTTTTCCGACCTGGTGATCGCCTACGCCGGCGCCGACGGCGAGCGTGCCTATTGGTCGATCAGCGGCGAGCCGGTGTTCAACAGCGCGGGCGGATTCACCGGCTACCGCGGCGTCGGCGCCGACATCACACAGCGCTATCGCATCTATGCACTGCGCGCCGGCGAAAAGGAATTGTTCGAGCAACTGGCCGCCGGCGCGCCGCTGGAGCAACTGATGACCCTGTTATGTCACGCCGTCGAAGCAGCCCTGGCACGGCGCGGCGTGGCGGCGGTCAATATCGTCAAGGGCAGCGAGCTGCACCACCTGGCGGGCCCCAGCCTGCCGGAAGGATTTCGCCAGGCATCGTGGCTATTGCCGCTGGCAGACGATCTGGGATGCTGTCCGGTGGCCGTATTGCAGGACCGCGTGACGGTGAGCGCGGACATCGAAACCGATCCGCACTGGGCGCGGTTCCGTGCCGATGCCGCCGCCGCCGGCTTCCGCGCCTGCTGGTCGGTGCCGGTGCATGGCGCGGGTGGCCGCGTCATCGCCACCCTGGCGGTGTACCACGATCTGGCCGGTGAGCCCGCGGCGGCGGACCTGGAGCTTTCAGTGTCGGCCGCCGGCCTGGCTGGCGTGGTGATCGAGCGTTCCGAGGCGGAAAGCGCGTTGCGCGAGAACGAGGCGCGTTACCGCACGCTGGTGGAAGGCGCGCAGGCCGGCGTTTTTGTCTATCGCGACGATGTCATCGAATACGTCAATCCCGCGATGGTGGCGCTGATGCGCGCGCCCGACGCCAGCGCGCTGCTGGGCCTCAGGGTAGACAGCCTGCTGGCATCGGAATTCCTGTTCCTGGCGCGCGGGCGGCGCCTGGCGATGGGCGCGGGCCTGCCGGGCGCCGGCTTTGCCGAGATGCAGCTGGTGCGCCTGGACCAGACACGGATGGACGCCGAAGTCGGCTCCTCCGTGGTGAGCCGCGATCGCGGGCTGGTGATCCAGGCCCAGGTGCACGACATCAGCGCGCGCAAGTGGACCGAGCGGGAGATCATGCGCCTGAATGAAAGCCTGGAGGCGCGGGTCGCCGAACGCACCGCCGAATTGTCGGCGGCCAACCGCGAGATGGAGTCGTTTTCCTACACGGTCGCGCACGACCTGCGCGCGCCGTTGCGCTCGATCGACGGTTTTTCGCGCATGCTGCGGGTCGATGCCGGAGACCGGCTGGACGAGCGCATGCGCCGCGACCTCGACATCATTTCCGCCAATGCCCGGCGCATGGCCGAGCTGATCGACGGCTTGCTCGAATTTGCCCGCTTCTCGCGCGGCGAACCGGCCCGCCAGCGCGTCGCCACCGCCGCCATGGTCGAGGCCGTGATCCTGGAGACACCGGTGCCGGCCGGCGGCATGCGCCCCGAGTTCGCCGTCGGTGCGCTGCCCGACATGCTGGGCGACGCGGCGATGTTGCGCCAGGTCTGGGTCAACCTGATTTCCAACGCGGTCAAGTTCACCAGCAGACGCCGTGGCGGCAAAGTGGAGATCGAAGCACGGTCCGAGCCCGGGGGCATGTGCTACACCGTGCGCGACAACGGCGCCGGCTTCGACCCGGCCTATGCCAACAAGCTGTTCGGCATGTTCCAGCGCCTGCATCGGCAGGACGAGTTCGAGGGCACCGGCGTCGGGCTGGCCATCGTCAAACGGGTGATCGAGCGTCATGGCGGCCGGGTCTGGGCCGAAGGGCAGCCGGGCGAGGGTGCAAGTTTCCATTTCAGCCTGCCGCCAAGTGCGCTGGCCGACTGATGCCGGCTGCTTGCAACTGCGCCCCGGGCCTTGGCCGGAAGGCCGCTTACTGTGTGAAATTTGGGCACAGCCTGCTAGAATTGACAGGCAGCGCTGATCGGCGGGGGTGTATGCCAAGGTCATTGAGGCCTTTTCGACCTGGAGATGGCCTTGACATGTGCAACCGAGCAGGCGAAGACACAAAGAGGAGCAGAAAGTGACAATGGCCACCGATCCCGGTGCGGACATCCTGTTGGTCGAGGACGATCCGAATGATGCCGAGCTGATCAGCCGCGCCCTCAAGCGTGGCGGGGTGGCCGTGACCATGGCGCGGGTGGCCGATGGCGTGGAAGCGCTTGATTACCTGTTCTGCCGCGGCGCCTACGCGAGCCGCTCGCGGACTGCGCGACCCAAATTGATCCTGCTCGACCTCAAGCTGCCCAAGCTCACGGGCCTGGAAGTGCTGAAGGCGATCCGCGCCGATATCGGCATGAAGCGCCTGGTAGTGGTCATGCTCACTTCTTCCAAGGAAGAACGCGACCTCGCCGAGGCCTACGATTCAGGGGTCAATAGCTATGTCGTCAAGCCGGTCAATTTCGAGCAGCTGATGGACTCGCTGGCCCGGCTTACGCACTATTGGCTGGGCATCAACCAGTTGCCCGCGGAAGCAGCCTAGGGACAGGCGAAATCTCCGGGAGGCCGCATTGGCCCTTCAGTTGGTCACAGTGGCCCATGGGACCTTGGGGTGAAGCGAACCCTCGCCGGCACCAGGCCGGCGGATTCAGTCGGGCCCGGCAGAGCCGCCGGCGGCTTCCAGGCCCGCTTCGGCCGGCGCGGGATTGAGGGTGCGGTCGATGGTGCGCATCAGCCCGGCAATGTCGCGCTTGTCGACATAGCCGCTGGCCCCTTCGCGTAGGGCATTTTCCCGCTGCGTCGGACTGAAATAACCCGAGTAGACGAAGAACGGCACGCTGCGGCCGGTGCTGTTGAGCAGTTCAAGGGCGGCGCCGGAGTCAAAGGTCGGCATGTGGTGGTCGCACAGCACCAGGTCCCATGAGCCGGATTCGATCGCCGCGGAAAAGTCGGCAGGATTGTCGACGCGGCGGATCAGCGCGTCACGGGCCCAGCGGCGGATCTGCGCGGCCGCCAGCAACACGTCCTCTTCGGAATCGTCGACGATCAGGATGCGCGGCGCGCCTTGCATATGATCCCTCCTTGATGGCCAGCCGGAATGCTCAGGCCGTCATTTTCTCATTGCAGCGTTGATCGGAGCGCCGTCGCCCTTGATTTCCGAGGTCGGGACGATACCCTCCTGGCCATCGTCCTCGTAGAGGGCGGCGTCGATGCTGCCGTTGGCCAGCGGGCTCAAGCCGACGATGTTCCAGGACGGCATCACGATCAGCCCATTGCCGGCCAGCGGATTCGAAGGCGTGGTGCGCGCGATGGTCAGCAGGCGGGTCAGGATGGCCTGGTCGGCATCGAAGGCGAGCTGAAGAACCGGGCCGGGCGTATCCCAGGGCGAAGCCGGATCGGTGGTGATGCGCCCGCTCGCGCCGGGTGCGTGGGTTTGCAGCGAGCCGTCGATCTGCAGGCTGCCGCCGGGCGTGGAGATGTTGAGTTGCGCACCGCCGTCGGTAGCCGTCGCCTGCACGGTCTGGCCGGCATCGACGACCACGGCGGCGCCGTCGGCACTGACATTGATCTGCGCGGAATTGCCGCTGGT
The DNA here is from genome assembly GCA_036271855.1 of Burkholderiales bacterium. GTDB lineage: Bacteria > Pseudomonadota > Gammaproteobacteria > Burkholderiales > JAEUOS01 > JAQGMJ01. The sequence continues at coordinate 5,261 of DATAZV010000398.1, forward strand.
GCCGACGTTGCCGGCAAAGGTCACGCCGCCCGCGCCATGCAACAGGGTTTGCGCGGGACCCGCGACGGAGGCGACGTTGATGTCGCCCAGCACCAGCTGCCCTTGCGGTGCGTCCACGCTCAGGCCGGCGCCGGCGCTGCTGCCGGTGGCGGTGTCGATGACGCTGATCTGGGTGCCCGGCGCCATCCGCACATCGCCGTTGCCGGCGGTGATCGTGGCCAGAGTCGCGCTGTTGCTGGCGGAGACCCCCTGCACCGAAAGATTGCCGCCCAGCTGCACCGCGCCGCCGGCGGCGATGATCGAAGTGGCGGGCCCGGCGTCGGCGAAGGTACTGAGGTTGCCGGTGCTGGTGATGTTGCCGGCGGCCGAAAGAGAAAGGTTGGCATAGTTGCCGCCGCCGTCGGCGCGTACCGAGACCTGGTTGACGGAGACGGCGTCGGTGCTCGAGGAGGCCGAAACGAAAGACGCGGCTTGCGGGCCGTGCGCGGTGGTGGTGATAGCCCCGCCCAGGTCTTGCGCGCCGGTGCTGATCAGGTTGACGTTGGCGGAGGCATAGCCGCCGGCGTCGGTGGCTTCCTGCACGGAGGCGGTGGTCGCGGCGCTTATCACACCGTTGGAACTTTGCGTGATGCCGCCGTTGCTCGCATACATCGCCATGGAAGCGCTGAGGAAGCCGGTGCTGCTGATACTGGCGCTGTTGAGCGCGACCGAGGTGCCCTGCATCCCGATGTTGGTGGCGCCGGCATCGGATTGCGCGCTGATGCTGCCACCCAGCGAAACCTGGCCGCCGCTGGCGACGACAAACAGGTTGGCGCCGTTGCTGCCGCTGGCCGCCAGCGAGCCGGTATTGGTGACGCTGATGTTGCCGTTGTTGGCCGACAGGTTCAGGGTGGAGGGGGGCGCCGCGCTCTGGGCACCGACCTCGATGCTGCCGCTGACTTCGATGTTGCCGCCGTCGGCGGACAGATAGACTTCGCCGTTTTTATCGGCCACGCCCTGGGCACGGATCAGTCCGCTCTGGTTGACCACGGCGGAGGCCAGGGCATTGGACACCATCGCGGTCATCGATACCCGGCCGCCATCGGCCAGCAACTGGCCGCTGTTTTGCGCGTAGGCGAGGTTGTTGAGGGCAGGCAGCCCTACCGAAAACGACAGCAGCTGATTGCTGTCGAAGGTGATGGTCACTTGTTCGCCTACGCCCATGCCGATCCTGCCGGCCGGCGCGCTGATGACCCCGGTGGCGCCATTGACTACCTGCTCACCGAGCAGGGCCGCATAGCCGCCGCTGGCAATATTGATGCTGCCGTTGTTCACCACCTGGCCGAGCGGCGAGCCGCCGCTCTTGGCAAACAGGTAGGAGCCGCTCATGAAATCGTTGTCGGCGATGTCCAGGGACGAGGCCACCAGCCCGCCGACGTCGACATGCGAAGTGGCGCCGAAAAACACGCCGTTCGGATTGACCAGGAACAACTGGCCGTTGGCCTGCAGGTTGCCGTCGATGTTGCTGGCGACCCCGCCGGTAACGCGGTTGAGCACTACCGAACTGGCACCGGGCTGCACGAACTGCACCGTATTGACGCTGCCGACCGAAAAGGTGTTCCAGTTGATCACGGCCTTGGGGGTGTTGACGTTGATCGTCATGTTGCTGCCGCTGACCACTGGTGCGTTGATCGAACCTGCCGCCTGGCTTGCCCCGCTGGGCAGGACGTCGCTGGACCATGCGGCATTGGCGCCCAGCGCACAGGCCAGCGCAATGGCCCAGGCCAGTTTGCGTGCGACCGGCCGCCGCGGTGCCCCGGTACGGTTTGTCGGCGGGGGGGCGAGACGGGTTACGACCATGACGTTTGTTCTCCGGAAGCCTGGGACTTCGCGCTGCCCCATGGGCGGCGCGACCGATATCTCAGTGCTTCAACGGCGACAAACGCGGGAACTTAAGACTTTTTTACAATCCGGCGACCGGCCGCAAAACACGACCGGCACCGGAGCGCCAGTAATCAGAACAGCCAGGTGGCGGAAAGCCAGACCCGGGCGCGATGGCCGTCGGTGGGGCGGTCGCTGCTGATGGCGCGCGCCAGATCGAGTTTCAGGCGCAGATGCTCGTGGCTGACGCTGGCGGTGATGCCGGCGCCGGACAGGCTGTCGCGGTACCCAGCCAGTGCCGGCTGGCGCAGGCGCATCGAACCGTAGTCAAAAAACGCGCCGACGTAGCTTTGGGTGTCGTAAAAGCGGAAGCGCCGCCGCAGTTCCGTAACCGATAGCAGGCCCTCGTCGCCGCGCAGTTGCGCGATCGGGAAGGCGCGTACCGAATCCGGGCCGCCGAGGGCGAATTTCTCGGTGTCGGGCAGGGCGTCCGGGCTCAAGGTCATGGCCAGGCGCTGTGAAACTTCGAAATTCCCCGGCAGCGGGTGCGTATGGGTGAGGTCCAGTTCAGTCTTCAGCCGGATGCCGTCGCCGGCGATGCCGGGGCCGGCCTGGCCGTGGCCGTTGCTGGTCAGCGCGGCCAGGCCGCTGGTCAGGCCGCCACCGTAAGTGGTATAGCCGCCGAGGGTGGTGTAGCCGGCGCGCACGTGCAGGCCGCCGAGCGACTGCCCCAGGGCTTCCTGGTTGGTGCGCACATCGCGCACGCCGCCGCTTACGGTCAGGCTGGTACCGCGGCTGCGGACCCAGGCATAGGCCAGCGAAGCGTCGCGGGTGAATGAATTGCCGGTCAGCTGCAGTGCCGAAAACGAGCCTGCCACCCGGTAGTCGATGCGCGCTGCCGCCAACGAGACACGCCAGGCCGGCGCCAGCGGAAAATCGTAGCCGATGCGGCCCAGGCCGAGCAGGCCGCCCTGGGACTCGATCAGGCGCGCGCTGGCGTGATCGCCGAAGCCGATCGGGTTGAACCAGTCCATCGACAGGTCGGCGCGGGCACGGCCCAGTTCGGTGCTGCCATAGTTGTTGAGGCCGGCGGCGGCGCGAAAGTGCCGTTCGCCGATGTTGACCTCGAGGTCGGTCTGCCCGTATTGCTGGCCCGGGGAGAGGGTACCGCGGGCGCTGACGCCCGGCAGCTCATTGAGCAGCAGCAGGCTGCGCTCCAGCGCCTTGTCGGTCAGCGCCGGATCGGCCAGCAGCGGCGCCAAGTAAGATCTGATGCGCGCTTCCGAATAGTGTTTGTTGCCGATGATGTGCAAGCTTTCCAGCTTGCCTTCGAGAATGTCGATGCGGACGATGCCGTCCTTGATCTTTTGTGCCGGCACCGCGGCGCTGGCCACCAGGTAGCCATCGGCGCGCATGCGCTCGGAGATGATTTCGGCCACCCCCTGGATTTCGGCCAGCGACATCACCTTTTTCAGGTAGGGCTGGGCAATCGCCTGCAGTTGTTCCTGGGTATAGAGCGTGTTGCCGGTGAATACCACGCCGTTGACGTGTACCTGTGCTTTCAGGCGCGGCGGTACCAGCGGGCGCGGCGTGATGCTCGGCAGGGGGGCGGTCTCCGGCTTGATCCGCGGCGGTTCG
>DATAZV010000399.1:0-3306 GCA_036271855.1 Burkholderiales bacterium
GATGGAAGAACAACTGCGCTGCCCTTCATGCCTCGGCCCGATGGCCTCGCGGGCCTACCCGAAAAACTACGGCGGCGAAGAGACGCTGGACGTCTGCTGGAATTGCCAGGGCATCTGGTTCGACGCGCGCGAGGCGGTGCAACTGGCGCCGGCCGGCGTGGTGCAACTGTTCCAGGCGATCCACGAAAACCACGAACAGGCGCGCCCGCTTGGCAGCACGCTCAAATGCGCGCGCTGCGTCGAACACCTGGTGTACCGCCAGGACATCACCAAGGGCGGGCACATCGTCTATTACTTTTGCCCGGCCGAGCATGGGCGCTTCACCCCCTTCACCCAGTTCATGATCGAAAAGGGTTTCATCCGCACCTTGAGCGCGGTGGAGCGCATCGCCCTGGCGGCGCGGATGCCGACCATCCGCTGCAGCGGCTGCGGCGCGCCGATCGACCTGGCGCACGACACGGTGTGCAGCTTTTGCCAGGCGCCGATTTCGGTGCTCGACCCCGGCGCGGTGGAACAGGCGCTGGCCGCCTACGGCGCCGCCGACAAGGCGCGCACGGTGCAGCCCCACGACGTGGTGGCCGAAGCCATCCTGGCGCACGAGCGCAACAGCGCCGCGCACTACGCCGCCGGCAACCAGGGCCCGCCCGACCCGGCCGACCTGGTGGCCAGCGGGGTCGAGACCATTTTCCGCTACCTGCGCTAGCGGGCGGCGGACCGGCCTGCCCGGCGCCCGCGCGGCGCCAGGCGGATGGCGTAGCGGCGGCTTGCAGCACGTGGCGGCACCTTGCGGCCCGGGCCGCGCGCCCCCATGTCAGACATCTCCCACACGCGCTTCCCGCTGCCACGGACAGCCGCGGCCGGGGATAACGAAAAAAATACGCCCTGTCAAAACCCAAAACGAGCACGCCATGTACCAGGAACCGCCCGTCAATGAGGAAGCCGATGCCGCGCGCATCGACACCGGCATGGAGTTCGAAGTGACCTACTGGTCGCGCCAGTTCGGCGTCACCAAGGCGGCGCTGCGCCAGACCATCGCCAAGGTCGGCAACCGCGCGCAGGACGTGCGCCGGGCGCTGGCGCGGCGCCGGCAGCGCCTGGCCGCTTGAGCGGCGCCGCGCCATCACGGAATCATTGCAGGAGAGCGAGATGATCGAACCACCCGCCCGCTATCGCAACGCCGTCGTGCCGCACATCTATGTCGACGGCGCGGCGGAGGGCATCGCCTTCTACCAGCGCGCATTCGGTGCGGAAGAACTGCTGCGCATCGCCCGCCCCGACGGCAAGATATTGCACGCCGAAATCTCCATCTGCGGCTCGGTGCTGATGATCGGCGACCCGGACGGCAAGCTCTACGCCGAGCCGCGCGCGCTCGGGCGCTGCGCGGCGGGCCTGCACATCTTCACCGGCGACAACGCCGCCTTGCAGCGGCGCGCGGTCGCAGCCGGCGCCGAGCAAATCCAGGCGCCGACGGAAATGTTCTACGGCGCCAGTTCGGCCAGCGTACGCGACCCGTTCGGCCATGTCTGGGTGCTGCTGACCTGGAAAGAGGACCTCGAACCGGCCGAAATGGAGCGGCGCGGCAATGCGCTACTGAAACGCTGACGCCGCACGCGGTTGATGCGCGTTCATTCGGCCTTCCCCAGCGCCACCCTGAATTGCTCCAGCCGGGCTTCATAGTCGGCGGCATCGCCATAGGCGAGGAAGCGGTTGTAGCGGCTGTGGGCACTGAGCAGCTTGCGCGCATGCTTGATCGGGCAGAAATACTCTTCGGTGCGCGCCAGTATCTCGGCCATATACCCCATCAGCCCGTTGCCGTATTCGCAATAGGTGCAATGGAATTTCTCGATGAAATTGAGATAGCCGAGGTGGCGCCGGTCGAACACCATGTAGTCGCCGCGGCGCACCTTGACGATGCCGTAGATCGGGAAGCAGGCCCACTGGTAGAAGCTGACGCAGGCATCGAGCATCAGCAGCGGCCCCACCATGCCGTAGATCAGCGGCCCGGTAATCAGGTTCTGCGGCCGGTTGGTCACCAGCCAGCGGAAGAAGCCGGTCTTCAGCTTGCGGTGCGCCTCCCTGATCGAACTCTCGAACTCGACGCGCTTGCCCTTGATCTGGAAGAACACCCGGCTCTCCTGCTCATGGACCGCAGTGGCCAGGTCGGCTTCGAGCGCCGCCATTTGCTGCAATATCTGGTTGATTCGTTCGTTCATGGCTCCGGATACTCGCAGGGTTAATTGGGGTCAGTGTAAAGATACAATCCGCAGGCGACAAATAATTCGGCCCGGGCACCCTGGATTTCCGCGCCCGGCAGCCTGAATTTCCTGGAGACAAACATCATGTGGCGCAACACCGCGGCTTGGGCATTTCTATTCGCACCTCTGCTGGCGGCAGCGCAGGCGCCCTACCCCGCGCGCCCGATACTCATGGTGGTGCCGTTTTCCGCCGGCAGCGGCGTCGATACGCTGATGCGCCCGCTGACGCAAAAAATGGCCGAGAACATGGGCCAGGCCATCGTGATCGAAAACCAGACCGGCGCTGCCGGCCTGATCGGCGCCGAGCGCCTGAAAAAAGCGCCGCCCGACGGCTACACCCTGGGCGGCTTCAACGACGGGTTGATGGCGGTGATCCCCGGCCTCAAACCCACCGGCCTGCCGTATGACCCGCTGAAGGACTACGCGCCCGTGAGCCTGGTGGCGAGCATCAGTTGGGTGCTGGTAGTGAACCCGGAAGTGGCAGCGAAAAACCTGGCCGAGTTCATCGCCCTGGCGCGCGCCCGCCCCGGGCAACTCAACTTCTCCTCCGGCGGCAGCGGTAGCCCGCAGCACGTAGGCATGGAACTGTTCAAGGCGGCGGCCAACGTCGACCTCACGCACATCCCCTACCGCGGCACCACGCAAGCGACGCTGGACGTGATCGGCGGGCAGATTCCCGCCATGTTCAGCGCGGTGGCCGTGGTGTCGCAGCAGATCAAGGCCGGCAAGCTGCGGGCGCTGGCTGTCGCCAGCGCCAAGCGCTCGCCGCTGCTGCCGGACGTGCCGACCATCGACGAGGCCGGCGTCAAGGGCTTCACTTATTCCACCTGGTCACCGATCATCGCCCCGGCCGGCACGCCGAAGGCGGTGATCGAGCGGCTGAATGCCGAAGTCACCCGCGCGCTCAACGACCCGGGGCTGCGCGAGCGGCTGATCGCGCAGGGGCTGGAGCCGATGGGCGGGTCACCGGAGCTGGTGACGCAATGGACGCGCGAGGGGATCGCGAATATCGGCGCGGTGGGGAAGAGGGCGCATATTGTGATGGAGTTTT
>DATAZV010000400.1:0-3147 GCA_036271855.1 Burkholderiales bacterium
GCCGACGAACACGCGCTGCGGGCCGTTCTGGAAATACCAGCGGCCCTGGTCATCGGGCTGATAATTGCGGCCGATGAATTCGACCACCGCGGGGTTGCCGATGGTTTCGAAGCGGCCGGTGTTTTCGTAGTCGCGTGCGCGTACGCGCCAACGGCCGCGCTCGTCCAGGCGCAGCCAGTTGTAGACATCGGGCACGTTGGGCCATTTGCGCATGGCCTGGGCGACGATGTCATCCATGGCGGCTTCGCATTTCTAAAACGGAAGGTGCGCGTCTGGTTTGACCTTCAGCAGCGCCTCGCGGAAGGTCTGTTGAATGCGCTTGATGGCAGTCTCGTCGTTGGCCTCGAAGCGCAGCACGATCACCGGCGTGGTGTTGGAGGAGCGCATCAGGCCGAAGCCGTCCGGGTATTCGACGCGCAAGCCGTCGATGGTGATGATGTTTTCGGAGCCGGGGAATTTGGCCTCTTTTTGCAGCCTGTCGATCAGGGTGAAGTTTTCGCCTTCGGCGCACTTGAGCTGGAGTTCGGGTGTGGCGATGGAGTCGGGCAGGGCGTTCAGGATGGCGCTGGGGTCTTTTTCGCGCGAGAGGATTTCCAGCAGGCGCGCGCCGACGTACAGCGCGTCGTCGAAGCCGTACCAGCGTTCCTTGAAAAACACATGGCCGCTCATTTCGCCGCCCAGCGCGGCGCCGGTTTCTTTCAGCTTGGCCTTGACGAAGGAGTGGCCGGTCTTCCACATCAGCGGCACGCCGCCGTGTTGCGTGATCCACGGCGCCAGGTTGCGCGTGCACTTGACGTCGTAGAGGATGGTGGCGCCGGGGTTGCGCGACAGCACGTCGGCGGCGAACAGCATCAGCTGGCGGTCGGGGTAGATGATCCTGCCGTCTTTGGTGACGACGCCCAAGCGGTCGCCGTCGCCGTCGAAGGCGAGGCCGATTTCGTCGGTTCCCTTTTGCAACGCGTGGATCAGGTCTTCGAGGTTTTCCGGATGCGCGGGGTCGGGATGGTGATTGGGAAAGTGGCCATCGACTTCGCAAAACAGTTCCGTGACTTCGCAGCCCAGGGCACGGAACAGTGCGGGCGCGAATGCGCCGGGCACGCCGTTGCCGCAGTCGATTGCCACTTTCATGCCGCGCGCCAGCTTGATGCCGCCGGTGATGCGCTGCATGTAGGCGTCGCGAATGTCGTGGGTGCGGTATTGCCCCTCGCCGCTGCTGAGGTCGCCGCGCTCGATGCGGGTGTGCAGGGAGAGAATGGTGTCGCCGTGGATGGTTTCGCCGGCGATCACCATTTTCAGGCCGTTGTAGTCCGGTGGGTTGTGGCTGCCGGTGACCATGACGCCGGAGCCGCTATTGAGTTCGTAGACGGCGTAATACAGCATGCCGGTGGTGACCATGCCGAGGTCGACCACGTTCACGCCTGCCTTGCGGATGCCGGCGGCGAGCGCGGCGGCGAGTTCCGGACCGGAGAGCCGGCCGTCGCGGCCGATGACGATTTCGGTCGAGCCGCGCTTGCGCGCTTCCGAGGCGATGGCCTGGCCGATGGCTTCGACACCCGCGACCGTCAAGGTCTTGCCGACGATGCCGCGGATGTCATAGGCCTTGAAGATTTCCTTGGGCACGTTCATGGGTTGCGCTCGAAAAAGTTGAATAGACGATGCGGCAGCCAGTTGAGGCTGCCCGGCGGCAGCGCGCCGACGGCAAAGCCGACGTGGCCGCCCTGGGCGGGGTATTCCAGGGTGACGCTGGGCGAGACGTCGGCCGGATCGGGCAGGGCCTGGGCCGGCAGGAAGGGGTCGTTGCGCGCATTGAGAGCCAGCGCGGGCACGCGGATTTCCGACAGCCAGGGCTTGGCGGAGGCGCGTGCCCAGTAGTCGTCGGTGTCGCGAAAGCCGTGCAGCGGGGCGGTGACCAGGTTGTCGAATTCGTAGAGATCGCGCGCGGCGCGCACCTTCACCGGGTCGAACAGGCCGGGGTGCTGGGCCAGCTTTTCCAGGCTTTTTTTCACCAGGGTGTCCAGGAATATGCGGGTGTAGAGCTTGTTGAAGCCGCGCCCCAGCGCGTGGCCGGCGGCGGCCAGGTCGAGCGGCGCGGAGATCGAGGCGACCGCGCGCACCAGGGTTTGCGCGGCCTCGCCCTGTTCGCCCGCCCATTTGAGCAGGGCGTTGCCGCCCAGAGATACGCCGGCGGCGTAGAGTTTTGAAGGCTGATGTTGGTCCATCACGCGCCTGAGCACCCAGTCGATTTCCGCGCTGTCGCCGGAGTGGTAGGCGCGGGGCAACAGGTTAAGCTCTCCGGAGCAGCCGCGAAAGTGCGGTACGCAACCGTTCCAGCCACGTTTTTTCGCGGCATGCATCATGGCGCGCGCATAGTGGCTTTGCGAGGAGCCCTCCAAGCCGTGGAACAGCACCAGCAGGGGCGCGCCCTCGATCCAGGGCAGCCAGTCGAGGTCGATGAAATCGCCGTCGGGCGTCTGCCAGCGCTCGCGGCGGTAGCTTACGCGCGGTTCGGGGATGACCACCGAGGGCCAGATGGTCTGCAGGTTGCCGCCCGGCAACCACCAGGGGCCGGTATAGCTAAGGCTCATGTCCGGGTTGGACGCCAAGATCAGTGCAAGGTTTTCGGCCGCGCGGCGGCGCTGCTGCGTTCCAGCTTGGGCGAGGGCGAGGCGTGGTGCATGACCATTTTCCAGCCGTTGCCCGAGCGCATGTAGACGTTGGTGGCGACCACCGGCGCGGCCGGGCGCGATTCGCCGCGCGCGGCGATGAATTCGTGCACCGAGTGGGTCACCATCATCATCGACTGCAGCGCTTGCACCTGGCCGACATGCACCGTCAGGCGCGGGCCGCCGGTGAACATCTGGCGCCAGGCTTCGCGGATCGCGGCATGGCCGGCCAGGCGGGCGCCGCCGGGGTGGATGCATACCACTTCCTCGTCTTCCGACCAGCAGGTCATCATCAATTCGAGGTCGCCCTTTTCCAGCGCTTCGTAAAAAGCGGCTTCGCAGTCCTGCGGCGTGGGAAAAAGTTTGCTGGTCATCGCGGGTGCAGCGCGGGCTCAAGAAGGGGCCGGGAATGCCGGCTTGCTGGCGATGTTATCAAAAGCGCCCGGGGTGCGTCCCGGGGTGCGTCCCGGGGTGCGTCCTCACC
>DATAZV010000401.1:0-26807 GCA_036271855.1 Burkholderiales bacterium
GCCTCCGTGGTCATGCCGGTAATCCTGCCTTTGGCGATGGTGCTTTGCACCAGCACGGCGTAAGCCATGCCCGGTGCGGAAAAATCGCCTGCATACTGTGCGGTGCCAGTAACTTTGGCCGGGCCGTCGGCACGGTCCAGCGCCTGTCCGATGATCGCGTTCATGCGCTGCCTCCGGCTTCCTGCAGCGCACGCACGATCACGCGCTGCGCCAATTCCACTTTGAATGCGTTTTCGCGCAGGGGCCGGGCCTCGCGCAGCGCCAGCGCGGCGGCGGCCTTGAGCGATCCTTCGTCCAGGCGCCGGCCCGTCAAGGCGCGCTCGGCGGCCTCGGCACGCCAGGGCTTGGTGGCGACGCCGCCCAGGGCAATCCGCGCGCGGCGGATGGTCTGGCCGTCGACTTCAAGCACCACAGCCGCGGAGGCCAGTGCGAAGGCGTAGCTGGCCCGGTCGCGCACCTTGAGGTAGTGCGAACGCATGTTGGGCCAGGCCGGCGGCAACTCGACGGCGATGATCAATTCGCCCGGCAGCAGGTTGGTATCGCGCTCCGGTGTGTTGCCCGGCAGGCGGTGAAACTCGGTGAGCGCCAGGCGCCGCTCGCCCTGCGGGCCGCGCAGCAGCACCACGGCGTCCAGCGCCGCCAGCGCTACGTTCATGTCCGAAGGATTGACCGCGATGCATTGCTGGCTGCCGCCCAGCACCGCGTGCATGCGGTTACGCCCCTGCAAGGCGCCGCAACCGCTACCCGGGTTGCGCTTGTTGCACATGGCATTGCCGGCATCGGCAAAGTAGGCACAGCGGGTGCGCTGCATCAGGTTGCCGCCGACAGTGGCCATGTTGCGCAACTGCGGCGAGGCGCCCGACAGCAGCGCTTCGCTGAGCACCGGATAGCGCTGGCGCACCAAGGCGTGGTTGGCGGTGTCGCTATTGCGCGCCAGAGCGCCTATGCTCAAACCGCCGCCCGGCAATTCACGGATCTGCGCCAGCGGCAGGCGGTTGATGTCGACCAGGCGCAGCGGCTGCGCCACGTCGCCCTTGACCAGGTCGAGCAGGTTGGTGCCGCCGCCGATGAAGGCCGAGCCCTGCGCGGCGCCCGCCTGCACGGCGTCGCCGACATCCACGGGCCGGGTATAGGTGAAGGCGTGCATGGCTGCCTCCTCAGGCGCTCTTGCCGTGCACGGCACGCAAGGCAGCGACAATGTTGGGGTAGGCGCCGCAACGGCAGATATTGCCGCTCATGCGCTCGCGGATTTCGGCGTCATTCAATGCCGGCGCGCGCCCGCTACGCAGGTCCGCCGCACTGCTGGCCGCGCTGGCGCTGCCGGCCTCGGCTTCGGCCAGCATCGCCACCGACGAACAGATTTGCCCCGGCGTACAGTAGCCGCACTGAAAGGCATCGTATTCGACAAAGGCCGCCTGCACCTCGTGCAGCTTGCCGCCCTGCTCCAGACCTTCGATGGTGGTGATCTCGTCGCCTTCGTGCATCATCGCCAGTGACAGGCAGGAGTTGATGCGCCTGCCGTTGACCAGCACGGTGCAGGCGCCGCACTGGCCGCGGTCGCAACCCTTCTTGGTGCCGGTCAGGCCGACGTGATCGCGGATCGCGTCCAGCAGGCTCACCGTGGGTTCGATGCGCATCGCCTGGGTACGGCCATTGATGTTGAGCATTACCTCTGCACCGCCGTTGGCAGCCGCGGAGGCGCTAGCTGCATCCGCTCCCGGGCGCGCTTGCTGCGCACGCGCCGCGGGCAAGGCCGTAGCAGCGGCTCCAGCCACCGCCCCCTGCATGAACGTGCGCCGGCTCAGGCGGGTGCCGGAGCTTTCATTTTCATTCGACATGGCGAGCACCTCATACAGTAGCTTCTGAAGTAGTAGCAATGTCCTCGGCGCCGGTGGCCTCGAAGATTTCCTTGGCGCGGCTGCGCTGCTTGCCGTCTTCCGTGTGCACGGAGATCAGAATATTGCCGGCGCGGATCTTGCCGTCGTATAGCTTGGCTTCGTATTCCGGAATGCCCAGGCCGGCGAGGCCGCCGATTATCCCGCCCGCCGCGCCGCCGACCGCGGCGCCGCTTAAGGCTGCCATGATCGGCCCGGCCGCCAGCAACGGGCCGACTCCAGGTATTACCAGCGTGCCCACGCCCGCGAGCCAGCCGATGGCGGCACCGACGCCCATGCCGGCGACACCGCCCGCGACCGCGCCCTCCGGCGCTTTCGTATTGTGTTCATGTGCGAAGTCGCGCGTACCGCCCTTGTCCGCCAATAACACCGAGATATCGTCACCCAGGAAGCCGACCTGCTTGAGTTCGGTGATGATTTTTTCGGCTTGCGCGCTGGTTCGCGCGATGCAGTAAACGGCTCGGTCCATGGGATGACTCCGGAAGGTTGATTGAATGAAGCGACCTTCCTTCTCTTAGCAGTCCACATGCCCAGAACGACAGCAGCGCCCGCCTCATATCTGGAGCCCTGTACTTGTAGTTCCTACCGGCCGCGGCATGAATGACCGATGCCGACGATTCCACCGGACGCGCACGCCGCTTGCTCTCACTAGGCTATCTACCCGTGCAATCACAATTCATGAATCAGGATGAAGAAAACCGGCGCCGCAGCGAAGTTGCACAGGCGGCCTATTTCAAGGCCGAGCACGAGGGCTTTCCTCCCGGGCAGGCACTGCGGCACTGGCTCGAAGCCGAACTGGATTTGTTTCCTGAAGACCATATCCATGTGCCCGAAAGTCTGGAAGAAGGCTGAGCGGCCGGCGGCGATCACACCACCACAAGGAGTCATCATGCAAGACGATCAAGGCAAACCCGGCTACAACGCCGACAGCGACAAGCGCACCCCGGCGCAGCGCGAAAAACAGCTGCTGGACAGCGCCCATGCCGAAGGCCGGCCCGACCCAGCTGACGGCGAGCGCCCGCTGTCTTCGGCAAATCAGGAAAGCACCCCGGCAACGCCGACAAAAAGACCCGAGGGCGGGTTCCGTCACATCCTCAATACCGGTTTGCCGCCGGGCATCGATGTGGAAGATGCGGTCGACCCCGGCACGCGCAACCTGTCGGACCGCAAGTCCACCAACCACCGCTCCTGACCAAACCTTACCGCCAACGGCGCCAAATGCCGGCGTACCAAAATGGAGGCCTGAAATGGCAGCAAGCACTCATCGCTGGTCGGCGCGCGTCGGCCGTGAAAGCGACGCACTCACATTGCAACCGGGCGTGTTCAAGCAACGCAGCGCAAAGCGCATCGCCGAGTCCCTCAAGTCCTCCGCCGAGCGCAGCCGGCGCAGAAAGTCGGCGCCATTTCGCTCTGCCATGTCGATGCTGAATTTCTTCATCAACCGCATGGGCACGCAACTGAGCCCGACCCGGCGCAAGGTGCTGGACCAGGCCAAGGACGAATTGCGCGCCCTGTACGGCAAAAGCAAGCGCTAGGTAAAACCCTGCGGTCGCGCAGCATATACTTGCTGCATGGCTTATGCGCACACCGTCGGCGGCTCGGTCTACCGTTTCGCGGATTTGAAGGATCTGCTGGCCAAGGCCACGCCCTTGCGTTCCGGCGATGTGCTGGCCGGCGTTGCGGCCGCCAGTGCCGAGCAGCGCATGGCGGCGCGCATGGCCTTGGCCGACTTGCCGCTGGCGCATTTTCTCGACGCAGCCGTGGTTCCGTATGAGGCGGACGAAGTCACCCGCTTGATCATCGACACCCACGATGCCGCGGCCTTCGCGCCGCTGCGCTCGCTGACCGTCGGCGATTTCCGCAACTGGCTGCTTGCCGATACGACCGATTCCGCGGCGCTCGCCGCCGCGGCGCCCGGCATCATCCCCGAGGTGGCCGCGGCGGTTAGCAAGCTGATGCGCAACCAGGACCTGATCTTGGCGGCGAAAAAATGCCGCGTGGTGACGCGCTTTCGCAATACGCTCGGTTTGCCCGGCCGCCTGGCGGTGCGCCTGCAGCCCAATCACCCTACCGACGACCCACTGGGCATCGCCGCTTCGCTGTTCGACGGCCTGCTGTATGGCTGCGGCGACGCGGTGATCGGCATCAATCCCGCCGGCGACGCACTGCCCACCTTCATCAACCTCTGGCGCATGCTCGACGAGTTGATCACGCGCTTCGCCATTCCGACCCAGTCCTGCGTGCTGACCCACGTCACCAACCAGATTCGCGGCATCGAGGCCGGCGCGCCGGTGGACCTGGTGTTCCAGTCGGTCGCCGGCACCGAAAAGGCCAATCGCGCCTTCGGCATCGACCTTGCCTTGCTGCAGGAGGCGCGCGCGTCGGCACTCTCGCTCAAGCGCGGCACCATTGGCGACAACGTGATGTACTTCGAGACTGGCCAGGGCAGCGCCTTGTCCGCCGGCGCGCATCACGGCTGCGACCAGCAGACCCTGGAAGCGCGCGCCTATGGGGTGGCGCGCCACTACAAGCCGCTGCTCACCAATAGCGTGGTCGGCTTCATCGGCCCCGAGTATCTTTACGACGGCAAGCAGATCATCCGCGCCGGGCTGGAAGACCACTTTTGCGGCAAGCTGCTCGGCCTGCCGCTGGGTGTCGATGTCTGTTACACCAACCATGCCGAAGCCGACCAGGACGACATGGACACCCTGCTGACCCTGCTGGGCGCCGCCGGCGTCACCTTCGTCATGGGCGTGCCGGGCGCCGACGACATCATGCTGAACTATCAAAGCACCTCCTTTCACGATGCGCTGTACGTACGCGAAGCCCTGGGCCTGAAGCGGGCGCCGGAATTCGAAGCCTGGCTGGGGCAGATGCGCATCATCGACAGCCAGGGCCGCCTGGCCGCGGCAGGTGCCGACAATCGCCTGCTGGCCGCCGCCAGCGCGCTTGGCAATCCCTGAGGCGGCGATGGACGAGAAGCCACCGCAAACCCTGATCCGCGATCCCTGGAGCGAGTTGCGCCGCCACACCTCGGCGCGCATCGCCTTGGGCCGCGCCGGACCGGCCCTGCCGACGCAGGCCGTGCTCGACTTCGGCCTGGCCCACGCCCGCGCCCGCGATGCCGTCCACCAGGCGCTCGACCTCGACACTCTCGAAGCGGCCTTGCGCGCCGACGGCTATGCCCCTCTGCGCGCCCACAGCGCCGCGCCCGACCGCATTACCTACCTCACCCGCCCCGACCTTGGTCGCCGCCTCGACCCGGCGAGCACCGAGGCGCTCCGCGCCGCCGCCAGGCCTTGCGACATCGTCGTGGCGCTGGCCGACGGCTTGTCCGCCATCGCCGTACAACAGCATGCGCTGCCCCTGCTGGCTGCCTTGCGCGCTCTCGTGCCGCAGCGCTGGAGCATGATCCCCGTCGTCCTCGCCTTGCAGGGACGCGTCGCCCTGGGTGATGCGATCGGCGAGGCCCTGGGCGCGCGCCTTATCGTTGTAATGATCGGCGAGCGGCCCGGCCTGTCTTCTCCCGACAGCATGGGGCTTTACCTCACCTGGGCGCCGCGCGCCGGCGTAAGCGACGCCGGACGCAACTGCATCTCCAATGTACGGCCGCAGGGCCTCGCCTATGCCGAGGCGGCGCGCAAGCTCGATTGGCTGGCCGGCGCCGCGCTGGCCCGCGGCCTCACCGGTATCGGCCTGAAAGACGAAAGTGACGCCCTGCCCGGCCCGGGCGCGCCGCTGGCGGCGCCGCCAGCTACGGAAAACGCAACCAAGGAGCAACAAAGCGGCAACAAAGGGGCCCCAGACTAACGAAAAACCAGCGCAAGGAGCGCCCATGCCACGCCAGATTCTCGACGAAACCTTTATCCACCCGGCAATCCGTGAGCGCATCGCCGGCTATCACAGCGAGGTGGTGCAGGAAGTGCAGGCCGCTATCGCCGCCAACCCCGTGGTGGTGGTCGGAATGGCGCAAAACCCCCATCCGAAAAAGGCACGGGCCCTGCTGGATGCGCAAAAAATCGCCTACAACTACCTTGAATACGGCAGCTATTTCAAGGACTGGCACCGCCGCCTGTCTCTGAAGATGTGGACCGGCTGGCCCACTTTGCCGATGGTTTTCGTCAAGGGCGCCCTGGTTGGCGGCGCCGATAACCTGAAGCGCCTGTCCGACTCCGGGGAATTGCAGCGCCTGCTCAAATAGTTCCATCCGGCTCTAGGGGCCAAAACTAGGGGTTTATACGCGGCCGATCTTGAAATTGCCGGAAAACGCTCAATTTATGACAGTTCTATGTGCCTTCTCCCCTTGCGCGGTGCATTTTACTTGCAACTTTTACCGGGGATGATAGTCTTACGTTCGCAAGCCGGATTTTCGGCTCTTTAAGGAGGTCTGTATGGACTACGATCAAAATGTCTCGTCCCTGAGCTACGGTGAAGCGGGGGCGGTGACGCGCAACAAAGTATTGCGCAATACCTATATGCTCACCGCGCTGTCGCTGATTCCGATGGCCATCGGCGCCGTGGTCGGCGCGAACATGTCGTTCGCCTTCATCGCCGGCAGCCCGACGCTGTTTTTCATCGGCTTCATGGTGGTCACCTATGGGCTGATGTTCGCCATCCAGGCGAACCGCAATAGCGGCGTGGGCGTGGCGCTGATGCTGGCCTTCACAGGCGTGCTCGGCATCATGATGGGCCCGCTGCTGCAGCATGTGCTGCGCCAGGCCGACGGCGGCATGATCGTCGCTTTCTGCGCGCTCGGCACCGCCGGCGTGTTCGGCGGCATGGCCGCCATCGGCACCGCGATCAAGACGCCGCTCAACGGCCTGGCCAAGTTCCTGTCGGTTGGCGGCATCGTGCTGCTGGTCTGCATGATCGCGGGCGTGTTCCTGCACATCCCGGCGTTCTCGCTGGCGATCTCGGCGGCCTTCATCCTGTTCTCGTCGCTGATGATCCTCTGGCAACTGAACAACATCGTCACCAACGGCGAGACCAACTACATCTCGGCGACCCTGACGCTGGTGATCAGCATTTACAACATCTTCGTCTCGCTGCTCAGCATTTTCGGCGGCGGTAACCGCAACTGATCGCGGCGCAAGCCTGAAAGCGGCCCCTCGGGGCCGCTTTTTTATTGCCCGGCGATCGCTGCGTCTTGCGCTGCCGGCTCGCGCTCGAATACCGCGATCGACTCCACGTGCGAGGTATGGGGGAACATGTTCACCACCCCCGCCGCCTTCAGCGCGTAGCCATACAGGTTCACCAGCGCCTCGGCGTCACGCGCCAGGGTCGAAGGGCTGCAGGAGACATAGACAATGCGCGAAGGCGCCGCTTCGCCCTGGCTGCCCAGCGCCTTCACCAGTTCCATCGCGCCGTCGCGCGGCGGGTCGATCAGCACCTTGTCGAAATGTCCGAGCGCGGCGATACTTTCGGGCGTGGCCTCGAACAGGTTGGCCACCTGGAAACTCGCCTTGCCCGCCAGCCCGTTGTGTGCCGCGTTGGCCTGGGCGCGTGCCACCAGCGAGGCGCTGCCCTCCACCCCAATCACCTCGCGCGCCAGGGTGGCGATGGGCAGGGTGAAATTTCCCAGGCCACAGAAGAAGTCGCCGATGCGCTCGTCCGGTTGCGGGTCAAGCAGGCGCAGCGCCCGGCCCACCAGGGTGGCGTTGATCTGGTGATTGACCTGGGTGAAGTCGGTCGGGGTGAACGGCATCGAGACGCCGAACTCCGGCAGTTCGTAGGTCAGGCCGGGCATGTCCAGCGGCCAGAATGGCAGCACCGTGTCCGGCCCCTTGGTCTGGGTCCAGAACTGCACCGGATGCTGTGCGGCAAAGGCCTTGATCTTCTCTTCGTCTTCCGGCGTCAGCGGCGCCAGGATGCGCAGCACCAGCACGTCCACCGCGGTGCCGATGGCCAGCTCAATCTGCGGCAACTGGTCATGCAGGCTCAAGCCCGCCACCAGTTCGCGCAGCGGCAACAAGAGGTCGGAGATGCGTTTGGGCACCACGTGGCATTCGCGCATGTCGGCCACGTAGCTGCTGCTGCGCTCGCGGAAGCCGACCAGCACGCCGCCTTTTTTCGGCACGTCGCGCACCGAAAAACGGGCACGGTAGCGGTATTCCCAGGCCGGGCCCTGGATCGGCCGCAGCATCACCTCGGGCGTCACGCGGCCGATGTGGCGCAGGTTGTCTTCCAGCACGCGCTGCTTGATCGCCACTTGCGTCGGCACATCGGCATGCTGCATCGAGCAGCCGCCGCAGGTGCCGAAGTGCGGGCACAGCGGCGCCACCCGTGAGGAAGAAGGCTTGAGAATCGCTGTGATGTGGGCATTCTCGAACCGTGCCTTCTTGCGGTAGGAACTCGCCAGCACGCGCTCGCCGGGCAGCGCGCCGTCGACGAAAATCGCCTTGCCTTCGTGATGCGCGACGCCGCGTGCCTCGTGATCGACCGACTCGATCAGCAGTTCCACCGCCGTGTCCATCTGCTCGCCATCCTGGATGCCTCTGCGCTCCTTCGGGGGGCCGTGCTTCAAGACTTCCATGCCTCCAGGTATTCGCACCAGTGGCTCTCGCTCATGCCTTCGAGGGTCTCGCGCACCAGTTTGATTTCGCGCTCATAGGCGGCGGCGTCCATGTGGCCGCGCATTTTCTGGAAGCGCAGGTAGACAAGATACGTGTTGACGACGTCGGTCTCGCAGTAATTGCGGATCTCCGGCAATTTGCCGGCGCTATACGCCCCCCACACCGCGCTGCCGTCCATGCCCAGCTTGCCGGGAAAACCGCATAACTTGGCCAGCGCGTCCAGCGGCGCCGAGGCGCGCGGCTGGTACATCGCCAGCAGGTCCATCAAATCCGTGTGGCGGCTGTGGTAGCGGCTGATGTAGTTGTTCCACTTGAAGTCGCGGCTGTCGTTGTAGTCGCCGTCGCCGAGGTCCCAATAACGCTCGGCGCTCACGCCATGCATCAGGCCACGGTAGTGCAGCACCGGCAGGTCGAAGCCGCCGCCGTTCCACGACACGATGGTCGGGGTGAATTTTTCGATGCCGTCGAAAAAGCGCTGGATCAGCGTGCCCTCGCCGTCTTCCAGGCTGCCGATCGACCACACCTTCCAGCTTTCGCCGGCGCGCAGCACGCAGGAGATGGCGACGATGCGCTGCAGGTGCAGGGGCATGAAGTCGGAACCGGTCTGCGCGCGGCGATGATGAAAGGCCATCTCCGCCACATCGGCATCCGACAACTCGGCCGGCAGGTTTTCCAGCAGCCGGTAGCCGGCCACGTCGGGCACGGTCTCGATGTCGAACACCAGGGTCGGGGTCATGCCAGGCCTTCTTTCAGGGCGGCGATGGCCGCGTCGATGTGTTGCGCGGCGATGGCCGACACCGAGAATAGGCGGGCAAAACCGTGCGGCATGGTGTCGGCGCGCGCCACCGTCACCGGCACGCCCTTCTCCTTGAGCAAATCGGCGTAGTCCAGCCCTTCGTCACGCAAGGGATCATGCCCGGCCACCATCACATAGGCCGGCGGCAAACCTGCGAGGGTTTCCGCCCGCATCGGGCTGGCGCGATACTCCGGGCACTCCAGGCCGCCATTCAGGAACTGCCGCCAGTACCACTCCATGTCGGCCTGCGTCAGCCCCGGCCCCTGGCCGTGCTCGACGTAGGAAGCGAGCGAGAAATCCGGCACGATGGTCGGATAGACCAGCCATTGGAACTTGAGCTTGGGCCCGACCTCGCGCGCCGTCAGCGCGCTTACTGCCGCCAGGTGGGCGCCGGCGCTATCGCCACCAACAGCCATGCGAGTGGCGTCGCAACCCAGCTCGCCTGCATGCGCCGCCAGCCATACCAGCGCCTCATGTGCATCTTCGCAGGGCGCGGGAAACGGAAATTCCGGAGCCAGGCGATATTCCACGCTCGCCACCGCCGCCCCGCTTTGCGCGGCGATGCGCTGGCACAAGCTGTCATGGGTGGCAAGCGAGCCGGTGACCCAGCCGCCGCCATGGAAAAACACCAGCAGCGCGGGCTTGCCGCCCGGATGGTAAATGCGCGCCGGCAACTCGCGCCCCGCCAGGGGAATGCGCAGGTCGCTCAGCTTGAGACCGGGTAGCGCCGGCTGCTCCAGCAGGCGGGTGATTTCCTCGTAGCGCTGGCGCCGGCCCGCGGGCGTACCGGGGGCGGGGCCGAACTCGCGCCCAAGGCGTTCGAACCAGGCAACGATTTCAGAGTCGAGTGACATGGCTAAAGAAGGATGAATGAGTAGAAATCGCCGGCCGGCACGCAGGACCGATCCACGCGCGCCGGCACAGCGGACAGCGCGGCTTCAGCGGTCCGGCAAATACTTGGTCGGGTCGACCGGCTTGCCCTGGCGGCGGATTTCGAAATGCAGCTTCGGAATGTCGCTGTCGGTATTGCCGGCTTCGGCGATTTTTTGTCCCTTGGTCACGGTCTGCCCTTCCTTCACCAGCAGGGTGCTGTTGTGGGCGTAGGCCGAAAGATAGGTGTTGTTGTGCTTGATGATGATCAGGCGGCCGTAGCCGCGCAGGCCCTGGCCCGCGTACACCACCCGGCCGGGACCGGCGGCCAGCACCGGGTCGCCGACCTTGGCGGCGATGTCCACGCCCTTGCTGGTGCCGTTTTCAGTGAACTGGCCGATCACCTTGCCGCCGGCCGGCCAGCCCCAGGCAACGTCGTCACTGCCTTCAATCGGTTTGGGCTCGGATCGGGTATCCGGCCTGGGCGGCACCGCCGGCACTACCCCCGGAGTGGCAGGCGTGGCCGCAACTGGCGGCGCAATTGCGCTTGAGGGTGCAGTGGCGGCAGGCTGGCGCGCAGCCTCGCGCTGCGCCTGTGCCAGTGCCTCTTCCGAGTACGGACGCTTGGCGCCGTTCGGTTCGTTCTTGGTCACCGTGGCCGCCGCGGGCGCGCCTGCGCCGGCGGGCTCGCCTCCCGGGGGCGTAATCGGCCGCACGATCACCGCGCCCGAATCCGGACTCACCTGGGTTGGCGCCGGCGCGCCCGGCGGCACCACCCGCAGCACCTGGCCAACGTTGATGACGTTGACGTTGGCGATGTTGTTCCAGGCCGCCACTTCCTTGTAGTCCTGGCCGTGATCCAGCGCGATGCTGTAGAGCGTATCGCCGCGCTTGACGGTGTAGAACTCGGGGCCCAGGGGCGCCGCCGCCGGCCTGGCCGCGGGCGGCGGCGTGCCGCCGGCGCTGCGGTCGACAATCGGGGCGTTGGTGCCGGAGGCGCAGGCGGCCAGCAAGGCCGCGGCGCAGGCGCAGGTGATTATTGTTCTGAGGTTCATTGTCTCGACACGATCCTTCTTGGGGTCATCCTGGACTTGAGTCCACGCAGGCCTAACGCACGGAACACGGACACGTTGACCCCGCAGACAGCGCGGCGCACGCCGAGGTTCCCGTTCGCGGGCTGCGCGCGCATTATTTCACCATTCCGTTCAACATCGGCACGAAGCGCACCATGTCTAGCTGGCTCTCGATCACCCCGGCGACACGCTTTTCCACCAGCTTCAGCTGCTGTGAATTGGTGCCGACGGGAATGATCAATTTACCACCACGCTTGAGCTGCTGCACCAGCGCGGCGGGAATCGCCGGCGCGGCGGCGGCGACGATGATGGCGTCGAAAGGGGCCGCGTCCGGCAGGCCCTGGTAGCCGTCGCCGTAGGCCAGGCGCACGTTGGGCAGGCGCAGCTGGCGCAGGTTGTTGCGGGCCTTGTCGTACAGACCACGGATGCGCTCGATCGAATACACCTCTTCGGCCACCTGCGACAGCACCGCCGCCTGGTAGCCGCAGCCGGTGCCGACTTCCAGCACTTTGGCCAGCTTGCCGGTGGCCGGCATGATGGAGGCGATCATCTTTGCCACCGCGTAGGGCTGGGAGATGGTCTGCTCGAAGCCGATCGGCAGCGCGTTGTCTTCGTAGGCGCGGCTCCACAGCGCCTCGTCGATGAAGCGCTCGCGCGGAATGCGGCGCATTGCTTCGAATACCGCTTCCGAAACAATGCCCTGCTCGCGCAGGCGCTTGAGCATGCCCAGGCGCGCGGTGCTGGGGGCCGACCAGTCGCCCTCGTGCAGTACCTGCGAGCCGCCGGGCACGCGCGGGGCGGCAGCGCCCCCCGCCGGCTTCTTTTCAGCCGCGGGCCTGGAACCTCCAGGCGCCTTAGTTTTTAAGCCAGGAGCCGACATTGTCTATCTGTTCGTAACGCGTGAGGTCGATCTGCAGCGGGGTCACCGAGACGTAGCCGCTGGCGGTGGCATGAAAGTCGGTGCCGGGGCCGTCGTCCGCCGCCGCCCCCACCTTGCCGACCCAGTACACCGGCTCGCCATGGGGGTCGCTGGACCTGACGGCCGGCTCCGACTTGTGGCGCTTGCCCAGGCGGGTGGCGAGGACGCCCTTGATGCCGGTAGCGGCGTCACCGGGGAAATTGACGTTGAGGAGCGTCGGCGCGGTAAACGGCGTCTTGACATAGCGGGCGACGATCTCGCGCGCTGCCTGCCGCGCCGCATCAAGATTTTCGTAGCCCTTTTTCACCAGCGAAAAGGCGATCGACGGGATGCCCAGCAAATAGCCCTCGGTGGCAGCGGCGACGGTGCCGGAATACAGCGTGTCCTCGCCCATGTTGGCGCCGTCGTTGATGCCGGAGACCACCAGGTCGGGGCGGAAGTCAAGCAGCCCGGTGACGGCCAGGTGCACGCAGTCCGAGGGGGTGCCGTTGACGTAGAAAAAGCCGCTGGCGGCACGGCGCACGTACAGCGGCCGGTTCAGGGTCAGGGAGTTCGAGGCGCCGCTGTGATTGAGCTCGGGTGCCACCACCGTCACTTCGCCGAAGGGCGTGACAGCTTCGACCAAGGCAGCAAGACCGGGCGCGAAATAACCATCGTCATTGCTGACCAGAATTTTCATTGAACAGGCCTTGTTGGATTACCCCGCATTTTATCAGCCCGGGCACCTGTGCCCGGCCCGGCAACCTGATAAAACCCGAGGTTTTTCGGCAATCCGCTCCCCATGGCTAATACAAGCGTAGTCAAGTAGACGCCAAACAACAGTAAATCACAGGTTTTTTCGCCAGCTTGCACCCTGCTGTTGCCGCAGTGCGGGAACCTGTCCGGAACGCTCCGCGGCAAGCACCTCTGGAAAATCGCGCTATTGCGTAGCCGTTTTCCGCGTCCGGTTACCACAAAGGTGTTAGGCCGCCGCGCCCGCGGGCCGCGGCCGGCATGGCGGCGAGGCAAGGGCGGGGGATGGCGCATGATCGGAGGCAGGAACTTTGCTATGAGCATCAAACATACCTGATCCCGTCAACTAAGTGTGGTTGATTTTCGCCATGGGTACGCGCGCGGGTGTAGCATGGTCGTCCGGTTGTTTTCTGGGAGTCCATCATGAAGACTGTCGAACAACTGCTTGAAGGCAAGCCCGGCGGCATCATCGCCATCGCACCCAACGCCAGCGTGCTGGATGCCTTGAAGCTCTTAGCCGAGAAGAACGTCGGCGCCGTCCTGGTGATGGAAGGCGCGCGGCTGGCGGGCATCCTTTCCGAGCGCGACTATGCGCGCAAGGTGGCACTGAAAGGCAAATCCTCCGCCGACACCCCGGTGAGTGAAGTGATGACCCGCAGCGTGATCTGCGTGGGCCTGACCCACACCAACGAGGACTGCATGGGCCTGATGACGCAAAAGCACATCCGCCACCTGCCGGTGGTCGACGGCGAGCGGGTGCTGGGCATGCTGTCGATCGGCGACCTGGTGAAAGACCTGATCTCGGAGCAACAGTTCATCATCAGCCAGCTGGAGAGCTACATCCACGGCTAGCCCTGACGGCGCGCCTCAGTCCTGGCGCGCCAGCAAGGCCTCGACCGCCGTGCGCCCGGCCGGGTTGGTCATGATCACCAGGGCGTCGCCCGGCTCGATGCGGTATTCCGGGTCCGGATTGAACAGCCATTCGCCGCGGCGGTGGGTGGCCATCAACAGGAAATCGCGCGACTTGGCGGTGAGGTCGCCCAGGGGGCGCGGCGTCATGCCGGGCGGAATCGTCACTTCTTCGACGCGCAGGCCATCGTCGCGGCGCAGCATCTGGTCCATGAAGCTGACCACGTGAGGGCGGATCATGGCGGACGCGATGCGCATGCCGCCGGTAAAGTCGGGGGAGACGATTTCATCTGCGCCGGCGCGGCGCGCCTTGTCGGCGTTGCGGATGTCGTGCACCCGCGCCACCACCCGCACCTTGGGCGCGATCTGCTTCACCGAGAGGGAGATGACGATGTTGCGGCTGTCGTCGCCGGTGACGGCGAAGACGCCGGCGGCGCGGGCGATGCCGGCCTCGATCAGCACGTCGTCGTCGGCGCCGTCGCCGTGCAGGACGAAGGCATCCGGATGGTTTTCGGCGTAGGCGGCGATGGCCTGCTCCGATTCCTCGATGATGACAAAGCGGCGCGCCGTTTTCGCCAGTTCGGTGGCGACGTTGCTGCCGACCCGGCCGATGCCGCAGATGATGTAGTGGTCCGAGAGCTTGGCGATAGCCTTGTCCATACGATTTCTCTTCAGGGTTTGATTCAGGTCGGATTCGAGGATCATCACCGTGACGGTGGAGAACATGTAGGTCATGGTGCCGATGCCGGTGAAGGCGATCAGCACGGTAAACACCCGGCCCCAGGGGTGGTTGGTCAGGTCGACGATCTCGCCGTAGCCGATGGTGGCGACGGTGACGAAGGTCATGTAAAAACTGTCCAGCCAGGTGGTTTGCGCGCCGCCGATGATCTTGTAGCCGAAGGTGCCGACCACGTGCACCAGCAATACCACCAGCGCCGCCCACAGCAGGCCGGTGGCATGGTTTCTGGAAAGGATGTCGCCGAGCTTGCGCCTGGTAGCCACGCGTGCGGCCCGCTCAAGCGCGGGGCTTTGTTCTGTAGATGCCTGATTGTAGCTTCCCGGCAGGCAGCGGCCTCAATTGCCGATATGACAACGCCGCCCGGGCGCGCATGCGGCGGGCGGCGTTTGGCGGCGGCGGTGCCTAGAGCGCCGGCTCGGGCTCCGGGCCATTGCGCCGGCCTGCGCTGTACCAGTCGATGCGGCGGGTGCCGAGCATCACCGCGGCCAGCAGGGCGAACAGGAACACCGAGCCCATCAGCAGTGCGTTGTCCTCGCTGATCAGCAGCATGTAGAGTACGCCGTACAGGCCCGCGAGCAGGCCGCCCATGGCAAGCGCGCGCCACCAGCTGGCAAGCACGGCGCCGAGGTAGACGACGATCAGGCCGACGCAGGCTGTCGAAGCAATCGCGTATGACTGCATGAAGCCGATGTGCTCGGAGAGCGAGACCAGCAGCAGGAAAAACATCGCCAGCGCCAGCCCGACCAGGCCGTATTGCAGCGGGTGCACGGCCAACGAGCGCAGCACTTCGAGCAGGAAAAAGCCGGCGAAGGTGAGGCCGACGAACAGGAAGCCGTATTTGGCGGCGCGCTCGAGTTGCTGGTAGAGATTGGCCGGCTGGATGAAGGAAACGCCGAATTCGTTGGCGGCGAAGTCTTCGCATTTGGCGCTGGCTACGCAGGTGGCGTAGGCCTGCTTGGCGTTGGTGGAAAAGAACGAGGTCTGCCAGTTGGCGCTGAAGTCCTGTTTGCTGATGCGGCTGTCGGGCGAGAACTTGCCGAAAAAGCTCGGGTGCGGCCAGCCGGCTTCGAGGTGAACTTTGGTTTCACGTCCGGTGGGGATGAAGCTCAGGCGTTCCATGCCGGCGAGGTCGATGGTGAAGGAGAAGTCCGTTTCCTCGGCCACCTCTCCTTTGATCTGCGCCAGGGCGGCGGAAATGCCGTTGCCCAGGCGCGTCAGATCGCCGCCGCTTCCGGGAGCGAAGCGTACCGGAATGCCGCCCCAATTGAGCGACGGGTTATTCGTAATCCCGCGCGGGTCGGAGACGCCGAAGGCAAACACCGGTGTGCCCCAGGTGAGCCTGCCTTCGGCGGGGGTGTAGCCGAAGTCCTTGGGCAGGGAGAAATGGCCGGATACCTTGAGGCTGCTCGAATAGGTAAGCACCTGGTACAGGCCGCGGCGCTTGGGGTGCATTTCCGGCGCGGCGCTTACGCTCAGTTGCTCGGGCAGGAACTGCACGCTGCCGGATTCGCTCTTTTCGGTGCTCACCGTCCTTTTGTTGAGCTTGTCGTCGACCACCTCGGTGGTGGCGGTCCAGCGGCGGGTGTAGGGCACGACGATCACCGGCAGGGTGATGCGCTGCACATCGGCGGCGGTCTGGGCGATGTCGGCGACGACGCGGTCCTTGGCGGCGGCGCGCTCGGAGATGAGGTCGCGCACCATCCCGAGGGGAATGCCGAGCAGCAGGGCGACGATGATGATGCCGATGATCTTGAGCGGCAGGGACAAGCGGCGGGCGAAGGATATTTTTTGCATTCTGGCTCCCGTGAGATTGGAGCCTCGATTGGGCGCGCCGCATCTGGCTCAAATGTGGCGCCGCGCGGGCATGGCGCTGCCGCATTGCGGCTTGCCTGCGTTTTACCCTGCTACGCGCCCATTTCGGCGGCGCGGATGACTTCGCCGCGGATTTCCTCGGTGATGCGGGCCTTGAGTTCGGCGAAAGCCGGGGCGGTCTTGAGGCGGTAGTCGCGCGGGTGGGGAAAATCCACCGGCAGTTCGCACTTGATGCGCCCCGGGCGCGCGCTCATCACGGCGACGCGGCTGGACATGAAAATGGCTTCGTCGATGTCGTGGGTGACCAGCAGCACGGTCGTGCGCTCCTGCTCCCACAGGCCCAGCAGCAGCTCCTGCATCAGTTCGCGGGTCTGGTGGTCCAGCGCGCCGAAGGGCTCGTCGAGCAGCAGTACCTTGGGCTGGTTGGCCAGCGCGCGGGCCAGCGCGGTGCGCTGCTGCATGCCGCCGGAGAGCTGACGCGGCAGGTGATTGGCGTAGGCGGTGAGGCCGACGCGCTCCAGGTAGAGGTCGCAAATCTCTTTTTGCCGCGCCGGCGCCATGCCCTGCTCGCGCAGGCCGAAGGCGATGTTCTGGCGCACGGTGAGCCAGGGGAACAAGGTGTAGGACTGGAACACCATGCCGCGCTCGGCACCCGGGCCGGTGACCAGCGCCCCGTCCATGCGTACGCTGCCGGCGCTGGGCGTGTCCAGGCCAGCGACGATGCGCAGCAGGGTGGACTTGCCGCAGCCGGAGGGGCCGAGGATGGAAATGAAATCGTTCTCGCGCGCCTCGAGCGAGACCGGCTGCAGGGCGCGCGTGGCCGCACCGCCACGTGTGCCGGGAAAGACCCGTTCGACCGCCTCTATTGTGAGCGCAGCCATCAGGCGAACTTCCAGTGAAACAGGCGGCGGTTGGCGGCCTGGAAAACGAAGTCGGAAATCAGGCCGATCAGGCCGATGACGACGATGCCGAAGATCATCTGGTCGGTGGCCAGGAGCGCCTGGCTGTCGGTGATCATGTGGCCGATGCCCTCGGAGGAGCCGATCAGTTCGGCGACGATGACGTAAGTCCAGGCCCAGCCCAGCGTCAGGCGCAGGGTCTCCGCGATTTCCGGTGCGGCATGCGGCACGAGTACACGCTTGACGATGCCGCGGTCGCTGGCGCCCAGGGTGTAGGCGGCTTCGACCAGATCGCGCCGGGTTTGGCCCACGGTGACAGCGACCATCAGCACGATCTGGAAAAACGAGCCGATGAAGATCACCGCCAGCTTCTGCGACTCCCCTACTCCCAGCCAGAGGATCAGCAAGGGAATGAAGGCGGAAGCCGGCAGGTAGCGGGCGAAGGAAATGAAGGGCTCGAAAAACGCCTCCACCGGCTTGTAGGCGCCCATCGCGATGCCCAGGGGCGCGGCGAGCGCGGCGGCGATGGCAAAGCCGCCGAGCACACGCCAGATGGTGACCGCGATGTCCTTGGCGAAGCCGAAGTCGCGCAGCAGGTGCCAGCCGCCCTTGAGCATTTGCAGCGGGCTGGCGAGAAAAGTGGGCGCCACCAGGCCGCTAAGCGTTACGGCGGCCCAGGCGGCGGCGAAGAGCACGAAAAACGCCACGCCCAGTACGATCCGCTGCTTGCGCGCGATGGGTTTGAGCGGGGACATTTGGGTTGCCGCGTCGGTGTTGCGGCTTTAGCGCAGGTAGGTGGTTTCGTGCAGCGTGTCGATGTCCGGGATGCTGCGGATGACGCCGTTTTCCAGCAGCAGCTCGGCGGCCTCGCGCGAAAAGCGGGCGATTTCGCCGCTGAAGAATTGCCGGTTGGCGGCGCGGTCCTGCCAGGCGATGAACGTGGCGGAACGGGCGAACTGCTCGCCGGTCTGCTTCACCGCAGCGCCCATGACTTCGTTGGACTTCGCGGGTTCCTTTTTGATCATCTCCAGGGCTTCGAACCAGCTGCGCGTGAGCGCCTCGGCGGCTTTGGGATTGGCGCGCAGGAAGGCGCGCGGGCAACCCAGGGTGTCGACCACCACCGGGTAATCGCGGGTGGTGAGCAGAATCTTGCCGGCTTCGGGCTTGTCGCGGATCGCCGAGAGGTAGGGCTCGTAGGTCTGGGCGGCGTCGTTCTGCCCGGCGATGAAGGCATTGGCGGCGGCCTGCGGCGAGAGGGTCACGCGCTTGATGTCTTTCATGCTCATGCCGTTTTTCTTCAGCATGTAGGCGAGGACGAAAAAGGGCGAGGTGCCGGGGGCGTCGACGCCGATGGCTTTACCTTTGAGGTCCTTGATGCTGGCGACGTCCTTGCGCACGGCCAGGCCGTCGCCGCCGTTGGACTTGTCGAGCAGGAGTATCTGCGTGATCTGCACGCCGTTGGCGTTCCAGCCCACGTGGGTTTCGACGGTGGTGGCGGCGCACTGGATGGCGCCGGCGGCCAGGGCGAGGTGGCGGCTGGCTTGCGGGATCAGCTTGATCTCGACATCCAGGCCGTTCTTTTTGAAGATGCCGGTCTGGCCGGCCAGGGTAAGCGGGGCGAAGCCGGTCCAGCCGCTCATGCCGATGGCGATTTTCACTGTGGACTGGGCCTGTACGGCGCCGGGCATGATGGACAAGCCGGCGGCGGCCAGCGACAGCACCAGCGCGGCCAACTCAGTGGCAGGACGTTTCATCGATTACTCCCCTCTCGATTCCCTTGGCGCGCAGCGCCCCTCCCCCGAGGTGCGGTCAATCGCCCGCCAAGCGCCGGCGGACTCCGCGAAGTGTCACAGGACCGGCGTTGAAATAGTACCCGAAAGTAGCGCTGGTTCGTGAGCCAAATGCGTGGGCGACCGGCTTGGGCGGCCTAAGCCTGTGCGGTGCGGGCGCCCTGCTCGATGAAGGTGTCGATCACGCTGCGCAACAGCGGCCGCACGCCGGCAGCAAGGGCTTCGTCGAAAGCAAAGGAGGCGGCCTCATCCATGTAGGTGCGCCACGACAGTTCGAGCTGCGCTGCATGCACGTGCGATTCCGGCGCGCCGTAGGCGCGGGTGATGTAGCCGCCTTTGAAGCGGCCATTGAGCACCGCGCTGTAGCCGGGGACCGATTCAGCGGCGGCCAGCAGTGCGGGGCCGATGGCGGGCGCGGCGCTGCTCCCGTCGCCGGTGCCCAGGTTGATGTCCCACAGCCGGCCGTCGAAAAAGCGCGGCAGCACGGACTTGATGGAGTGGGCGTCGAACAGCAGCGCGTAGCCGTGGCGCGCCTTGATGGCGGCCAGCTCCTCGGCCAGCTTGACGTGATAAGGCTTCCAGTAACGCGCAATGCGCGCGGCTACCTCGGCTTCGTCAGGCTCCCGGCCCGGCTGGTAGATCGGCTCGAACTCGAAGGTGGTGAGCGGGCACAGCTCGGTGTTGTTGGCGCCGGGGTAAAGGCCTTTGCCTTCGGGGTCGCGGTTCAGGTCGATGACGTAGCGCGAGTTGATCGCCACCAACATGTTGGCGCCCATGCCCTGCAGGAAGTTGTACAGGCGCGGCAGGTGCCAGTCGGTATCGGCAATCTCCAGCGCCGCCGGGGTCATGCGCGCGGCCAGCTCGGACGGCAACTGGGTGCCGACGTGGGGCATGCTGACCAGCAGGGGCAGCGGGCCGCGTTCGCAGAGAAATGTGAAATCGGTCATACCAATCAATTCGCCTGGCCGCAGCCGGCGTCCTTACATCTTCGGCAGCGTTACGCCTTGTTGGCCTTGATATTTTCCGCCACGGTCCTTGTAGGAAGTCTCGCAGACTTCATCCGACTCGAAAAACAGCACCTGGGCGCAGCCTTCGCCGGCGTAGATTTTGGCGGGCAGCGGCGTGGTGTTGGAAAATTCCAGCGTCACGTAGCCTTCCCACTCTGGCTCGAACGGCGTCACGTTGACGATGATGCCGCAGCGCGCATAGGTGCTCTTGCCCAGGCAGACGGTGAGCACGTTGCGCGGAATGCGAAAGTATTCGACCGTGCGCGCCAGTGCGAAGGAGTTGGGCGGGATGATGCAGACGTCGCCCTTGAAGTCGACGAAAGATTTTTCGTCGAAGTTCTTCGGGTCGACGATGGTCGAATTGATGTTGGTAAAGATTTTGAAATCATCCGAGCAGCGGATGTCGTAGCCGTAGCTCGAGGTGCCGTAGGAGACGATGCGTTTGCCGTCGACGCTGCGCACCTGGCCGGGCTCGAAGGGTTCGATCATGGCGGTCTCGGCCGCCATGCGGCGGATCCATTTGTCGGATTTGATGCTCATCGCTTCGGTCCCGGGCTATGGTTGATGAAAGTCGCCTCTTCCTGACGCCGCGTTCAGGATGAGGACTTTTTCTGCGGTGCCGGACGCCAGTTGCGCACCCGCGCCTCGGCCGCCAGTATTTCCTTGGGCTGCATGCGCTTTTTCAGCTCGTCGAGCCTGGCCTGGCCGTTGGGCACCTCGGGCGAATGCTGGCGGATCGCCAGCATCAGCCATTTTGCCGAATCGATGCGGAAAAGCCGCGCCTGGTCATCCGTACCCTGGGCCAGCGGGCCGAAGCCGATCAGGATGGCCAGCGCGTATTGCGCCAACGGAAAATTCTGCTCGGCGGCGCTGCCGAACCAGGCCAAGGCGTCGTCGGGACTGTGCGCCACGCCCAGGCCGTCGAGGCTGCGCACGCCCATCATGTATTGCGACAGCGCGTCGCCGTTTTCGGCGGCGCGGCGCGCCCATTCGATCGACTTGGTGTTGTCGCGCGCCGCGCCGCGCCCTTGCGCATAGAACATGCCGAGCATGCCCTGGGCCGGTGCGTAATTGGCGTCGGCGGCCTTCTGGAACCAGGTGAAGGCCTGCGCGTCGTCGCGCTCGATTCCCTGGCCTTCGGCGTACATCTTGCCCAGCAGGTACATCGCTTCCGGCTTGCCGCGCTTGGCTTCCGGGCTCAGTTCGGTGAGGGCGAGTTTGTAGTTCTTCTTCTGGTAGGCCTGGCGGCCGCGCGCCAGGTCGGCCCAGGCGGCCGACGGCAGGCTGGCCGCGAATGCCACGGCGCAAAACAGGAGCAGGGCGGGCTTGCGCATGGCTCAGGTGCTTTTCGAGATGACGATATTGGGGAACTTGCCCGTCATGTCTTTCATGCTGTCGGCGATTTTCACCGCCATCTTGCGCGCGATGGTCTTGTAGATACCGGCGATCATGCCGTCCGGGTCGGACACCACGGTGGGGCGGCCGGTGTCGGTCTGCTCGCGGATGCCGATGTCCAGGGGCAGGGAACCCAGCAGGTCGATGCCGTAATCCTGGGCCATTTTCTCGCCGCCACCGCTGCCGAAAATGTGTTCCATGTGGCCGCAGCTGGAGCAGATGTGCATGCTCATGTTTTCGACGATGCCCAGGATCGGAATGCCGACCTTCTCGAACATCTTCAGGCCCTTGCGGGCGTCGAGCAGGGCGATGTCCTGCGGCGTGGTGACGATGATGGCGCCAGTAACCGGCACTTTTTGCGCGAGCGTGAGCTGGATGTCGCCGGTGCCGGGGGGCATGTCGACGATCAGGTAGTCGAGCTCGCGCCAGTTGGTCTGGTTGAGCAATTGGTCGAGCGCCTGCGTGACCATCGGGCCACGCCAGACCATCGGCGTTTCGACGTCGATCATGAAGCCGATGGAGTTGGCCTGGATGCCGTGGCCGACCATCGGGTCCATGGTCTTGCCGTCGGGCGAGTCGGGGCGGCCGGTGATGCCGAGCATTTGCGGCTGCGAGGGGCCGTAGATGTCGGCGTCCAGCACGCCTACCGTGGCACCCTCGGCGGCCAAGGCCAGGGCCAGGTTGGCAGCGGTGGTGCTTTTGCCGACGCCGCCTTTGCCGGAGGCGATGGCGATGATGTTTTTCACGTTCGCCAGGGGCTTGACGCCGCGCTGCACGGCGTGCAAGACGATTTTCACGTACACATTAGCGCTGACGTTGCCGGCGCCAGGGATTGCCTTCAGCGCGGCGATGACGGCCGTTCGCAAACCGTCGATCTGCGATTTGGCCGGGTAGCCCAGCTCGATGTCCAGGCTGATGTCGCTGCCTGTGGTCTTGATGTTTTTCGCCGATTTGGTGGCGAGAAAATCGCGCCCCGTGTTGGGGTCGATGACGCTTTTCAGGGCGTCCTGTACTTGTGCGGTGGTGATGCTCATTGGCCTGCCGGTGAGAATGAAGCCGCACACCCGGGAAACGGGTGCGCCGAACATGGAAGTCTAGCCTAAACCGGGGCCGAATTTCGTTCCCCTGATAAAATCAGGGTTTTCCGCAAGTTTGCTAGGAAAGTTGGCCGTTTAATGCCCCGCACGCTGTTCGTCACCACCGCCCTGCCCTACGCCAATGGCCCGTTTCACATCGGCCATATCATGGAATACATCCAGGCCGACATCTGGGTGCGTTTCCAGCGCATGCGCGGCAACACGGTGCATTTTGTCGGCGCCGACGACGCCCACGGCGCCCCCATCATGATCGCTGCCGAGAAGGCGGGCAAGACGCCGCAGGAATTCGTCGCCGAAATCGCCTCGGGGCGGAAACAATATCTGGACGGGTTCCACATTAGTTTCGACAACTGGCACTCGACCGATTCGCCGGAAAACACCGAGCTGTCGCAGGACATCTACCGCAAGCTGAAGGCGAAGGGCCTGATCGCCACTAGGACCATCGAGCAGTTTTACGATCCGGTCAAGGGCATGTTCCTGCCGGACCGCTACATCAAGGGCGAGTGCCCGGTGTGCCATTCGAAGGACCAGTACGGCGACGCCTGCGAGGTGTGCAGTTCGGTCTACGCGCCGACAGAACTGATCAACCCCTACTCCACCCTCACCGGCGCGGCGCCGGTGATGAAAAGTTCGGAGCATTATTTCTTCAAGCTCTCCGACCCGCAGTGCGTGGCTTTCCTGAAAGACTGGACCGGCCACGATCGCCTGCAATCGCAAGTCGCCAACAAGGCGCGCGAATGGCTGGAGGGTGATAGCGGCTTGAGCGACTGGGACATTTCGCGCGACGAGCCCTACTTCGGTATTCCGATTCCGGATGCGCCGGGCAAGTATTTCTACGTCTGGCTGGATGCGCCGGTGGGCTACCTGGCTTCGCTGAAGAACTATTGCGCCAAGGCCGGCATCGATTTCGCAGCGCTGCTGAAAGATCCCGCGACCGAGCAGATCCACTTCATCGGCAAGGACATCATCTACTTCCACACCCTGTTCTGGCCGGCGATGCTCAAGTTTGCCGACTACAAGGTGCCGGACCGCGTGTATGTGCACGGCTTCATGACGGTGAAAAGCGAGAAGATGAGCAAGTCGCGCGGCACCGGCATCAGCCCGCTCAAATATCTCGCCATCGGCATGAACGCCGAATGGCTGCGCTATTACATCGCCGCCAAGCTGAACTCGAACGTCGAGGACGTGGACTTCATTCCCGATGACTTCATCGCCCGGGTGAATAGCGACCTGATCGGCAAGTACGTCAACATCGCTTCGCGTTGCGCGGGCTTTGTCACCAAGAAGTTCGGCAGCAAGCTGGGCGCGCCGCAGTTCTCGCCCGAGATCACCGCCGCCTACAGCGCCGCCGCCACCGAAATCGCCGCTTTCTACGAGACCCGCGAATACGGCAAGGCCGCGCGCAAGATCATGGAACTGGCCGACCTGGCGAACCAGTACGTCGACACCAACAAGCCCTGGGACCTGGCCAAGCAGGCGGGCCAGGAAGCGCAGTTGCACACCGTGTGCTCGACCGCGCTTGCCTTGTTCCGCGAACTGACTTTGTACCTCAAACCGATCCTGCCGCAGTTGGCAATCCAAGCGGAAAGGCTGCTCAACGTGGCGCCGTTGGCCTGGAGCGATGCATGGAAGCCGCTGGCGGCGGGGCACCAGATCAATCCCTATACGCATCTTATGGCCCGCGTCGATCCCAAACTGCTGGACACCCTCCTGCCGCCGGAAGAAGCGGCCGAGCCCGCCGCCGTCAAGGCAGCAGCCAAGCCGGCCGCGAAAGCTGAAGCCAAGCCGGCGCAGGGCGATGACGCCGCCGGCACCGGCCTGATCAGCATCGACGATTTCATGAAGGTGGACCTGCGCATCGCCAAAATCGTCAACGCTGAGCACGTCGAAGGCGCCGAGAAGCTGATCAAGATCACCCTCGACATCGGCGAGGAAAAGCCGCGCACGGTGTTCGCCGGCATCAAGTCGGCCTACGATCCGGCCACTTTGATCGGCAAGCACACCGTGATGGTGGCCAACCTGGCGCCGCGCAAGATGAAGTTTGGCTTGTCGGAAGGGATGATCCTCGCTGCGAGTGACCCGGCTGGAAAACATCCCGGCCTCTTCATCCTCGAACCCCATCAGGGCGCTCTTCCCGGAATGAAGGTAAAGTAACCGGCATGTTCGCCATCGCACACCACCGTGAACTCCCGTCGCGCATCTCGCGGCGCCGGCAGTTCATCGCGCGCGTGCATCACTGCGGCCCACCCTCGCCGATGTGACCGGGCCTGCCATCCGGCCGGCCCGCACATCGCTGCGAGGAGTCCGCATGGCATTCCCCTTACACCCCTTCAAGCCTTACCTGCTAAATAGCCTGCGCGCCTATGACCGCGAGCAGTTTTCAGCCGACCTGATTGCCGGCATCACCGTCGGTGTGGTCGCCCTGCCGCTGGCGATGGCCTTTGCGATTGCTTCCGGCACGGTGCCCGAGGCCGGCATTTTCACCGCCATCATCGCCGGCTTTTTGATCTCCGCCCTGGGCGGCTCGCGGGTGCAGATCGGCGGGCCGGCGGGCGCCTTTATCGTCATCGTCTACGGCATCATCCAGCAATACGGGCTGGCGAACCTGCTGCTCTCCACCATCATGGCGGGCGTGCTGCTGTTCATCATGGGGCTGACACGCATCGGCTCGCTGATCCGCTTCATCCCGGTGGCGATCATCATCGGCTTCACCAACGGCATCGCGGTGCTGATCGCGCTGTCGCAGGTGAAGGACTTTCTCGGCATGAAGATCAAGAACATGCCGGCGGATTTTTTCGGCGGGATTGCCGCGATCCTGGAGAACATCGATACGGTGCGCGCCCCGGCGCTGGCGATGAGCGCGGCTGCGCTGGCGCTGATCGTCGCCTGGCCGCACCTGTCAGCCGCCATCGGCAAGCGCAGCGACGGCACGCCGCGCGGCCGTGCCGCTGCAATGACGCGCCTGCCGGGCAGCATCATCGTTCTTGTTCTGGCCACGGCAGCCACCGCGCTGCTCGGCCTGCCGCTGGAGACCATCGGCAGCAAGTTCGGTGGCGTCCCGCAGGGCCTGCCAACCTTCGCTCTGCCCGACTTCGACTGGGAAAGGGCTCGCCACCTGGTCGGGCCGACCATCACCATCGCGCTACTGGGCGCGATCGAGTCCCTGCTGTGCGCACGGGTGGCCGACGGCATGATCGAGGACCGCCACGACCCCAACCAGGAGTTGATGGCGCAGGGCATCGCCAACTTCATCGCGCCCTTTTTCGGCGGCATTCCGGCCACCGGCACGATTGCGCGCACCACCACCAATGTGCGCGCCGGCGCGCGCTCCCCGGTGGCCGGCATCGTCCACGCGCTGACCCTGCTGCTGATCGTGTTGATCGCCGCGCCACTGGCCAAGAGCGTGCCGCTGGCGGCACTCGCCGCCATCCTGCTGTTCGTCGCCTGGAACATGGGCGAGTGGCGCGAGTTCGCCCGCCTCAAGCATTTCAACCCGACCTACCGGGTCACCATGCTGTCGACCTTTTTTCTCACCGTGGTGTTCGATCTCACGGTTGCCGTCGAGGTGGGATTGGTGCTGGCTTGCCTGTTTTTCATCTACCGCATCTCCAGCCTGACCAAGATCGAGGCGGTGACGGCGGCGAGCCTGCCAAAAGAGGCGGAGATCGCGCCGGGGGTGCGCGCGTACCGCCTGTTCGGTTCGCTGTTTTTCGGTGCCATTGGCAAGATCGAGGCGCTGCTGGACTTCGACCATGACGAAGAAGGTATCAAGGCAATGGTGCTGGACCTGCATCACGTGATCAACATCGACACCACCGGGCTGGATACCCTGGAGGTGCTGCGGCGCGCACTGGAGCGGCGCGGGGCGCAGCTGATCCTGTGCGACCTCAACGCGCAGCCGCTGTCCATCATCACCCGTACCGGCTACCTGCTGGATTTGCGCATGGAAAACCTGCTGCCGGACTTGCGCGCAGGGCTGGCGCGGGCCGCCGCCCTGGCCGTGGCGCCGGCTACCGTG
The DNA here is from genome assembly GCA_036271855.1 of Burkholderiales bacterium. Taxonomy (GTDB): domain Bacteria; phylum Pseudomonadota; class Gammaproteobacteria; order Burkholderiales; family JAEUOS01; genus JAQGMJ01. Next base: position 26,524 of record DATAZV010000401.1, read on the forward strand.
GTGCAGGCCGCTCCCGCCGCGGAGCCAGCACCATGAACGCGGCCGTTACTCACCATCTGCGCGTCCGCGGCCGCGTGCAGGGCGTGGGTTACCGCGCCTCCCTGCTGGCGATGGCCGAACAGTTAGGGCTGAAGGGCTGGGTGCGCAATTGCCGCGACGGCAGCGTGGAGGCGGTGGTCCAGGGCACTGCCGAAGCGGTCGAAGACCTGGTCGCATGGGCGCGCAAGGGGCCGCCGCATGCGCGGGTGCAGGAGGTGCAGGCTGCGCCGGCGGCGGAAGAAAAC
>DATAZV010000402.1:0-3915 GCA_036271855.1 Burkholderiales bacterium
CGGCATCCTAGTGAATGTCCTATTGTCTTGTCAAGAATACATTTACTCGCCCAAGCCAGATCAGCGCCCTCCGGATTTGCCGATCCAATCCGCACCCCCGCGCCGCACAACAAGATTTCTCTCTCGCGCCGGCGCAAATTCCATATACTACTAACTAGAACGAAATAACGACGATGGAGACGAGATGGCCGAATTTGTTTTGTACAACGCCCCGCAGTCCACCTGCAGCCAGCGCGTGCGCTTCGCCCTCAACGCCAAGGGCATCGAATATGAGGAGCGCAAGCTCGACCTGTTTTCCGGCGAGCAGCTCAAGCCCGAATACCTGAAGATCAATCCCAACGGCGTGGTACCGGCGCTGCTCCATGAAGGCCGCGAAGTGCTCGACTCCGCCGTCATCCTCGAATACCTGGACGAGGTATACGGAGAAGCGCGCGGCGATGGCGTCACCTTCACGCCGCAAGACCCGGTGGCGCGCGCCCGCATGCGCTGGATGATGCGCTACATCGACGAGATACCCGCCCCCGCCATCCGCGTCCCTTCCTACAACCTCGCCTTCCTGCCGCACTTCCAGGCCATGAGCGAAGAAGAGTTTCTGGCGCTGGCCAACTCCAAGCCCCTGCGCAAGGAGTTCCTGCTGACCATGGGCCGCACCGGCTTCCCGAAAGCCGAAATGGATACAGCGATGGACCGCCTGGACCGCTCGGTGGTGCGGATGAACGAGTGGATCACCCAAAGCGGCGGCCCCTGGCTGATGGGCCAAAACATCACCCTGGCCGACATCGCCATCATGCCGGTGATCGTGCGCATGGACGACATCAACCTGCAAGCCAGCTGGGCCGACAAGCCCGCCGTCGCCCGCTGGTTCGACGAGTTGCGCGCCCAGCCCGCCTTCAAGCCGACCTACTACTTCGGCTCGCTGCTTACCGAAAAATATCCCCATCTCGCCTCCTTGCGCACCCAGCGCGCGGTGGCGGCATGATGCGCCGCGCCTGGATTGCCGCGCTTTTCCTGCTGTGCAATGGCGCGGCTTTCGCGCAAGGCGCATGGCCGTCAAAGCCGGTGCGCCTGGTCGTCCCCTTCACCCCCGGCAGCGCCAGCGACATCCTCGCCCGCACCGTCGGTGACAAGCTCGCCGCCGCCCTCGGCCAGCCGGTGCTGATCGAGAATCGCGCCGGCGCCGGCGGCGTGGTCGGCACCGGTGTGGTCGCCAAGGCCGAGCCGGACGGCTACACCCTCGTGGTGGTCTCCGCCGGCCACGTCGTCAACCCGCTGATGTACGCCAACCTGCCCTACGACGCGCTGGGCGACTTCGCCGGCGTCATGCCCCTGGGCAGCCTGCCCAGCGTGCTTACCGTCGCGCCATCGCTGGGCGTGAAAAGCGTGCATGAACTGGTGGCGCTGGCCAAGGCCAAGCCGGGCGTCCTCAACTACGCTTCCGGCGGCACCGGCAGCGCCTCCCATGTCAATGCCGAAAAATTCCGCATCGCCACCGGCATCGACGTGGTCCATGTGCCGCTCAAGGGCGCGCCCGACATGGTGGTCGAAACCATCGGCGGGCGCACCCAGTTCGGCTTCGAGCCGATCAGCGCCGCCCTGCCGGCCATCCGCGACGGCAAGCTGGTCGCGCTCGCCGTCTCCTCGCCGGCGCGCGCCGCCACCCTGCCCGACACGCCGACCATCGCCGAAGCCGGCGTGCCCGCCGCCGAATTCAACTTCTGGATCGGCCTCCTGGCGCCGGTGAAAACGCCGAAGGAAGTCATCGCGCGCCTGAACGCCGAGTTGCGCAAGATCATGCAAATGCCCGACCTCAAGCTGCGCCTGGCCGGCCTTGGCGCCGAGCCCTATGTGCTCAGCCCGCCGGAATTCGACGCCATGATGCGCGCCGAATTCGCCACCCTGCGCCGCGTGATCAAAAGTACCGGCGAAGGGCCGAAGTAGAAACGAAGCAGCGGACCAAGCAGGGACCAAGCGCAGTGGAACAAGCACCGCCGTCGTAAACGCGCGCTTTCCGCCTACCAAACCCTTATAAGTCAAAAAAGCGCAAGCGGCCATTCGGGCCGCTTTTGCGCGTCCGCCTGCGCTCCTTGCGCGGGCTTTTGCCTCCGGCGCGCCCTGGCTGCGCCGGCCCCGGGCGTGCGGCGCGGGCCGCGCGGCCGGGCCGTCTTCCACCTCGCTCATCGGTTGACGCCCGGCGCATGATCGGTGACACTTTTTGCACAGCACCGCCACCCCACAAGAACGGCGGGCTGACGCAAGTGCAAGCCGGGTTCCCCAGGAGACAAAATGAACGTCTGGCCCTCACGCTGGCTTCATGGCTGCGCCGCCGCGCTGGCGCTGGCGGCCGTCTCCGCGTTGGCGCAGACTGGCGAAACCTACCCGAACAAACCGATCCGCCTGGTGGTGCCCTTTCCCGCCGGCGGCCCCACCGATCTCTACGCGCGCATCACCGCGCAAAAAATGCAGGAAAGCTGGGGCCAGCCGGTGCTGGTGGACAACCGCGTCGGCGCCACCGGCCTGGTCGGCACGCAAGCGGTGATGCAGGCCGCGCCCGACGGCTACACCCTGCTGTTCACCTCCAACAGCGGCCACATCGTCAGCCCGCTGTTGCGCAACCCCCAGCCCTTCGACCCGGTGAAGGACTTCACACCGGTCAGCATGGAGCTGAAATACCCGATGTACCTGCTGATCAACCCGGCGCTGCCGGCCAAGACCCTGCCCGAGTTCATCGCCCTGGCGAAAGCCAGGCCGGGCCAGCTCAACTACTCCAGCGTCGGCATCGGCAGCGGCGGCCACCTGGCCTGCGAAATGTTCAACCTCGCCGCCGGCACCAGCGTGGTCCACGTCCCCTACAAGGGCGCCGCGCCGGCGCAGGCGGCGCTGGTGGCCGGCGAAGCGCAAATGTTCTGCGACAGCGTCGGCAATTCGCAGCCGCTGGTCGATGCCGGCAAGGCACGCGGCCTGGCGCTGTTCGCCGACCAGCGCCTGGCCGCCGTGCCCAATGTGCCGACCATGGCCGAGATGGGCCTCAAAGGTCTCGCCGCCTACATCTGGCTCGGCCTCCTGGGGCCGCCCAATATGCCGCCCGCCATTACCGCCAAACTCAACGCCGAAGTGCTGCGCATCATGGCCCTGCCCGAGTTGCGCGAGCGCGCATCGAAGGGCAGCACCGAAATCGTCGCCAGCAGCCCCGAGCAATTCGCCCGCGACATGCGCGCCGAGCAGGGCGTGTGGGCGCAGGTCATCCGCAGCAAGAACATCAAGGCCGAGTAGGCCGCCCTTCCAACCCTCCTTCACCCTTACCGCAAGAAAGCAGCCATGAGCCAGACCAAAGAAGAAACCCGCGACAAGATGCGCATCACCTGGGACCAAGCCATCACCATGGACGACGGCCTGGTGTTGCGTGCCGATGTGTTTAAACCCCTGGGAGAAGGCAAGTACCCGGTGCTGCTCAGCTATGGCCCCTACGGCAAGGGCGTGGCCTTCCAGGAAGGCTACAAGACCGCCTGGGACATCATGGTGAAGGAATTCCCCGATGCGGTCGCCGGCAGCTCCAACCTGTACGCCAACTGGGAAGTGGTCGATCCCGAAAAGTGGGTGCCGCACGGCTACATCTGCATTCGCATCGACTCGCGCGGCGCCGGCCGCTCGCCCGGCTACCTGCAGCACAACAACGCGCGTGAAACGAAGGACATCCACAACTGCATCGAATGGGCCGCGGTCCAGCCCTGGTGCACCGGTAAGGTCGGGATGAACGGCATTTCGTATTACGGCAGCAACCAGTGGCGCGCCGCCGCCAGCCAGCCGCCGCACCTTGCCGCCATCTGCGTATGGGAAGGCTGGGCCGACGCCTACCGTGACTCCGCGCGCCACGGCGGCATCGCCTGCTCCTTCCGCAAGAACTGGCAGGACATGCAG
>DATAZV010000403.1:0-10896 GCA_036271855.1 Burkholderiales bacterium
GGTCGATGCCGAGCAGGGCAGGGCGCTGGAAATCGACGCGATTGCCGGCGCCGTGCTGGAGCTGGCGCGACTTACCGGCACTGCCACGCCCGCGCTGGAAGCGATCTACCAGGCGGCGAAGGTGCTGGATGCGGCGCTGGCCCGCAAGCGCGGCGCTGGCTGAGGCAAGGGTATTGCGCTAAGGCTGTCTTGATTCAACCCTGGCGGCGCCCGGCTAAGTAAAGCCGCTCCAGCGCCTCTTCCACTTCGGCCAGCGGCAGCGGCGCCATGTCGGCCACGCTGGCGTTGCCTTGTTCGCAATCGACCACCACCTCGAACGCGCTCGGCGTATGGTCGCCCGGATATTTGCGCAGGCTGAGGCTGACCACGGTATCGCTTTGCCATTGCGCGGCGTCGAGCGACCAGTTGTCGTTATTGAACTTGAGCAGGGTGGCGCCGCTGCGCGTGTCGGTGAGTTCCGGGCTTTCGACCCAGTGGGAATTGAACGCCTCCCACATATCGACGTAGATCGCAAAGCGGCCGTCGGGGGAGGTGGACTTCGGCGCGTCGCTCACGGCAGGCCCCGGGCTTGGGTGTAAAGGCGCCATCTTATCCGGTGTGCTCTGGCGCACAGACCGCACCCGCGCGTACGCGTAATTTGCAGCCGTGTCCGATGCGCGTGGCGCGAGGAGTCTTATGTGGTCCAACGCACAAATGCTGGTCCGGCAAACCCTGCTCAAAGGGGGGGTGCATGTTTCTTCCGCCACCCATGAGGCGCGGCTGGCGGATTTCTTTTCCTCCATCAAGCCGGTGCTGACGGAGCATCCGCTGCTGCGCTTGGGCGGCGAGGGCGACGGCGGCTATTTGCTGCCCGACGACCTGACGGGCATTGGCGCCTGCTTTTCGCCCGGCGTGGCCGACAGCTCGAATTTCGAGCTGGCGATGGCTGATCGCGGCATTCCCTGTTTCATGGCCGATTTTTCGGTCGACGGCCCCGCTGCCGAACACCCGATGTTCCGCTTCGACAAGAAATTCCTCGGGCCGGAAGACAGCGGCGTCTACATGCGCCTGCAGACCTGGGTCGACAAATATGCGCCGGGCAATTCCGACCTGCTGCTGCAAATGGACATCGAAGGCAGCGAATACGGCGTCATCCTCGACACCCCGGCGGAAACGCTGCGGCGCTTTCGCATCATCGCCATCGAGTTCCACCAGCTGCATGCGCTGTGCGACAAATTCGGCTTCGAGCTGATCCACCTTTCCTTCCTCAAGCTGCTGAAGGACTTCGAGGTCGTGCACCTGCACCCGAACAACTGCGCTCCGCCGGTGCGCCTGGGGCCTTACGCGATTCCGCCGGTGTTGGAGGCCACCTTCCTGCGCCGCGACCGCATCGCCAGCCGGGAGCCGGCCTCGCTGTTTCCGCACCCGCTGGACCGCAGCAGCTACGCCACCCGCAGCGACTACGCCCTGCCGGAGTGCTGGTTCCGCTGAGGCGAAAATAGAGGGCAAAAACCGTGTTGTTCCGGCGATGCACGGCCGGCGCGATGTGGAAAATGGAACTTCACCTGGCAAAGAAGCCGGGCCAGAGACCCTCTTTCATGTCAGTAGCCACCACCGCCATCACCGGAACCGTCGCCCGCATCGAGTGGGAACGCTTTCACCATGCCACCACGGTCATCATCCTGATGACCGATGGGCGCATCGTGCACGTGCATTCGCAAGGCCTGGGCGCGGTCGAACAGGACCACCTGCTACTCACCCGCGACGGCGACCTGATCGAAGCCGCGCTGGCCGAAGAACCCGAACCCCACGTCTGCCGCTACGTCAATCGCAGCATCGCCGGCATGGCGCCGATCCCGGCTCTGGCCGCCGCCTGAGCGATTCGCCAAGCCGCCCGCGCCGCGCGCGCAGGCGGCTTCCGCCCAATTTGCAACCCGGTTGCATAATCGCCGACCCTGTGTTGTAATCGCGGCCCCGGTAATGAAACCGCGCGCAACCACGCGCAACTACTCAGCTTGGCCGCAAGGCCGGCAGCGCATCCCCATGGCAGCGGGCTTACAGTCGCGGGCGCAAGCCCTGATCCGCAACACCCAGGCGCACCTGACGCAGCCGCGCGTGCGCGTGCTCGCGCTGCTGCTGGGCGCGCGGCGCGAACTGTCGCACGACGAAATCATGGCGCTGTTGCCGCTTGAGGCCCCGGTGGACCGCGTCACCGTCTATCGCGTGCTCGACTGGCTGGCGGCGCAGGGTCTGGCGCGGCGCAGTGTCGGCCGTGACCGCGTGTTCCGCTACGGCGCCGCCCAGGCGGGCGAGGCCCGCGCCCCGCGCGCCGAATTCAAGTGCAACCAGTGCGGCATCACCCGCCGCGTGCGCGCCAGCGCCGCCAAGGCGCGCCTGCCGCGCGGCTACACCCCGCAATATGTCGAAACCCTGATCGTCGGCACCTGTTCCGACTGCGCGGGCGCGCATTAAGTAACCGGCATGCGCTCAAGCTTCCATTTCCCTCACCCCTTGCGCCGCCTGTTCGCGCACGCCGGCCTGGCGCTGGCGCTGCTGCTGGCGCAACTGGGCATGCTTGGCCACGCCTACACCGCGCATCCCTTGCAGCTCGATGCGGCGCAGGCGCAAGCCGCGCCGGCCGCGGCCGGCGAACGCCTCAAGGCCCAGCACGGCAGCGACGCGCGCGACTCCTGCTCGCTGTGCCTGGCCTACAGCGTGCTCAGCGGCTCGCTGCCGGTCTCTTATCACCTCGACGCGCTGGTGCTGCCGGTCGCCGCCTTCGCCCAGGCGCACGCCCATCGCGCGCCCGCTTATCCCTTCGTTTCCTACGCCTCCCGGGCGCCGCCTTTTCCCAGGGCCTAAGGCCCTTCCGCGCCCGCTTCGCGGGCAAATCGCCTGAAGCATGTGGCCCGCCGCGCGGGTTTGCATCTTCGCATTCGCGCCGCGGCCTTAAAGCCGCGCGCAGATAGAAATTCGGGAAACTGGGGAAACACCGCAAATGAAATCCATCCTCGTGGTATCGGGCGCCGCACTCGCGCTCGGCTGCTGCGCCGCGCCGGTATTGGCGCAATCCACACCCGCACCGACGGTGAAAGCCGCCGGCAGCGTCAGCGGCAAACTCAGCGACGCGCTGGGCCAGCCCATTGCCGGCGCCGCCGTGCAACTCAAGGGCGCCGACGGCAAGACCGCCGCGCACGCCCAAAGCGACGCGCGGGGCGCCTTCAGCTTCACCGGCGTCGCTCCCGGCGTCTACGCCGTGGTGGCCGACAAGCCCGCCTTCAACACCGGCACTTCCATCGTCACGGTGGGCAGCGGCCCGGCGCCGGCGGTGGCCCTGACCATGGCTTCGCAGGTGGCGCTGGAAATGAAGGTCATCGCCAAGCGCCCCGCGCCGGCGCGCAACGGCGTGCAGGCGGCCACCGGCAGCAGCATGTACAGCTTCGGCCGCAAGGAAATCGAAGCCATGCCCGCGGGTGAAGACACGCCGGTCAACCAGGTGCTGCTGCAGGCCCCCGGCGTGACCAACGACTCCTACGGCCAGCTGCACGTGCGCGGCGACCACGGCAATCTGCAATACCGCCTCAACGGCGTGGTGCTGCCCGAGGGCATCAGCGGCTTCGGCCAGTCGCTCGACACCCGCTTCGCCGAGCGCATCGATTTGCTCACCGGCGCGCTGCCGGCGCAATACGGCTACCGCACCGCCGGCGTGGTCGACATCCAGACCAAGAACGGTTTCGAGAACGGCGGGCGCATCAGCTACACCTTCGGCAGCCACAACACCTCGAACCCCAGCTTCGAACTTTCCGGTACCAAGGGCGACTGGAGCTACTACGTCACCGGCTCCTGGCTGCGCAACAACTTAGGCATCGAGTCGCCCACCGCCGCCGCCAACCCGCTGCACGACCGCACCGAGCAAAGCAAGGGCTTCGGCTATTTCTCTTATCTCATCAGCCCGACCACCAAGCTCAACATCATCACCGGCACCTCCTACGGCAAGTTCCAGATTCCCGACAACCCGGGGCAGACCCCCAACGCCAACTTCCTCACCGCTGCCGGCGTGCCCGGCTTTTCCTCCAGCAACCTGAACCAGAACCAAACCGAGATCAACAACTACGGCATCGTCTCCCTGCAAGGCAGCTTAAGCGACAAGTTCGACTACCAGGTGGCCGGCTACGCGCGCAAAAGCAGCGTCGAATATTTTCCCGACCCGGTCGGCGACCTCGTCTTCAACGGCCTCTCCGCGCACATCTACCGCAGCTCGCTCACCACCGGCATGCAGGCCGACGGCACCTATCGCCTGAACCCGGCGCACACCCTGCGCATGGGCCTGGCCGCCTCCAACGAAGACGACCGCAGCCAGAACACCTCCACCGTCTTTCCCACCGACGCCACCGGCGCCGTCATCGGCGGGCCGATGACCATCGTCGACAACAACGGCAAGAACGGCAACCGGCTCTACGGCCTCTACCTGCAGGACGAGTGGAAAATCACCGACAAGCTGACGCTCAACTACGGCGCCCGCGCCGACCGCATGGACGCCTACGTCAGCGCCGGCCAGCTCAGCCCGCGCATCAACGCCGTCTACAAGCTCACTCCCGCCACCACCCTGCACGCCGGCTACGCCCGCTACTTCACCCCGCCGCCGAACGAACTGGTGGCGCAGAACACCCTGGCACTGTTCCAGAACACCACCAACGCCCCCAACAGCCTGCAGAACTCGCAAGTGCAGCCGGAACGCAGCCACTATTACGACGCCGGCGTCACCCATGAACTGATCCCCGGCCTGCAGCTCGGGCTCGACGGCTACTACAAGACCGTGCGCAACCTGCTCGACGAAGGCCAGTTCGGCACCGCGCTGATCTTCACCCCCTTCAACTACAGCCGCGCCACGGTCTACGGCGCCGAACTTTCCGCCACCTACAAATCCGGCAACCTCTCGCTCTACGGCAACTATTCAATCTCCAAGGCGCGCGCCACCGAGATCAACTCCGCGCAGTTTTCATTCGGCGCCGACGAGCTGGCCTACATCGCCAGCAACTACGTCTACCTCGACCACGACCAGCGCGTCTCGATCTCCGGCGGCGCCTCCTACCGGCTGTACAACACCGAGTTCAGCGTCAACGGCTTTTACGGCAGCGGCCTGCGCGCCGGCTTCGCCAACACCGACAAGCTGCCCGGCTACACCCAGGTCAATCTCGGCGCGGTGCAGCACCTGAGCACGGCCGATCTGGGCAAGGTCGACCTGCGCGTATCGGTGGTCAACCTGTTCAACAACGCCTATGAATTGCGCGATGGCACCGGCATCGGCGTCGGCGCCCCGCAGTTCGGCCCGCGGCGCGGTTTCTTCGGCACCATCACCAAAATCTTTTAAGCAGCACGCCACCGGCCGGGTGCGCCTCGCGCCCGGCCATTTTGCAGCATTCGCAATCCGGCTTTTAGTAGAGACAAAAAAATCATGGAAAACCTCCAAGCGGCCATCGCCGCCCTCAAGTTCGGCGGCCCGGCGGTCTACCCGCTGCTGTTGCTCGCCATCCTCGCCACCGTCATCATCATCGACAAGGCCTACGTCTACTTCCGTTACGTGCGCCTGCCGGCCGACGTGCTGGCCCTGGTCGAGACCTACGACTTCGCCTGGGACCAGTTGGCGGCCAAGGTCGCGACGCTGAAAGAGCGCAACACCTTTCGGCGCTTTTTCGCCGTCATCCTGGAAAACCACGACAAGCCCGCCTGGTGGGTCGAGTCGCGCGCCGGCGACGAAGCGCAGATGATCGAAAAGTCCCTCGCCCGCGGCGCCTGGATATTGGAGACCATCGTCACCGCCGCGCCGCTCCTGGGCCTGCTCGGCACCATCGCCGGCATGATGACCGCCTTCAAGCTGATCGGCGGCGACCGCCTGGTCGACCCCATCGGCGTCACCGGCGGCGTGGCCGAGGCCCTCATCGCCACCGCGCTCGGCCTGTTCATCGCGCTGATCTGCCTGTTCGCCTTCAACTTTTTCTCGCGCATGCAGGCGCAGACCATGGACGACATGGAACGCCTCGGCACCCGCCTGATCGATCACATCCGCCTCGACCAGCAAGGGGAAAAACATGAAGCTGCGTAAATCCCGCCTGTCGCGCCACGGCCGCATCGAAATCATCCCGATGATCGACGTCATGTTCTTCCTGCTGGCCACCTTCATCCTCGCCTCGCTGTCGGTGCAGCATCTGCACTCGATCCCCGTCAACCTGCCGCAAGGCCAGGCCGACCCCTTCAAGGCGGAGAAGCCGGTCACCCTCACCGTCAACGCCGACAGCAAACTCTTCATCGACCAGACCCCGGTGACTCTGGAGAACCTCGCCGCCGCCCTCAAGCCGCACCTGCACGGCAGTGAAGCCACCGTCGTGATGGCCGCCGACAGCGCCGCGCCCAACGGCATCACCGTGCAGGCCATGCTGCAGGCCCGTGCCGCCGGCGCCCAGCACTTTCTCATCGCCGTCAAGCATGGCCAGTAGCATCACCGCGAACACGGCGTGGGAACGCGGCCGCTCCTGGCGCGTGCCGGTGCGCGACCTGCCGTGGCGCCGGCTGCCGTGGATCCTGCCCTTCGCCGTCGCCTTCTGGGTGCTCGCGCTCTGGGCCTTCGGCCGCTTCATCACCAGCCCCGCACCGCCGCCCGAGCCGCCGCCGATGGAGGCGCGCCTCATTGAACTGCCCCCCGAGTTGCCGCCCGAGCCGCCGCCTGCCCCGCCGCCGACACCCGAGCCGCCGCCACCGCCGCAAGTCAAGCCGCCGCCCGCTCCACCCGTCATGCCCAAAGCCCCGCCGCCGCCGCAAGCACGCCTGGCGCAAGAGCCGCCCACGCCCACGCCGCCCGCCCCGGTCAACCCGCAACCCGCGCCGCCGCCCACACCGGCGCCACCGCCGCCGCCCGCGCCGCCCAGCACCAATCCCGCCCAGGGCCGCACCGGCGCCTACGCCATCGTCAAGCCCGCCCCCGAAATCCCTCCCGAGCTGGCCGAAGAAGCCGCCCGCTACAGCGTCGCCATCCGCTTCAGCATCGCCGCCGACGGCAGCGCCCAGGTCGAGCTCAACCCGCCCACGCCCAACCCGCGCCTGAACCGCATCTACCTCGACACCTACAAGGCGTGGAAATTCTTTCCCGCCACCGAGAACGGCCAGCCCGTCGCCTCCACCCAGACCATCCGCTTAACCGTCAGCGGCCAGTAGGCGCGGCTGTGCTCAGTTGTCTGCCGGCCGCCTGCGCACCGCCACCACGATGATCTCGGCCGCGCGGTCTTCCGCCCGCCCCATCTCGCTCTCGCCATGCTGCGGCGCGCGCGTCGTGATAGTCACCGGCACCTTCTCGCCCAGGCCCGCCGCCTGCAGGTATTCGCGCACCGCCTGCGCCCGCTCGCGCGCCAGCGTCTGCGCGAAACTCAGGCCCGACTCCATCAGGTCCACGCTGCCGGTGATCTGCACCGCCTCGATGCGCCAAGCCTGGCCCAGTGTGTGGATCAGATTGTCCAGGTCGTTGAAATCCACTTCCGTCGGGTAGCTCTCGTGCAGGTAGAAATACACCCCCAGCGCCGCCCGCATTTCCTCCGAATCCTTCATCGCCGCCGCCGGCTGCAAACGGATCGCCGGCGCCAGCGGCAGGGGCAGCGTATTGGTCTTCACCAGCACGTTCGCATACACCTCGCCGTTGCGCATGCAGCGCTCGCGCAGCGCGCGCAACTGGCGCACCGTCATCGCCGCCTCCACCGCCTCCTCCGTGCAGGCCGCCTCCTGGGTCTGTGATTGCGGCTGCGGCGCCGCCACGGCGGGGCCGCAAACCGAAAGCGCCGCCAACACCGGCAAGGCCGCGCGCAACATCGTATGGATCAGGGGAGTGCTGCGCGCAGCGCACAGGGAAAAAATCTTCATCACTTGACGGCCTTTCGGGATACCGGTATCAAGTGTACCGGCATGGCGCGAAGGTGGGAATGCCGGCAGCCTCCTCGAAGGCGGGGTTAACATAACTTCATCCGTTGATAAGTCAAATCGTGTCCCTGATCCGTAGGCTTCCATGAAGATCAACCTCGGTTGCGGCAGCAACTACATGCAGGGCTGGCTCAACGTCGACCGCTGGCCCGCCGTCAATCCGGACCTGCTGGCCAACCTCGAGCAAACCCCCTGGCCGCTCGAGGACAATTGCGCCGACGAAATTTTGCTCAGGCGCGTGCTCGAGCAACTCGGCCAAAGCACCGAAGCCTTCATGGCCATCCTCCAGGAGCTTTACCGCATCAGCAAGCCGGATGCGGTCATCAATCTCCAGGTCACCCACCCGCGCCACAGCGACTTCATCACCGACCCCGCCTGCTGCCGCCCCATCCTGCCCGAGCTCTTCATGTGCCTGGACCTGGCCACCGTGGAAAACTGGCTGGAGCACGACTACCCGCGCACGCCGCTGGCGAAGTACCTGCAAGTGGACTTCGAGCTGGTGCACCTCGAAAGCTTTTTGACCGCGCACTGGCGCAAAGAATTGGGCGAAGGCCGGGTCGACCAGGCCGGCATGGCGCATGCCATCGCCACCTATAACAACGTCATCGAAGCCACCGACATCCGCCTGCGCGTGCGCAAGCCCTTCCGCCCCGGCCACGCCTTGCGCCAGGCCGACGCCATCTGCATCGACCGCCGCGGCGGCCTCGGCGACGTGCTGATGGCGCTCGGCGCCGCCAAGGCGGTGAAGGCGCTTTCCGGCCGCCCGGTCCTGATGGTCACCGCGCCCGCGTTTCGCGCGCTGGCCGAAGCCTGCCCGCATGTAGATGAGGTGGTCGACGGCATCGCGCCCCTCGCAAACCAATACGCGAATATCAAGCTCCTCGACCTCAACCCCAGCAAATTCGGCATCGCGCGCGTGCATCAGATCGACGCCTACCTGCAGTCCTTCGGCCTCTCCGCCGACGCCGCGCAAAAACAAATCGAGCTTGATCCCGACAGCGCGGCCGAAGCGCAAGCGCAGCAGCTCATCGCCTCCTGGCCCGCGCTTGCCCCCGGCCAAACCCGCACCCTCCTGCACGCCGGCCAGGGCGACCCCAACCGCACCTGGCCGATGGTGCGCTGGATAGCACTCGCCGAAACCCTGATCGCGCAAGGCCACCAGGTGGTGCTCATCGGCGGCGGCGACAAGCTCGGCGACCAAAGCGCCATCAAGGCCATCGAGGGAATACAAAGCGCCCTCGATGCCCTCAGCCCCCTGGCCACCGTCGCACTGATGCGCCACTCGAACGTGCTGGTCTCCACCGACAGTGGCCCGGTGCAGCTCGCCGCCGCCACCGACATCGGCGTCGTCGGCCTCTACTCGGTGGTCGCCGGCGCCGCCCGCCTGCCGTTTCGCCACGGCCAGGCGCAATGGCGCGCGCAAGAGGTCAAACCCTCGTGCAGCTTCTACCCCTGCTACCGCCAGGCCCACAACCCGGAAATCATGGCCCCGTTCGACGCCGCCTTGAGCAACCGCACCATCAGCGTCGAAACCATGTTCGCCCACTGGTGCCCGGACGGCGGCTCCTTCGCCTGCATGAAACAGCAGATCACCGTGCCCATGGTGCTCGACGCAATCGAGCGCGTCTGGGCGCAAGACCAGTCCGGTTAACAGCCGCCCCGATTGCATTTGATTTCGCGCCACGCTTCAGGCAGAGTGGCCTCACCCGGCCGCAACCGCAACGCCGAAGAATAAGAACTGGAACCGGCATGCCCCTAGCACCCAGCCTGGACCCCCTCATCTTCCCGATGCGTCGCGGCCGCCTGGCGCTGCTTCTGTGCGGTGCCCTGGTTTTCGTCGCGTTCGACTGCTGGCTGCTGATGCCGCCCTACACCAACACCGGCTTCGACGAATTTCTCTTCGCCGGCCTGGGCCTTCCCTTCTTCGGCCTCGCCGCCCTGTTCATCCTCTCGCGCCTGCTCTCCCGCAAGCCGGCGCTGGTCATCGACGCCAGCGGCATCACCGACAACGGCTCGCTGGTCGCCGCCGGCTTCATCCCCTGGTCCGACTTCGCCGATGCCGGCATCGCCAGCGTCGGCAAAACCCGCTTCCTCGGCATCCGCCTGCGCGACCCGGATGCCTATCTCGCCCGGAGCAACGCCCTCAAACGCTTCCTGGTGCAGATCAACATGCAGTTGTGCGGCTACCCGTGCAACATCCCGGTCACCACGCTGCCCTGCACCGTCGAAGAACTGCTGGCTACCGTCAAGCAGCATGCCGCGCAGCGCGCGGGCTGAATAGGCGTCAAGAATGACCGATATTGAAAAATAAAAAAGGGGCCTGGCTCGATATATTTTTCAAAGTCGCGGGTTCAAAAAATATTCGGACCAGGCCCTTCGATTTCCCGCCACGGCCGATGGGCTACATCGGCGGCGCCTGCCCATTAAGCCCGACATTGACGCGTGGCGAGGTCAACGTGCCATCAGGCTGGCGCGTCGAATTGATGAACACCGGCGCACCCGGCTTGAGCGCGCTCACATCCGCAGGCGCATACGACACGATCACCGCCGTGTCCGGCACCAGCACCTTCTTTTCCCCGCCCTTGTACTGCACTTCCATCACGTGATCTTTACCCATGCTCTTGATGCTGGCCACATTGGCATTGGTCATCTTGCTGGTCGGCTGCAGGTCCCAGTCACGGTGTCCCTCGCCGGTACCGCGCATGCTCTCCGGAAAAATATGGATTTCCAGCGCCACCAGCGCGCCGTCGCGCTCGCCCAGGGTGGTCGTGCCGATGAATTTGCCGGCGCCGATATCGTCAATCTTCGCGCGCACCACGCCCGTGACCATGAATTTGTCGCTCATCTTCACCGTCACGCTCTTGCCGTCGCGCGCCTTCACCGTCAGCATCTGCCCGTCGAGTTTTTCCACCGTCCCGCGCACGCGCACCGTCGGGTTGGCCGGCGCCTGGGCAA
>DATAZV010000404.1:0-5017 GCA_036271855.1 Burkholderiales bacterium
GCGCATTTCCTGCTGGAATACAGGCTGCGGCAGGACGTTAATCTCGGCTTCATGCGCCGGCAGGGACAGGTACTCGAAGGCGTCGGCATCCAGCCAGACCAGCGCCGGATTGAGCGCCAGCTTGCCGTCGGTGATCAGCACCGCATCGGCCCTGCCCAGCAGCTTGCGCAGCCGCGAAAGCGTCATCTCGCCCGACTTGCGCGCGTCTTCGGCGTCGGGCCAGAGCATTTCGACCAGCGTGGGAAAGTCGACGTCGCGCCCGCCTAGCGCAATCAGGGCCTTGAGCAGTTCGAGCGGCTTTTTCTGCGCCTTGCCGTTGAAGGTAAGCGGCTCGCCTTCGATCACCACCCGGAAATTTCCCAGGGTGTAGATTTTCACCGCCCACGGCCATGCCTCGACCTCCGGCCCCGGCGGCTGCAGTTGCTGCTCCCGGATCACGCTGCTTACGTATTCGGTCTCGATGCCCGCCTGCAGCGCCTGCGACAGCAGCTGCCCGACCATTTCGGGCATCCAGCGATAGGTGTAGCCGAATACATTGCGGCGGCGGAAGAACGGCAGGCACAGGCTCAATGCGGCACGACAGCGGTAAAGGTCGCCCGCCGCCCAGGCGACGCCGGCTTCCAGCAGGCTGACTTCCTGTTCACAGCAGTCCAGGCCGATGCCGTCGACCAGGCGGCGCACATAGTCGAAGCTGGATTCGGCGCGGCCAACGTCACCGACCTGCAGCAGCATCTGGACGTGGTTGATCAGGGTGATGAACTTGGAGGGGAACCACATGCGCTCGACGCCCTCCATTGCCGCGTCCTGGGAGGCCAGCGCGGTGCTCGCATCGCCTTCGGCCACCGCCCGGATGGCCTGCACCAGATGACCGTACAGGTCATCCCCCGGCCGCCCCGGAACGCGCAGCCGCTCGAAGCGCTGCGCCGCGATCCGGCCGGCCTCCGGATCATGCCGGAAAGCAGCAAGAAAGCCGGAAAGCAGGCATTCGAATCCGGAACTGGAGCGCCAATTGTTGGCCTCGGCAATCAGCCGCGCTTCGCCCAGCACGCGTTCCATCTGGTCGTACTGCATGCTCCAGATGTAGTAGGTGCCCTGACGGATGCGCCACCAGTGGCGGCTCAGGGGCACGATGGCGGGGTAGCTCATCAGGGGCTCGACACGGCCGAAGACGCGGGCGGCGAGCTCGGTGTCGCCCTTCCATGCGCAATAGGGTAGCAGCGCGGCGCCCGCCATCACGATGCGGTTGGGCTCGATGTCTTCGGTAATCAGGCTGTCGATGCGCCTGACGCTGAGTGCCAGCAGAGGGTGACCCGGCTGCTCGTAGAAGGTGCCGAGCACACAGGCACAGTAGACGCGCAGGGCCATTTCGCCGGATGGAAACCGCGGTTCGTCGCGCAGCAGCACTTCCAGCGCCGACACCCACTTCTTCAGCGACGCAAATTCATAATCGAGCATGTGGGTTTCGATGATGGCCCCGGCCGCCACCATCTGGCCCAGGCTGTCGCCGCGGCCGACGAAGTTCTCATAGGCATCTTCGAAAATTCCCCGGGCCCGCGGCGGCATGGTCGCCGCGTAGCACATGCCGAGCCAGAATTTCAGCCAGGGCTCGCCCAGCAGGGTCGACACCGGCAACGCCAGGATCCACTCCTGCAGGGTCTCGCGCCGCCCCTGGGCGACCAGCGAGGACGCCGCCCGCAGGATCGCGCCGCGCGCCTTGTCCCAGTGTTCGATCTGCAGGTACAAGGCGACCGCGTGTTCGACCGCGCCATCGGCGGCCAGCAGGTCGGCGGTGTCGCCGATCAGCTTGGACAGCGCCATCGGCGGCAAGGCATGACGCGCTTCCTCTCGCAGGAAGGCGCTGAACAGTGCGTGATAGTGGTATACCGGCTCCTGGTCGAGGCGGCGATCAGTGAACAGATGCCGCTTGAACATGTCCTCCAGCACGCGGCCCGCATGCGCGTCGCCGCTGATCTCCACCGCCAGGCGGGCGGTGACATGGGGCAAAAAGGCGGTGCGCATCAGCACCGAGCGCGACTCCTCCGGCAGGTCGCTGAACACCTGGCCGGCGAAATACGCGAACACCGTGTCCATCGTGCCGGCATGGGCGATCGAGTTGAGGATGCCGGTATGTTTCACGCGCTCCGCCATCAGCACAGTGCCGGCTGCCCATCCAGCCGCCTGCGCATGCAGTGCGCCCAGGCTGTTCTGGTCGGACGGAAATCCGGCACCCGCCATTTCGGCAGTCTCTTCCATGGTCAGGCGCAAGGCGTCGAACCCGACCTGGGCAATGGTGCCATTGACCAGCAGCCTGGAACATTCGGCCGGCGGCTCGGTACGGCTGACGATGAATACGTTGATCCCGTCGGGAACTTCGGCCAGCATGCGCTCGATCAGGGTATGAAAAACCGAGTCGGCCGGGACTTCCTGGTAATTGTCCAGCACCAGCGCCATCGGTGCCGGCATGCGCTGGTAGAAGCTGCGAAAAAAGCGCCGCGCGAAGCCGGGCAGATCCGCGAGGTACTCGGGCGTCAGCAGCGGCAGCCCATCCTTGGCCTCCTCATCGGCGGGGTCGACGGCCAGGCGCAAGTAGTAAAAAAAGGCGGCCGGGTCGGCTTCACCGCTGTCGATCTCGAACCAGACGGCCGGCAGCTTGCGTGCCTCCAGGTAGGTGGAGAGCAGGACAGTTTTCCCCGCACCGGGCGGACCGGCGATCCAGACCACCGGATGCGCACGATTTTCGTCGAGCAGGTTGAACAAACGTTCCCGGGGAATCGCGCCCCGGATTCTGGGCTTGCTTAGCTTTGCGAGTCTTTTTTTCATCTTGTGCCTGAGTACAGAACTTCCCCGGCGAAACGAGGGGCCCTTTTTCCAAAGGGCATCCGCATCGACCTTTGTTCAAATTTTTCTGGCCGGTATTTTTGCAACTTCCGCGCAAGGTACGCTTGCGAAAACATGACGGATGCATTGATCGCATCAAGCAGCGCGAAAAGTTTTCTTAGATTTTATTTTTTTGCGCCACGCATGATTTCACAGTCGGCCGGAATATTATTTTTTGGCATCGCCGAGGCCTATATTGTACCGGCAATGCAGCGCCCCCATGGCACCGCCAGGCCCGCGCCAAAGAGCGCGAGCCTGCCACGGCCTGCCAATATTGCTTGGGCCAGACCAGGGCCTGCGCGCCATCGGCAGCACGCCAATAGCGCGGTTTATTGCAAAGTGATCAGGTACGCAAGTTGAACAACATGTTGTAGGCAAACAGCAGCACGGAAATCCCGACCGCAAACGCGCCGCCGGCGAGCAGCGGCAGCAGGCTCGGATAGCCCGACATCTGCGCCGCCAGGCCGATCATCATCACCGGCAGGCCGAGGTTGTGGATCCAGAACTGCACGCGCGCTACGCCGTTGCGCCCCAGTTCCGGCAAATGCTGGTAGATCAGTCCGATCAGGGCGAGTGAAACCCAGCCGGTGAGATTGACATGCGCATGCACGCCGAGCAGCTTGTGATCGCCCGAAAGGCCCATGCCGATGCCCAGCGAAATGCCGACGACGAAATACAGCACCGCCATGCGCCACCAGGCGAGTCCGGCATAGTCGAGTGGGTTGATTTGCATCATTGGCCTGTTGCGTTCAGCGGCGCTGCGCTATCACTTCAAGATAATCGGCCGGCGCGTAAAAGCTGCTGTCGCCCGAGTTGTTGTGCCGATGCGCCAGATCGAGCAGGTCGCGCGCCAGGCTGCGCTGCTGGCCTTCCGGCAGCACGCTGAAAAACAGGGCTATCGGCCCCGAATAGGCGCGCATCTGCTCCAGCCAGTGTTCCGGCGACAAATAGCGCATGCCGACGCTCCTGCGCCTGACGCGCAGGTCGGTAATGCCGCCGGCAAACAGCCGGCGCAGCGCATTCTCGGTTCCCCACAGCATCGGCGGGCGCACATCCGGCGGCGGCGGTGCGTAGGCCGATATCTGCTGAAACACGTCCGACATGAAACCCTCCGGCGCCCAGTTCGCCATGCAGACGCGGCCGCCGGGTTTGCACACGCGCAATAGTTCCGCCGCGGCCTTTTCCTGATCGATGGCGAACATCGATCCAAAGGTGGATAGCACGACGTCAAAACTGGCGTCGGCAAAAGGCAGCTGCTCGGCATCGGCGGCGCGGAAGTCGATCTCAAGCCCCTCGGTGGCGGCGCGCTCGGCCGCCTTGTCGAGCAGCGCCGGCACAAAATCGACACCTGTCACCTTGCACCAGCGCCGCGCGGCTGCGATGGCGGTATTGCCGCTGCCGGTTGCAACATCGAGCACGCTCTGGCCGGCGCGCAGGCCCGCGCTTTCGCACAGGTTCTCACTGACAATCACATACGCCGGCGCGATTTTGGAGAAATCCCCGACGGTCCACATGCGCTTGTGGATTTGCCTGATGTTGCTGGCTACCTGCATGCCTGACCTTTACTGACCGAAAAATTACGAATACGCGACACAGCGGGTGTGCCATTGGTCTTGCTAACCAATTTGCGGATTGCAGTGCGCCATTGCACTGCGCGTTTCCCGCCGTGGAGGGAAACGGGCGCAAATGTAGGCCAGTTCGAACAAGCCAAAGCCCACACATGCCCCACATTTTAGAAATACCGCGCCGCACCAGAGAGCTGCCCAGCGCCTCAAACCCGATCCATGACCGGGAGGGCAGGCGTGCACCTGGGCATGGGTGAAATCGCACTGCGGGCTTAAGGAATGCGTAGGTGCTCGCCAAGCACACTGGAAAAGCCCTTGATTTAAAAGATTTTCCCTATTGCCTCTTACCGTCCTGGGCCGGGACAGCCCATTCCCTGGCCGCGTGCTACCCGCGATGCTCCGGCCCCATGCCTGCGAATGGACAACAGATTGTGCGCCGCAGCGCAAGTATCAATTGCCCATCGAATCTACGATTTATTCCAGGCAAGACTTTCATTTCTTTTTCGCAGGGGGAGATCGTATGAACCAGAGCAATCGCCGCAATTTTCTCAAAGCCACCGGCGCAGCAGCGCTGG
>DATAZV010000405.1:0-5714 GCA_036271855.1 Burkholderiales bacterium
CTGGCCGCGCCCGACATGCAGGAGCGCTACGCCAAGCTGGGCATGAACGCCGAGTCCTGCAGCCCCGAACACCTGCTGGAGTACAACAAGGCCGACTTGGCCAAATGGGGCAAGGTGGTGAAGGACGCCAACATCAAGATGGAATAGTGCGGCTGGTGTGTGCCGGGCAGGTCATGCGCCTGTCACACGCCGTACATAAACTCTGCCCGCGCCGGCATTGCTGCCTGCCCAGGGAGCCTTCGAGCCGGTTTCGCCCCACGCATTCGCGCGCATCCAGCACGCAAATGCGCGCGAGGCTAGAATGCGCGAAGAAATCCGGACGGGCGCGGCAGCATGCTGCGCAAGCGTCCGGGCGGCAGCGATTCCCTGCCGACAAGGTCTGTCCATCCACAAAGGAGAATTTTCATGCGCATAGCTCGTGCCCTGCGCGGCATGCTGGCCGTCGGCGTGTTTGCCGCCACCGGCTCCGCTTTCGCCCAGACGGCGATTTGCTACAACTGCCCGCCCGAATGGGCTGACTGGGCCGCCCAGATCGCCGCCATCAAGGCCAAGACCGGCGTCACCGTGCCTTTCGACAACAAGAACTCCGGGCAGGCGATGGCGCAAATCGCCGCCGAAAAAGCCAACCCGGTGGCCGACGTCACCTACGTCGGCGTCACCTTCGGCGTGCAGGCGAAAAAAGACGGCCTGGTGATGCCCTACAAGCCGGCGCATTTCGACCAGATTCCGGCCGACCTGAAAGACCCGGAAGGTTACTGGTTCACCATCCACTCCGGTACCCTGGGCTTCATGGTCAATGTGGATGCACTGGGCGGCAAGCCTATCCCGAAGTCCTGGAAAGACCTGCTCAAGCCCGAATACAAGGGCATGATCGGCTACCTCGACCCGCCCTCGGCCTTCGTCGGCTATGTCGGCGCCGTCGCGGTGAACGCCGCCATGGGCGGCACCCTGGACGACTTCGGCCCGGCGATGAAGTACTTCAAGGAGCTGAAAAAGAACCAGCCGATCATCCCCAAGCAAACGTCCTATGCGCGCGTGCTGTCCGGTGAAATCCCGATCCTGTTCGACTATGACTTCAACGCCTACCGCGCCAAGTACAAGGACAAGGCGAACATCGCCTTCGTGATTCCCGCCGAAGGCACGGTGGCCGTGCCCTACGTCATGAGCATGGTCGCCAAGGCGCCGCACCAGGCGGACGCGAAAAAGGTGCTGGACTTCGTGTTGTCGGACGAAGGCCAGGCGCTGTGGGCCAATGCCTATTTGCGCCCGGTGCGCGCCGGCGCCATGTCGAAAGAGGCGGCGGCCAAGTTCCTGCCGGCGGCCGACTATGCCCGCACCAAGCCGGTGGACTACGCCAAGATGGCGGCGGCGCAGCGCGCCTTCTCCGAGCGTTACGCCAAGGAAGTGCAATAAACCGCTGGGGCATTCGCGCTCGGTCGACCCGATGAACCGGCACGGCAAGCACACGCTGCTGCTGGGCGCCATGATGGCGCCCGCAGCGGCGTTTTTTATCGCCTTCTGGCTGCTGCCGATGGCGCGCCTGGTGGGCGTGGGCGCCAGCGGCTCGCAGGGCATGGGCGCCTACTGGTCGGTGCTGACCAACCAGAATTACCTCACCAGCCTGATCTACACCTTCGTGCTGTCCGCGCTGGTGACTTTCGCCACGCTGATCATCTCCTGCATCGCTGGCTTGTTCCTGCAGCGCAACCGCTTCCCCGGCCACAGCCTGCTGCTGGCCGTGCTCACCTTTCCGCTGGCCTTTCCCGGCGTGGTGGTGGGCTTTTTAATCATTCTCCTGTGCGGGCGCCAGGGCATGGTGGGCGAAATCAGCAAATGGCTGACCGGCGAAAAACTGGTACTGGCCTATTCGCTCGCCGGCCTGTTCCTGGGCTACCTCTATTTCTCGATTCCGCGCGTCATTCTCACCGTGATGGCAGCGGCGGAAAAGCTGGATTACGCATTGGTCGAAGCCGCGCGCACCCTCGGCGCCAGCCCGTTTCAGATCGTGCGCGACGTCACCCTGCCGGCGCTGGGTCCGGCGCTGGTCTCTTCCGGCGCCATCTGCTTCGCCACCAGCGTAGGCGCCTTCGGCACGGCCTTTACGCTGGCCACCAACATCACCGTGCTGCCGATGCTGATCTACAACGAGTTCACCAACTACGCCAACATCCCGGTGGCCGCCGCGCTGTCGGTGGTGCTGGGGGTGATCACCTGGGCGGTGCTGGCGGGGGCGCGCAGCCTGGCGGGCAACACGGTGACGGTGGCGGCATGAGCGGCATCCGGCGCGGCGGTTTGTTTTACGCCCAGCTCGGGTTCACGCTGCTGGTGTGTGCCTTCATGGTGGTGCCGATGGTGCTGTCGGTGATGGCCGGGCTGACCACCAATTATTTCGTCGGCATCAAAAGCGGCCTGACGCTGAAATGGATCATCCAGGTCTGGGACCTGTACGAAAAGACCATTTATCTCTCGGTCGGCATCGCCCTGGCCTGCGTGGTGCTGACCACCCTGCTCGGCGTGCCCACCGCCTACGTGCTGGCGCGGCGCCAGGGCCGCGTCGCCCGCCTGATCGAGGAGCTGATCGTGTTGCCGGTGGCGGTGCCGGGGTTGGCCACCGCGCTGGCGCTGATCCAGTTCTGGGGCGGCTTTACCGACTTTCGCACCAGCTGGGTGTTCATCCTGGTGGGCCACGTGATTTTCACCTTGCCCTTCATGGTGCGCCCGGTGCTGGCGGTGATGCTTACCGGCAACCTGATGAGCCTGGAAGAAGCGGCGGCGACGCTGGGGGCCGGCTTCGCCCAGCGCTTTTTCAGCGTGGTGCTGCCCAATGTGCGCGGCGGCGTGCTGGCCGGCGCGCTGATGGTGCTGACGCTTTCGGTGGGCGAATTCAACATCACCTGGATGCTCCACACCCCGCTGACCATGACCGTGCCGGTGGGCCTGGCCGACAGCTACGCCTCGATGCGCCTGGAAATCGGCTCGGCCTACACGATTATTTTCTTCCTGATCATCATTCCGTTATTGTTGGCGCTGCAATATTGGAGCAACTTCTCGCGCAACGACGGCAAGGCCAGACCATGAGCACCGCGATTTCCATCCTGCAATGCGCCAAGACCTACCCCAACGGCACCCGCGCCCTGCACCCGGTCAACCTCGAAGTGGTGTCCGGCGAAACCCTGGTGCTGCTGGGGCCCTCCGGCTGCGGCAAGACCAGCTTGCTGCGCATGATCGCCGGGCTGGAGACGCCGGATGCCGGCGGGCGCATCCTGTTCGGCACTGAAGACGTCACCGCGCAGCCGCCGGAGACGCGCAACGTCGGCATGGTGTTCCAGAGCTACGCCTTGTTCCCCAATATGTCGGTGGCGCAAAACGTTGGCTATGGCCTGCGCATTCGCGGCCTGCCGGAAGCGCAACGCATTGCGCGCGTCGCCGAAATGCTGGAGATGGTGCAGTTGACCGCGCTGGCCGGGCGCCGCATCGACCAGCTCTCCGGCGGCCAGCGCCAGCGCGTGGCCCTGGCACGCGCGATTGCCGTCACCCCGCGCGTGCTGCTGCTGGACGAGCCGCTCACCGCGCTGGACGCCAAGCTGCGCGAGAGCCTGCGGGTGGATATCGACGCCCTGTTGCGCAAAGCCGGCATTACAGCGATTTACGTCACCCATGACCAGGCCGAGGCGATGGCCCTGGGCGACCGCATCGTGGTGATGGACCACGGCGAGATCGTGCAAATCGGCACACCGACGCAGATCTACCACGCCCCGGCAAACGCCTTTGTCGCCGACTTCGTCGGTTCGGTGAACCGGCTGCAGGGCCGCGTGGAAGGCGGCCTGTGGCGCTGCGGCGATGCCGCGCTACCCTGGCCTGCCAGTGCGCCGGCGGGCGGGGTGGTGATGGTGCGGCCCGAAGACCTGCGCTTAGGCAGCGATGCCGCCGGCGCCATCAGCGGGCGCCTGGCCGCGCGCTATTTCCTCGGCAACCGCACGCGCCTGCTGGTGGACATCGGCCAGGACGCGCCGGTGGTGGTCGACACCAGCGAGCGCGGCGATTTCGCGCTCGATTCGCAGATCCATTTGCGCATCGACCCGGCCACCATGATTGTTTTGCCCGCGTAAGCGTATCGTTATCAAAATGCGGCAGCCCATCGGTAGTAATTTCTGAAAGCGCAGTGATGAAGTCTCCAGCCAAACCCTTTCTGATCGCCCAGATCAGCGACACCCACATCAAGGCGCGCGGCGCCTTGTCCTACCGCGTGGTCGATACCGCGCGCCACTTGCGCGAAGCCATCGCGCATATCAAGAACCTGAAGCAGCGCCCCGACATCGTCGTTGCCACCGGCGACCTCACCGACTTCGGCCGCCCTGAGGAATACGAGCTGCTGCGCGAACTGCTCGGCGAACTCGACCTGCCGCTGTACATGATCC
Organism: Burkholderiales bacterium; assembly: GCA_036271855.1. GTDB lineage: Bacteria > Pseudomonadota > Gammaproteobacteria > Burkholderiales > JAEUOS01 > JAQGMJ01. Next base: position 4,419 of record DATAZV010000405.1, read on the forward strand.
CCGGCAACCACGACGAACGCGCCAACCTGCGCGCCGCCTTTCCCGAGAACGCCTATTTGCGCCAGCAGCCCGAGTTCATCCAGTATGCGATCGAGGAATGGCCGCTGCGCATCCTCGCGCTGGACACCGTGATCCCCGGCGAAAGCGGGGGCGTGTTGTGCGAAAAGCGCCTCGGCTGGCTGGCCGCGCAACTGCGCGAGCGCCCGGACCGGCCGACCCTGATCCTGATGCATCACCCGCCGTTTCGCACCCTGATCGGCCACATGGACGAAATCGGCCTGGCCAACGCGCCCAGCTTCAAGGCCGTGCTGGTGAATCACCCGCACGTGCAGGCGGTGCTCTGCGGCCACCTGCACCGGCCGATCGAAACCGTGTGGCGCGGCATTTTCATGTCCACCAGCCCGAGTCCGGCGCATCAGGTGGCGCTGGACCTCTCGCCCGACGCGCCCTCGTGTTTCATGATGGAGCCACCGGCCATCCGCCTGCATGCCTGGTCGCCGGAAGATGGCTGGCTGTCGCACACCTCCTACATCGGCAAGTTCGACGGACCCTATCCGTTTCACGACGCCGGCGGGTTGATCGACTAGCCACGCTATAAGAAATCGCGCTGCAACCATAGCGCAATATTCTGGTGAGCCGCGGTGGCCGATGCTAAATTGCAGCGGCCGCCTGCTCAAATCCTCGACGAAGGACCGGCAGCGCATTGCCGTGCCCATCGAGGAGATCACTCATGCATCACCAGTCCGTCGCCGCCCAGCTGGCACACCAGGTCGCCCTCGCCATGCGCGCGCCGGTCGCGCCCGCGGCCGTGCATGCCGCCGAACGCCTGCTGCTCGACAGCCTGGCTTGCGCGCTGGGTGCCGCTGATTCACCGGCGGTGGCCGCCGGCGCCAAATGGGCGGCGCGCATCGCCGGCACGCCTGAAGCCACGATATTGGGCAGTGGTCAGAAAACTTCGGTGCTGGGCGCAGCCATGGTCAACGGCATGATGGTGCGCGACCTCGACATGAACGACACCTATTTCTCCACCAACCCCGCGCACCCCAGCGACAACCTCGGCACCTGCCTGGGCGTGGGCGAAGCGGAAAAATCCTCCGCCGAAGATGTCCTCAAGTCCTGGCTGATCGCCTTTGAAGTGCAAATGCGCATTTGCGAATTCACCAGCGCCTCGTTTTTCAAAACCATCGGCTGGGACCAGACCACAGTGGTAACCATCGCCTCGGCCGCCGCCGCCGGCGCCCTGCTGCACCTCGATGAGGAACAACTGACGCAAGCGATTGCGATTGCCGGCTGCTA
>DATAZV010000406.1:0-10620 GCA_036271855.1 Burkholderiales bacterium
CGTGTGCAGGGTACCGAATACCAAGTGGCCGGTTTCCGCGGCCGACAGCGCCAGGCGGATGGTTTCCAGGTCGCGCATTTCGCCCACCAGGATGACGTCCGGGTCTTCGCGCAACGCGGAGCGCAGCGCGTTGTTGAACGAAAGGGTGTGGGGGCCGACTTCGCGCTGGTTGATCAGGCACTTTTTCGATTCGTGCACGAATTCGATCGGGTCTTCCACCGTCAGGATGTGGCCGTACTCCAATTCGTTGATGTGGTTGACCATCGCCGCGAGGGTCGTCGACTTGCCCGAGCCGGTCGGGCCGGTCACCAGCACGATGCCGCGCGGCTGGTTGGCGATGTCGCCGAAGCTCTTGGGCGCGCCCAGTTCTTCGAGCGAAAGAATCTGCGACGGAATCGTCCGCATCACGGCGCCGGCGCCGCGGTTTTGTACGAATGCGTTAACGCGGAAGCGCGCCAGGTTGGGGATCGCGAACGAGAAGTCGCACTCGAGGTTTTCCTCATAGTGCTTGCGCTGCGAGTCGTTCATGATGTCGTAGATCATTCCGTGGACTTCGGAATGATCCATCGCCGGCAAATTGATGCGGCGCACATCCCCGTGTACACGGATCATCGGTGGCAGGCCGGCGGACAAATGCAGGTCGGATGCCTTGTTCTTGACCACAAAGGCCAGAAGTTCGGAAATGTCCATCTATAATTCTCCCTCTTTATCGGCTGCGGGGTGTCCAGGATCCCTAATCACCCCCAAGATCCCCGCCTTAGTCACGGATTTCCACAGATTATCATGTCTTCAGCTCCCGGCGGGCAACCTGGCAGCGAAAACGTGGGTGAACAGATCCACATCGTACGCCAAAAAATGACGCTAGCATGTCTCACGGCAGGTCGTGCGCCGGAGTCCGTGCGCCTGCTGGCGGTCAGCAAAAGCTTCCCCGCCAGCGGCATCCGCGCTGCCCACGCCTGCGGACAGGACGCCTTCGGCGAAAGCTATGTGCAGGAAGCGCTGGAAAAAATGAGCTCCCTGGCCGACCTGCCGCTGGAGTGGCATTACATCGGTCCCCTGCAAAGCAACAAGACGCGCCAGGTTGCCGAGTTGTTCTCGTGGGTGCACGCGGTGGACCGCCTGAAAATCGCCGAACGCCTGTCCGCGCAGCGGCCAGCGCAACTGCCGGCACTGAATCTGTGCATCCAGGTCAACATCAGCGGCGAAGCCAGCAAGGCGGGCGTAGCGCCTGCGCAGACCCTCGAACTGGCGCGCGCCATCAGCGCGCTGCCGCGCGTCAAACTGCGCGGCCTGATGGCGATTCCGGAACCGGCGGCGGGGCTGGAGGCGCAACGCGCACCGTTTCACCACTTGCAGCACCTCCTGATGCAATTGCAGGCCGCCGGCCTGCAATGCGATACCCTCTCGATGGGCATGTCGGCGGACCTGGAAGCGGCAATTGCCGAAGGTGCCACCATCGTGCGCGTGGGCACGGCAATCTTCGGACAGCGCGCCTATAGCGCCGAATCCGGCGCTTAAGCGCCGCAGCAGCATTGTTGTTTTTTTGACAAAATCCGCCACGTCCCGCGCGGGTTGCCGACTTTCTCCGGTTCAGCGCGCGGACCACGGACACCAAGGCTAGCAAATGAAAATCAGTTTTATCGGCGGCGGCAACATGGCCAGTGCCATCATCGGCGGCCTGCTGCGCCAGGGCTTTGCCGCTGCCGATCTGCATGTGGTCGAACCCTTCGCCGCCGGGCGTGAAAAGCTCGCCCGCGAATTTGCCGTTGCCGTCAGCGCCCAGACCGACGCGGCGCTGGCGCAAAGCGAAGTCATCGTGCTGGCGGTCAAGCCGCAGCAAATGCGCGAGGCCGTCGCGCCGCTCAAGGAACACCTGAACCGGCAGCTCATCGTGTCGATCGCCGCCGGCATTCGCCTCACCGACCTGTCGCGCTGGCTCGGCGGCCATACGCGCCTGGTGCGCTGCATGCCCAACACGCCCGCGCTGATCGGCGCCGGCATTACCGCGCTTTACGCTGATGGCAGCGTGGACAGCACCGGACGCGCCGCCGCCGAGCGCGTGCTGGCCGCGGTCGGCCGCGCGGTATGGGTGGACGACGAGGCGCTGATCGACCCGGTCACCGCGATCTCCGGCAGCGGCCCGGCCTACGTGTTCTATTTCCTCGAAGCCATGCAGGAAGCCGGGCGCGAACTTGGCCTGCCCGAAGCCACCACCCGTGAACTGGCGCTGGAAACCTTCATCGGCGCAGCCCGCCTGGCCGCCCAGTCCCCCGAAACCTTCGCCACCCTGCGCGAGCGCGTCACTTCCAAAGGCGGCACCACCGCTGCCGCCCTGCAGGTGATGAACGAGCACGACATGAAGGCCGCATTCATCGAAGCCCTGAAAGCCGCCAGCAATCGCGGTCGCGAACTGGGCGAAGAAATGGGAAAGAGCTAGCGGGGGACGTGTGCAGCGTACGAGCTGCCGCCCTGGATTCTTCGTCGCTGTTCACCGTGAAATTGTCTGGCTCTGCCAGCGATTTCACGCACTATAAACCCCGAGAAAAGTAGGTTTTTACTTTTCTCGGCCTCAGATATGCGGCCACGCCTTCAGCCGCACCCCGTAGTCCAGCATGATGCCGGCGAAAATCGCCGCGCCCAGCCAGTTGTTGTGCATGAAGGCGGCAAAACAGCCTTCGCGGCTGCGCTCGCGGATCAGCACGTTGTGGTACAGCGCCATGCCCATCGCCACCGCCAGGCCCAGGTGATACCAGAAGCTCAGCCCGGCGAGCACGCCGACGTAGGCGAGGATGACGAACATGATCGTGTAGCACAGCATGGTCGCGGTGACGTCGAAAGCGCCGAAGGTGAGAGCGGAAGTCTTCAGGCCCAGGCGCAGGTCGTCGTCGCGGTCGACCATCGCATACTCGGTGTCGTAGGCGATCGCCCAGAAAATGTTCGCCGCCAGCAGCCACCAGCAGATCGGCGGCAACTCGCCCCAGATCGCCGCGAAGCTCATCGGAATGCCGAAGCCGAAGGCGACGCCCAGATACGCCTGCGGGATGGCGAAAAAACGCTTGGTATACGGGTAGGTGGCCGCCAGCAGCAAAGCCACCACGGCCAGCTTCCACACCAGCTTTTCCTGCTTGATGATCAGCGCGAAGGCGCACACGCACAGCAGCCCGGCCAGGACCAGGGCTTCCTTGCCGCTCACCTCGCCGGTGGTCAGCGGGCGGTGGCGGGTGCGCTCGACATGCTTGTCGAAGTTGCGGTCGGCGTAATCGTTCATCACGCAGCCGGCGGAGCGCATCAGCAGCGTTCCCAGGGCGAATATCCACACCAGCCACAGGCTGGGGCGGCCCTCGCCGGCGATCCACAGCGCCCAGAGCGTGGGCCAGAGCAGCAGCAGCGTCCCGATCGGCTTGTCCAGCCGCATCAGGCGCTCGTAGGCATTCAGGCGCGCGATGATCGCTTTGGTATCCATGGCGCGGATTAAAACAGATTGCGCGCCCGCCGGCAGGCCGCGCCCTTCCGGGCGGGCCGAATCGTCCGATGAGTGGCGCCCGGCCACGGCCCGGTTCAGACCCCGAGAAAGGCCTCGCGCCCACCCAGCCAACGCTGCAAATGGGCGTCCGCCAGCGGGTCGCCGGAAGCCAGCATCGCCTGCGCGCAGTCGCGCGCAGCCTCTACCAGATCGAGGTCGAGTTCGAGGTCGGCAAAGCGCAGCATCGCCGCGCCGCTCTGGCGCCGGCCGAGGAATTCACCCGGGCCGCGCAGGCGCAGGTCTTCGCGGGCGATGGCAAAACCGTCGGTGGTTTCGAACATCACCTTCAGGCGCGCCCGCGCGGTTTCCCCCAGCGGCGCCTGATACAGCAGGATGCACGCGCTCTCGGCGGCGCCGCGCCCGACCCGGCCGCGCAACTGGTGCAATTGCGACAGGCCGAAACGCTCGGCATGCTCCACCACCATCAGCGAGGCGTTGGGCACGTCGACACCGACTTCGATCACCGTCGTCGCCACCAGCACCTGCAGGCGGTTGGCGGCGAATTGCGCCATCACTTCCGCCTTGGCGTCGCTTTTCAGGCGGCCGTGCACCAGCCCGACCTGCAGGCCCTGGAGCATCTCCTGCAGGCGCCCGTAGGTTTCCTCGGCGGTGCGCAGTTGCAGGGTTTCGGATTCCTCGATCAGCGGGCACACCCAGTACACCTGCAAACCGGCCTCGCAGGCGTCGCGGATGCGCGTGATAACTTCGTCGCGCCGGGTGTCGGCGATCAGCTTGGTCACCACCGGGGTGCGGCCCGGCGGCAACTCGTCGATCACCGAGACGTCGAGATCGGCGTAGTAGGTCATCGCCAGGGTACGCGGGATCGGCGTGGCGCTCATCATCAGTTGATGGGGACGCACATCCTTATCCGGCCGTTGTCCCTTTCCGGCGGGGGCCGCGCCCGCGCCTTTGCCGGTGAGGGCGAGGCGCTGTCCGACCCCGAAGCGGTGCTGCTCGTCGATCACCGCCAGCCCCAGGCGCGCGAACGACACCTTGTCTTGGAACAGCGCGTGGGTGCCGATGGCCAATTGCGCCTCGCCGCTGGCGATCGCCGCGGCGCCGGCTTCCTTGTCGCGCTTTTTCAGGCTGCCGGTGAGCCAGGCGATGCGCACGCCCAGCGGTTCCAGCCATTGCGCCAGCTTGCGGAAGTGCTGCTCGGCCAATATTTCGGTAGGTGCCATGAAGGCCGCCTGGTAGCCGGCATCGATGGCGCGGCAGGCGGCCAGCGCCGCCACCACCGTCTTGCCGCTGCCGACGTCGCCCTGCAACAGCCGGCGCATCGGATGCGGGCTCTCCAGGTCGGCGGCGATTTCCAGCGCCACGCGCTGCTGCGCCCGGGTCAGGGCGAAAGGCAGCGCGTGGGTGAAGCGGGCCAGGAGACTGTCGCCCTTGGCGCCGGCCGTGCCGGCCAGCACGGGCGCGCCCTGCACCCGCCGCGCGTGATAGGCGCGCTGCAACGAGAGTTGTTGCGCCAACAACTCATCGAACTTCATGCGCCGCCAGGCCGGGTCGCTGCGCTCGGCCAGCGCGGCGGTGGCCGCACCGGGCGCCGGAAAATGCAGCGCGTCCAGGGCCTGGACGAAGGTCGGTAGATGCAGGCGCGCGGCGGCATCGGCCGGAGCGGTCTCTCCCAGATGGCCGGCGCGCCGTGCCTCGGCGATGGCGTTCACCGTCAGCTTGCGCAAGGTCGCCTGCCCGAGCCCGGCGGTGGCCGGGTAGACCGGGGTAAGCGAGGCGGGCAGCGGATCGCCTGCCTGCACTTCGCGATAGCGCGGATGAATCATCTCGGCCCCGAAAAAGCCGCTGCGCGGCTCCGCCGAGACACGCAAGCGGCGGCCGGCCTGCAACTGCTTCAACTGGCTGCCGTAGAAATTGAGAAAGCGCAAATACAGCACGCCGCTGTCGTCGCGCAACTGGCACACCAGGCTGCGCTTCGGGCGGTACATGATTTCGGCGGAGATGACTTCGCCTTCCACCTGGGCGAACACCCCGTCGGCCAGTCCGTCGATCGGCGTAATGCGCGTCTCGTCCTCATAGCGCAGGGGCAGGTGAAGTACCAGGTCGGAGCGGTTGTGAATGCCCAGCTTGGCGAGCTTGGCAGCGATCGAGGGCGCGAAGCCTCCGGGCGGGGCGGCCTCCTTCTTCTTGACGGCCGGCCTCCGCTTGGGCAGGGCCGGCGGCTTTTTCAGCGGCAGGCGCTTGATCTTCGGCACCTTGACAGCGGCGCTACGCGTGGCCATCGCGCTTCTTGCCCGGCGCTGCCTCTCTTCCCGCCATCAATCGATGACCAGTACCGCGTCGGCTTCCACCAGGGCGCCGCGCGGCAGGCTGGCGACGCCGACGGCGGCGCGCGCTGGATAGGGCTGCGGGAAGTAGCGCTGCATCGCCTCGTTGACCTTGGCGAAATTGGCCAGGTCGATGAGGTAGATATTGACCTTCACCGCGTGCGCCAGGCTGCCGCCGCAGGCTTCGGCCAATGCCTTGAGGTTGTCGAATACGCGCGCGATCTGCGCGTCGATGCCGCCGGGCGCCATCTCCTTGGTCGCCGGGTCCAGGCCGATCTGCCCGGAAAGGTAATAAGTGTTACCAGCGCGCACCGCCTGGCTATAGGTGCCGATGGCCGCCGGCGCGCGATCGGTCGAAACCGGGGTCTTTGCCATGTCTTTTCCTGTTGCTGCCTGCGTTGAGGCCGCCAGTTTAACGGAACAGGCCAAGGCCCAGAGACTGTTTACGAAGTGTGCGGCGCAGCAAATGTCCGGACCAGTCAAACCCATGCCGGCAAAAGGGAGTATGCTGCGGCCCTCGTACATTTGGGGCTCGCACTTGAGTCGTCCAGCAGTTCGATGAACGTCGCCCGGATACGCCAGGCCCTGATCGGCAAGCCTCTGGATCCGCTTTCCGCCGATGCCCGCCACGGCTCCGCGCTGATCGCCTTTCTGGCCTGGGTAGGCCTGGGGGCGGACGGCCTTTCCTCGGCCAGTTACGGCCCGGAAGAAAGCTTCCTTTCCCTCGGCGGCAACACCGGCGTCGGCCTCTACCTGGTGATCGCCACGGTAGTCACGGTGTTCATCATCGCGCTGGCCTACAACCAGGTGATCGAACTGTTCCCCACTGGCGGGGGCGGCTACCGCGTCGCCACCTCGCTGATCGGCCCCTATTGCGGCCTGATTTCCGGAGTGGCCCTGATCCTCGACTACGTGCTGACCATCGCCATTTCGATGGCGGCCGGGGTCGATGCGCTGTTTTCCCTGCTGCCGACTTCCTGGCAGGGGACCAAGCTGTTCGCCGAAGGCGCCTTCATCATTTTCATCCTGGTGCTCAATCTGCGCGGGCTGAAAGAGGCGATCCAGGTATTGCTGCCGATTTTCCTCGGCTTCATCATCACCCACGCACTGCTGCTGTTCTACGGTATCGCCGCCCATGTAACCAGCCTGCCGGCGCTGGTGCCGGCCACGCTGGCCGAGACCTCGCGCATGGCCGGCAGCATCGGCGTGCTGCCGCTGATCGGCCTCTTGCTGGTCGCCTACTCGCAAGGCGGCGGCACCTATACCGGGCTGGAAGCGGTATCCAACAACGTCAACGTGCTGGCCGAACCGCGGGTGAAGACCGGCAAGGTCACCATGTTCTACATGGCGGTTTCGCTGGCCGTCACCGCCGGCGGCATCATCCTGCTGTATTTGCTGTGGGGCGTGCAGCCGAAAGACGGCCAGACCCTGAACGCCGTGGTGTTCGGCCAGATCATCGGCAATCTCGGCATGGGTGCCGGCGTCAACCAGACCCTGCTCACCATCACCCTGGCCTTCGAGGCGGGCCTGCTGTTCGTCGCCGCCAACACCGGCTTCCTCGGCGGCCCGGCGGTGCTTTCCAACATGGCGCTGGATTCCTGGCTGCCGCACCAGTTCCGCTATCTGTCGCAGCGCCTGGTGACGCAAAACGGCATTCTGGTGCTGGGCATCGCGGCCCTGGGCATTCTGCTGTGGACCCGCGGCAGCGTGACCCTGCTGGTGGTGCTCTACAGCATCAGCGTGTTCCTGACCTTTGCGATCTCGCTGTTCGGCCTGATGATCTACTGGTGGCGCCACCGCGGGGAACTCGAACACTGGCGCCGGCGCATGGTGCTCTCGGCTATCGGCTTTTTCGTTTGCGCCAGCATTTTCCTGGTGCTGGTGGTACAGAAATTCGCCGACGGCGCCTGGCTCGCGCTCCTGATCATCGCCGCCCTGTGCGCCCTGTGCATCTGGATACGCAGCCACTATGACGAAACGCGGCGCAAGATCGGCGAAATCGACAAGGTGTTCGGCGCCATGCCCGAACTGCCGGTCAACGAACATCCGCCGGAACTCGAGCCGGACGCGCCGACGGCGGTTTTTTTCGTCGGCTCCTCGCGCGGCGGCGCGCTGCATACCCTGCTGTGGGTGCAGCGCATTTTCCCCGGGCACTTCAAGAACTTCCTGTTCGTCAATGCGCGTACGGTGGACGTGCGCTCCTATGGCGGCGAAGACATCCTGGCGATCCTGAAACGGCGCGCCTCCGAAAGCCTGGATTATCTTGTGAGCTTCTGCCACGCCAACGGCATGGCCTCGCGCTCCTACGCCGTCTACGGCACCGACCCGGTCGGCGAGATCACCAACATGGCCAACAAGATCCGCCTCGAATACCCCAACGCCATCTTTTTCACCAGCAAGCTGATTTTCGAAAATGAAAACTGGGTGACGCGGATTCTGCACAATCAGGCGGCCCTCGCTTTACAGCGCAGGCTGCACCTGGAAGGAATGCAGATGGTGATCCTGGGGATGAAAATTTAGGCAGTTCAGTCGCATGCACGGCGTGCATTAGCGTCCGCCTCTGGGAAGAGCGTTCCGCGCACCGTATAATCGCGCCTTAAATCAGAGCGCTCCAAGCGCCTCACCACTCGTCCCCAGGGTTCCTTCGCATGCTGCCGACCATCCCCCTCATCCTGATGATGGTGTTGGTGCACCTGACTTATGCAGGCTGCCGGGTGGGACTGCAGTTGTATGCCTTGAACATGTCCGCCTCGCCTTTCGCGGTGGGCTTCTTGATGTCGCTGCTGGCTGTGGTGCCGATGTTCCTTTCGGTTCACGTCGGGCGCCTCACCGACCGCATCGGCCCGGTGAAACCGGCGCTGATCGCCGTCGTCGGCGTGTTCTGCGGTTCACTGCTGCCGGCGATCTTTCGCAACCTCGCCGCGCTTTACTTCACCAGCGTGATCATCGGCACCTGCTTCATCGTCGCGCACATTGCCGTCAACAATGCCGTCGGCCACACCGCCGCGCCGGAAAACCGCACCCGGGCGTTTTCGCACCTAGCGCTGGGCTTTTCGTTTTCCAGCATGATGGGCCCGGTGATCACCGGCTTTTCGATCGACTGGTTCGGCCACGTCTGGACTTTCATCATCCTCGCCTCGTTCAGTTTTTTCGCCTTTTTCGTCTGGCTGGTGGTGCGCAAGCGCATGCCGGCTCTCGTGACCCATGAACGCCCGCCGGGCCGGGTGCACGTGATGGACCTGCTGCGCCTGCCTCCCCTGCGCGCGGTATTCATCGTCAGCGGCATGATGTCGATGGCCTGGGACCTGTTCAACTTCATGGTGCCGCTGCACGGCTCGCACCTGCATCTCTCGGCCTCGACCATCGGCCTGATCATGGGCTGCTTCGGCGTCGCCACATTCGCGGTGCGCGCCGGCATGCCGTGGATCGCGCGCCGTTTTTCCGAGTGGCAGACGCTCACCGGAGCACTGGTGATCACCGCTTCCGTCTATTTCCTGTTTCCCCTGTTCAGCGAAGTCCCGCTGCTGATGGGCCTGGCCTTCATCCTCGGTCTGGGCCTGGGCAGTTCGCAGCCGATGGTGATGACCTTGCTGCACGCCACCTCCCCCGAAGGGCGCGCCGGCGAGGCGGTGGGCGTGCGCACCACCGTGATGAATGCCAGCAGCACGGTGATGCCTCTGCTGATCGGCACCCTGGGTGTGGCCATCGGCGTGGTGCCGGCGTTCTGGCTGGTGGCCACCACGCTGTCAGCCGCCGGCGTATTCGCCGGGCGCCGCACGAGGTCGGCGACATGAAGTGGGTCAGGCGTGCGCTGGCCGCGCTGTTCCTGCTGGTGCTGCTTTCCTATGGCGGCATCACCGCCTATGTCTATGCGAAACAGGGGCAGATCGTCTATATCCCCACGCGCACGATCGAACACACGCCGCAGGAATTCGGGCTGGCTTATGAGGAACTGCATCTGCCGGTGAAGCGCGCCACCGGGACCACCGAGAAAATCACCGCATGGTGGATTCCCGCGCCGCAGCCCAACGGCATCAGCGAGCTGTTTTTGCACGGCAACGCGCGCAATATGAGCACCCGGCTCAACCTGGAAAAAATGGCGGCGCTGGCGCGTGCCGGCTTCAACGTACTGGCCATCGATTACCGCGGCTACGGCAGCAGCGACGGCGACCGGCCCTACGAGGCAGCGCTCTATGAGGACGCCGGCGCCGCGCTGGACGAACTGGAACGCCGCGAACCGAACCTGCGCAAGCGCCTGATCCACGGCCATTCGCTGGGCGCCGCCATCGCCATCGACCTGGCGCTGCGCCGCCCGGAGGCGGTGGCACTGCTGGCCGAGTCCGGCTTCGATTCGATGCTCGGCATGTCGACCGTGCGCGCCGCCTACCGGCTGCTGCCGATCAACCTGATTCTCACCGAGCGCTTTGATTCGATCGACAAGGTCACTCAACTCAGGCTGCCGGTGCTGTACATGCACGGCACCGCCGACCCGCTGATCCCCTCTGTGATGAGCGAGCGCCTGTATGCCGCCACGCCCCCGGGCGACAAGCGCCTGCTACTGATCGCCGGCGGCGTGCACAGCAATTTGCATACATTCCCGCAGTACATTCCCGCCGTGCGTGCTCTGGTAAGACTGCCCGCGCCGAAATGACCCGCCTCGCCTGGCTGGCGCTGCTGTTGATTGCCTGCACGGCAGCCGCGCAGGAAGGCGGCTTCGACCTCCAGGGGCATCGCGGCGCGCGCGGCCTGGCACCGGAAAATACCCTCGCCGCCTTCACCCGCGGACTGGAAGCCGGGGTCAGCACGCTGGAA
>DATAZV010000407.1:0-4701 GCA_036271855.1 Burkholderiales bacterium
GGCGGACCGAGGTCACCTCGCAGCCCAGGCCGAAGCCGGCCGAGTTGATGTAGCGCAGCAGCTTGAAGGAAAGCGTGGGGTCGCGCTTCAGGACTTTTTCGATTTCGCCGGCATCGGCTTCCTGGCCGACCAGGCTGATCAGCTGCAGCACGTTGGCGTAGGCGGGGCTGGCCACGCGGGTGGTCACCGAGGTGGGGCGGGCGAACAAAAAGCCCTGGAACAGCTTGACGCCCAGGCTCTCGAGCAGGGCGAACTCCTCGGCAGTCTCGATTTTTTCGGCGACTACCTTCAGGTTCGGCCGGGCCAGGGCGATTTTCACCACCGTCGGCAGCACTTCGGCCTTCAGGGCGCGGACGTCGATCTTTACGTAGTCGGCCAGGGCCAGCCAGACGACATAGGGGCGGGTCAGCGCGAAATGGCCGAAGGCGATGCGAAAGCCGCGCGCCTTCAGGCGTGAAATGTGGTCGGAGAAATCGGCGATGGCGGTGACGTCGTTGCCCTCCACCGGCGCCACTTCCAGCACGATGCGCGCCGGATGCACCAGTTCCAGGTGCTCGCCCTCGATGGTTTCCAGGGTGACGTTGACAAAGGCCAGCTTGGTGCCGAACAGCGCCTCGGCGCCGATGTTCGACAGCGCCGAAAACAGCATCGCCGCGTCGGAGTCGGAGTTGTGGCTGATGTCGGAATGCTCGGCGGCGGCGCTGCCGCGCTGCAGGAGCTCATAGCCGATCACGTTGCGCTTGGCGTCGACGATCGCCTGGCGCCCGATGACGGCCAGGTTTTGCGTCGTCATCATCAGCGCTTCGTGCGACGCATGCGGTTCGAGGGTGATCACGTCCATGGCGGCAATCCGGTTGAGATTTTTTACAGGCTCAATCTTGCCTTGGACGCGCCTTGGCTCAAGCGCCGGACTGCGGGGGGTTTTGCACCCATTTCCTTCTTTGCCCACGTCCACCGGCGGCCGCGCACCGGAATGGACCCCGAGCGGCCCCTAGTCGGCGGAGGCGCCGCTGCGCCGGATCACCGGCCCCCAGCGCCCCAATTCGGCGCGCATGAAGGCGGCGAAGTCGGCCGGCGTGCCGGGGTTGGGTTCCATGTACTGGGCGCGCAGCTTTTCCACTGTCGCCGGGTCTTTCAGCGCGGCGACGAACTCGCGGTTCAGCAGGTCGATGATGGGCTGCGGCGTGTGCGCCGGCGCGACGATGCCGATCCACGCAGTGGCCTCCACATTGAGGATGCCGGCTTCGCGGAACGTCGGGATATTCGGCAGCAGCGGCGAGCGCTGCGGCGTCGAAATCGCCAGGGCTTTCAGCTTGCCGGCGGCCACTTGCGGCATGATCGCCAGCGGCGCCAGGGAGGCCATTTGCGTGTCGCCCGCAATCACCGAAGTCACCGCCGCCGGCGACGAGTTGTAGGGGATGTGGACGATAAAGGTGCCGGTCTTGTCCTTGATCAGTTCCATCGACAGGTGCGACAGGCTGCCGGCGCCGATCGACGCGTAGTTGTACTTGCCGGGATTCTTTTTCAGCAGGGCGAACAGCTCCTGCATATTGTTCACACCCAGCGCCGGGGAGACCGCCAGCACGTTGGGCTGGTTCACGCCGAAAGTGATCGGCACCAGCTCGCGGAAGGGGTCGTAGGGCAGCTTCTTGTACAGCACGGTATTGTTCACCAGCGGCCCGGTGATCGAGGCGCCGATGGTGTAGCCGTCGGGCGTCGCCTTGGCGATCAGTTCGGTGCCGACATTGCCGCCGGCGCCGGCGCGGTTGTCGATGACAATCGGCGCTTTCAGCAATTGCGACGCTTTATCTCCCACGATGCGGGCGAAAATGTCCGGCGTCGAGCCGGCGGCGAAGGGCACGATCATGCGGATCGGGTGATTCGGGTAATCCTGGGCCGATGCGGGCGGCGCGACAGCCAGCAGCAGGGCGGCGGCGAATAGAAGTCTGTTCATTTGGGCTCTTCGATTGTCTCGGTCTGGTCGAAATACGTTTGCTCGTTGGCGATGAAGCCGGCCACCAGGGCGCGGTAGGCGGCTTCCACCACGTCGGGCAAATGGTCGAAGCCGCGATTATGGCGCGTCGCCAGTGTACGCACCTTGGCGAACACCTCGGCCTGGCGCGCCGGCGCGGACACCTGGTAGGCATCGCGCTTGAAGCGGGCGGCGTCTTTCACATACATCGCGCGCTCGGCCAGCAGGGCGACGATGGCGTCATCCAGCCGGTCGATATTGGCGCGCACCTGCGCCAGGTTGGCGGCCAGCGGCACGTATTGCGGGTCGCGAAAGCGCCGTAACGGGCCTTGATCAACTGCTGGTTCAGCGGCGGCGGAGTTCATGGCGCGGAATCCTTTTTCAGTGCTTGGCTCTTGCGAAACAGGCCGATCAATCTGGCCGGCAAACTCCGGGCAGGTGGGTTCGGGGGGGGCGCCGGTGCGGCCTTGGGGCGCGCCGCGCTGAGAACCGCGGCGGCTGCCGGCCCGGCGACGCTGATGGCATAGCGTCCGCCGCCGGCGCCCGGCCACTCCAGCAGCAGGCGCTGCTCGCCCGGGTCCTGCCAGCGCAGGCTGACCTCGCTCCAGGGCGGCGCGCCATCGAAGGCCTGTTCGGTGATCAGGCGCAGGCCGTAATCGGTGACATCGAACTCGACGGCATTGCCGCCGACCGAAAAGCCGGGTCCGAAGGCGGTGCCCGAGACGCGCGCGGGCATCAGCTTGCGCCGGCGCTGCCGCGCGGGTGGTCGATCAGCCTCATCGCCATTGCAAATTTCTCCATCCGCGCGAACCGTCGAAGCCGGGCTAAAAGTTATAATCGGGCGGATTCTACAACCTGCGGATCAGGTGATGATGAGGAGGAGCGAAGCCGCTTTTCCGCGCATCGCCGAAAACCGCGAGAAACGCATTCGTGAATGTATTTTATGAGGAAGACGGCGGCTTCAAGGTCGGCGCCGTGCTCTCCGAAAACGACGCCTCCTACCAGGTGGAGGCTGCCCACGGCAAGCGTTCCAAGATCAAGGCCGCCAATGTGCTGCTGAAGTTCGAAACGCAGGGCCTGACGGCATTCATGGCCGGCGCCGAAGAAGGCGCTGCTGCCATCGATCTCGACTTCCTGTGGGAGGTCGCGCCGAAGGAAGAGTTCGGTTACGCCGAACTCGGCGCCGACTATTTCGGCCACGCGCCTTCCGCCATCGAGGGCGCGGCGCTGCTGATACGCCTGCACGGCGCGCCTATGTATTTCTACAAAAAGGGCAAGGGCCGCTACAAGGCCGCGCCGGAAGAGTCGCTGAAGGCCGCGCTGGCTTCGGTCGAGCGCAAAAAGCGCGAAGCCGAACTGCAGGCCGAGTACACCGCGCAACTGTCACGCTTCGAACTGCCCGAGGCACTGAAGGCCGGGGCATTGCAGTTGCTCTACAAGCCGGACAAGCAGTCGATCGCCTACAAGGCCCTGGAAGCTGCGTGCGCCGCCACCGGGCTTTCCGCGCCCATGCTGATGCATCGCGCCGGCGCGCTGGCCAGCCCCTACGAGCACTACTTCAAGCGCTTTTTGCTGGAGCATTTTCCGCGCGGCACCGGCTTTCCCGCACACCCCGCGCCGCTGTTGCCGGGCGACGACCTGCCGCTGGCGCCGGCGCCGGCGTTTTCCATCGACGACGTCAGCACCACTGAAATCGACGACGCCTTCACGGTGCAAAAGCTGGTCAACGGCCGGCTGCGCGTGGGCATCCACATCGCCGCGCCGGGCCTGGGCTTCGCGCCGGAAAGCGAGATCGACGCCCTGGCCCACGACCGCATGTCGACCGTATACATGCCGGGCGACAAGATCACCATGCTGCCCGACGACGTGGTGGACGCCTACACCCTGGCCGAGGGTCGCACCGTGCCCTGCGTTTCGCTCTATGTGGACGTCGAGCCGGCCGACGGCGCGATTGCCGCCGAAGAATCGAAAATCGAACGCATCAAGGTCGCCGCCAACCTGCGCCACAACCTGCTCGACGAGCTGGTGACGGAAGAGAACCTGGCGGCGAACGCAGGCGACTACCCGTTCAAGGAGGAAATCGGCTTTTTGTGGAAGTTCGCCAACCTCCTCGAAACCGGGCGCGGCCGGCCTTCGGCCAACGCCAATTTCCACGACTTCAACTTCCATATCGACTGGGAGGACCAGGCCGCGGGCGAGGGCGCCATTACCATCACCGAGCGCCGCCGCGGCGCGCCGCTGGACAAGATCGTCTCCGAGCTGATGATCCTGGCCAACCGCACCTGGGGCAAGCTGCTGGCCGACCGTGGCGCGGCCGGTATCTATCGCGTCAAGACCGGCGTCGGCCCGCAGGGCAAGGTGCGCATGACGTCGATTCCCGCGCCGCACATCGGCCTGGGGGTGACGCACTACGCCTGGAGCTCTTCGCCGCTGCGCCGCTATGTCGACCTGGTGAACCAGTGGCAGTTGCTCGCCATCCTGTCCGGCGGCCGGCCGCCCTTCGGCGCAAAATCGGAAATGCTCCTGGCCTCGATCGCGGCGTTTGATGCCGCCTACATGGCCTATGGCGATTTCCAGGACAACCTGGAGCGCTATTGGTGCCTGCAATGGCTCACCCAGCAGGGCTACGTCGGCGCCGACAAGACCCTGCCCGCCACCGTGCTGCGCGAGGGCCTGGTGCGCCTGGACCACCTGCCCCTGGTGACCGCCGTCGCCGGGCTGCCGGCGGC
>DATAZV010000408.1:0-4160 GCA_036271855.1 Burkholderiales bacterium
AGCTTTCTTTTAAAAGAAAGCTCCGCTTTTGAGCGGCTTGTCTTGTTTCAAAATCACTGGCAAAGCCAGATTATTTTGAAAGATCAAAAACTACGAAAGGGAAAACCACCCTCCGTATTACTTGCCGCGGAGTTTGAAGCGCTGAATTTTTCCCGTCGCAGTCTTCGGGAGCTCGTCGACGAATTCTACCCAACGCGGGTATTTGTAGGGGGCAAGTTTGCTTTTGACGTAGGTTTGCAGGTCGGCGACGCTGACGGACTGGCCGGGTTTCAGCACCACGTAGGCCTTGGGTTTGACCAGGTGCTCATCGTCGTCTTTCGCGACCACGGCGGCTTCGAGCACGGCGGGGTGGGTCTGCAGGGCGGCTTCGACTTCGAAGGGGGAGACGTAGATGCCGCCGACTTTGAGCATGTCGTCGTTGCGGCCGCAGTAGGTGTAGTAGCCGTCGGCGTCGCGGATGTATTTGTCGCCGGAGCGCGTCCACGGGCCGAGGAAGGTATTTTTGGTGCGCTCGCGGTTGTTCCAGTAATACAGGGCGCTGGTGGGGCCGGCCACCTGCATTTCGCCGATTTCGCCATCGGCCACCGGGGCGCCGTGTTCGTCGAGCAGGCGGATTTCGTAGCCCGGCACCGGCTGGCCGGTGGTGCCGTAGCGCACCTGGCCGGGCCGGTTGGAAATGAAAATGTGCAGCATCTCGGTGGAGCCGATGCCGTCGAGGATTTCCACCCCGAAGTGTTCGTTGAAGCGCTTGCCGATGTCCGCCGGCAGGGCTTCGCCGGCCGAGGTGCAGATACGCAGCGCGACCTCGCTGCGCCTGGGCAGGTTGGGGCTCGCCAGCATGCCGGCGTAAAGCGTGGGCACGCCGTAGAAAATCGTCGGCTGGTGGCGCTTGAGGATGTCGAATACCGCGTCCGGCGTCGGCCGGCCGTTGAACAGCACGGTGGTGGCGCCCACGCTCATCGGGAAGGTGAGGCCGTTGCCGAGACCATAGGCGAAGAACAGCTTGGCGGCGGAAAAGACGATGTCGGATTCGACGATGCCCAGGACAGGCTTGGCATACAGCTCGGCGGTGAGGATCAGGTGCGAATGCAGATGCACCGTGCCCTTGGGCGTGCCGGTGGAGCCGCTGGAGTAGAGCCAGAAGCAGGGGTCGTCGGCTGAGGTGTCGGCGGGCGCGAACTCAGGCGAAGCGGCGTCCAGCAGCAGAGTCAGATTGTGCTGCCCCTCAAGGGCGTGGCCAGGGATGATGACATGTTCAATCTGCGGCAGTTTCGGCAGCAGCGGCATGAAGGTCGGCAGCAGGGCTTCGGAAACCACCAGCGCGGTGGCGCGCGAATCGCGCAGCATGAATTCGAAGTCGGCGGCGGTGAGCAGGGTGTTGGCGGCGATGGGCACGATGCCGGCCTTGATGGCGCCGAGGAAGACCACGGGGAAGTCGATGGTGTCGAGCAGCGCCAGCATCACCCGGTCTTCGCGCTTCAGTCCCAGGGCGAGCAGTGCGTTGGCGGCGCGGTTGACCCGCTCGTTCAACTCGCCGTAAGTGATGTGGCCGTTGGCGTCGATGAAGGCGGTTTTCGCGGCGCGGGCGCGATTGCGCTCCAGCAGGTCATGGGCGGCGTTATAGGCGCGCGGCACGCTTACGTGTGGCGGGCTCACCGAGTGGTCGGCGCTGGAAAGATTTGTCATGCGTCTCCTCCGTTACAGCGGACGTGCTGTGATGCGTACGCTGCGTGGTGCTTTTCGTTTTGTCCGCAGCGGCTATGCGGCTATGGTCTCGCGCGCGGTTTCGATCCAGCCTTGCGCCCATTCGACGCACACTTCTTCCGGCATGGTTCCGGCACTCGCATCATGAATGCACACCTCGCCGATGCGCGTTGCGCCGAGTTCGGTGAGGATGGCGTCGAACTTCTTGCCGCCGAAGCAAAAGGTCTGCACGTAGGTGCGGTCGCCCAGGGCGATGACGCCGTAGCGCACGCCTTCGAGATTCGGGCGTGCTGTTTGCAGCGACTCGTAGAAGGCGCGCGCATTGTCGGGCACGTCGCCGGAGCCGTAGGTGGAGGAGCAGATCAGATAGAGGCTGCCGGGCTTGAGTACGGCGGCGTCGAGCTTGTCCATGTCCATCACCGTGATCAGGGTGTCGTCGTCGCCCATGGTCAGCTCGATTTCCTGCGCCACCAGTTCGGCGGTGCTGGTCATGGTGCCGACCAGGATGTTCAGTTCCAGTGCCACGTTCAAGTCTCCTTGAAATGCTTTTGCAAAGACGCTTGCAATTTCTCGATTCGGCGATTAGACTGCATTATATTGCATTCAGTAAATTAATCAAGAAATATATTTCATATATTTCGAGCGTCTTGGAGCAAATCAAAGACATGTCCGCAGTGCTCAAACCGTCGGCCGAACCGTCTTCCTTCGACGAGTCCCAGTATCTGGGCGCGCTGGGTGAGCGGGTGAGGAATTTGCGCGCCCAAAGGGGCATGACGCGCAAGATCCTGGCGCGTGACTCGGGCGTGTCGGAGCGTTACCTGGCGCTGCTGGAGGCGGGCGAGGGCAATGTGTCGGTGGTGCTGCTCAAGCGCATCGCCCAGGCGCTGAATGTGCCCAGCGTGGAGTTGCTGCGCGAGCGAGGCATCGGCACCGAGGAGCGCGAGGAAGTGCAAAGCCTGCTGCGGCGCCTGACGCCGGCGCAGTTGCAGCGCGCGGCTGCCTTGCTGCAGCGTGAATTCCATACCGACGTGCGCGCGCGCGCGCAGCGCATCGCGCTGGTGGGCTTGCGTGGCGCCGGCAAGTCGTCGATCGGCGCCATGCTGGCCAGGCACATCAAGGCGCCCTTCGTCGAACTGGACCGCGAGGTCGAGCGCGAGGCCAATACGTCGCTGAACGAAATCTTTTTGCTTTACGGCCAGGCCGGCTACCGGCGCTACGAGCGCGCGGCGCTGGAACGGGTGCTGGCGAAAAACGAGCGCGTGGTGATCGCCACCGGCGGCTCGATCGTTTCCGAGGCGGAGACTTATGAGCTGCTGTTGTCCACCTGCTATACGGTGTGGCTGAAGGCGGCGCCGGAAGAGCATATGGCTCGGGTGGTGGCGCAAGGCGACACCCGGCCGATGAAGGGCAACCGCGAGGCGATGGAAGACTTGCGGCGCATTTTGGGTACGCGCTCGGCACTGTATGGGCGCGCCGACAGCACCGTTGATACCTCGGGCCGCGCCATCGAGCAAAGCCTGGCTGAGGTAATAGGCGCGCTGGCGCCGCAGGGCGCGGCTTGAGGCCGCGCACCGGCAACGTACAAACAGGCATGACCAGGAGACAAGCATGAGCGCTGTATTGCAAGCCGAGGCAGTAAATACGCCAGTCGATTTCGAGACTCATCCGAGCCGCTACAAGCACTGGAAGCTTTCCTTCGACGGCGCGGTGGCGACGCTGGCCCTGGATATCAAGGAAGACGGCGGCATCCGCCCCGGCTATGCGCTCAAGCTTAATTCGTACGACCTGGGCGTGGACATCGAGTTGAATGATGCGCTCAACCGCATTCGTTTCGAGCATCCGGAAGTCAAAAGCGTTGTTGTTACCTCGGCGCGTGACCGCATCTTCTGCTCCGGCGCCAACATCTACATGCTGGGTCTCTCCACCCACCAGTGGAAGGTGAACTTCTGCAAGTTCACCAACGAGACGCGCAACGGCATGGAAGATACCTCGCGTCATTCCGGGCTGAAGTTCCTGGCAGCGGTGAACGGCGCCTGCGCCGGCGGCGGCTACGAATTGGCTTTGGCCTGCGACAGGATTTATCTGGTGGACGACCGCTCTTCGACCGTTTCGCTGCC
The DNA here is from genome assembly GCA_036271855.1 of Burkholderiales bacterium. GTDB lineage: Bacteria > Pseudomonadota > Gammaproteobacteria > Burkholderiales > JAEUOS01 > JAQGMJ01. Next base: position 3,822 of record DATAZV010000408.1, read on the forward strand.
TGAAGTGCCGCTGCTCGGCGTGCTGCCCGGCACCGGCGGGCTGACGCGCCTGATCGACAAGCGCCGGGTGCGCCGCGACCTGGCCGATATTTTTTGCACCACCAGCGAGGGCGTGCGCGCCGACCGCGCGCAGCAATGGAAGCTGATCGACGGCGCCGCCAAGCCGGCGCAGTTCGCCGGGTACATCCAGGCGCGTGCCGCAGAGCTGGCGCAGGCGAGTGATCGCCCGGGCGGCAAGGGCGTGGAACTGACGCCGCTGAAGCGTTCATTCGACGCCAAGGGATATCACTACGAGACGGTCGAGGTGGAGGTCGACCGCGGTGCGCGTGTCGCCACCAT
>DATAZV010000409.1:0-5085 GCA_036271855.1 Burkholderiales bacterium
ATTGGCCAATTCAGCGGCGACACTCATCAGGATTTCCTCGCGAACAGGTTACGGACCGCGGTGGCCCGGGAGCTGGTCCGCGCATGATGCACCGAAAACGCCTGGCGGCTCAACCAGGGGATTGGATCATCCGGGGCGCAAAAAATTCCGTGCAGGAATCGCGCCTGTCGGTTCCTGCCTGCCGGCCGGCAGCGCAGCGCCAGGCAAGTTCTATTGCGGCGTGATGCCGGCCTCGCGGATCACCTTGCCCCACTTCTCCTGCTCGGCCTTGATGTAGCGGTCGGCTTCTGGCGCGGTGCTGCCCAGGGGCTCGGCGCCCAGGCCGATCAGCTTGTCCTTGATCGCCGGCTTGGCGACCATGCGATTCACCTCGGCATTCAGGCGCGCGAGGATTTCCGGCGGGGTTTTGGCCGGGGCCAGCAGGGCAAACCAGCCCAGCACCTCGAAATTGGACAACGCGCCGCCGGAGGAAGCGACGGTGGGCAGGTCGGGCATCAGCGAACTGCGCTTCAGGCTGGAAATGGCGATCGCGCGCAGGCTGCCGGCCTTGACATGCGGCACGATCACCGCGACGTTTTCGAATAGCATCGGCACGCGGCCGGAGAGCACGTCGGGCATCAATGCACCGGTGCCCTTGTAGGGCACGTGCATGATGTTGACGCCGGCGCTGCGCTTGAGCAGCTCCCCCGCCAGATGCTGGCCGGTGCCGGGGCTGGAGGAAGCAAACTCGACCTTGCCGGGATTGGCTTTCAGGTAGGCGATCAGCGTGGCCATATTGGTGGCGGGCATGCTCGGGTGCACCACCAGCAGGTAGGGCGTGGTGGCGATCATCGCGATCGGCACCAGTTCCGACTCCGCATACGGCAGGCTGCTGTACAGCGCCGGCACCGTGCCATGGGCGCTGGAGACCACGATCAGGGTGTGACCATCCGGCAACGCCTTGGCGGCGATGCCGCTGGCGATGATGCCGCTGGCGCCGCCGCGGTTGTCGACCACGGCGGACTTGCCCAGTCCTTCGCTGAGTTCCTGGGCGACGATGCGCCCGACCACGTCGGTGGTGCCGCCGGGCGGAAAGCCGACCAGCACGCGGATGGTCTGCGAGGGATAGGGGTCGGCGGCGTGCGCAGTGGCACACAAGGCCAGCAGCACCGCACAGGCGCGCAATCCGGGTTTGAACATGTCTCCACCTTTTATGGTCCGGCTTTGGGGCCGGTTATGAGGCGCATCGTAGAGTGAGCGCGCATCGTGCGTCAATCGCTTTTGCCGCTGCACCCGCAGCATAAGCGCGGGCGATGGACAAAGCCGGTTGAATTGGCTACATTGGTTTCACAAGATTGCTGCCGATCGTTTTCAAAAACATGACAGTCTCGCCAGAGCCATGTTTTTGTCACTATTCATGCAGTTCTCAAAAGACACGGAGACAAACCATGCCCGGCATCACCGTCACCCCGGTCGGCTACGCGCTCGGCGCGGAGGTCACCGGCATCGACCTGGCCCAGCCGATGTCCAAAGCCGATGCGCAGGCCGTGCTCGAGGCCTGGCACAAGCACCTGATTTTGGTGTTTCCGGACCAGCACATCACGCCGCAGCAGCAGATCGACTTCAGCCGCCATTTCGGCGCCCTCGACCAGCACGAAAGCCAGCCCTTCAACCGGCACCCCGAGTATGACGAGGTGATGCTGATCACCAACAAGCTGGTGCGCGGCAAGCCCTCGCAGACCAAAACGGCCGGGCAGAACTGGCATACCGATCTCTCCTACACCATTCGGCCGGCCAAGGGCACCACGCTTTACTGCGTGGAAAAGCCAACGGTGGGCGGCGACACCCTGTTCGCCAATATGTATCTGGCTTACGAGACCCTGTCGGACAAGATGCGCCAGTTTCTCGACGGCCTGGAGGGCGTGCATGACGCCAGCCTGGTGGCCAGCCTGGACAAGCGCGACCCGGCGCTGACCGCCGAATTCAAGCGCCTGAACCCACTGGTGATCCACCCGGCGGTGCGCACCCACCCCGGCACCAATCGCCGCGCGCTGTACGTCAACCAGCGGGTGCGCAACTTTCTCGGCATGAGCGAAGGCGAGAGCCGCGCAATCATCGATTACCTGTGCGACTACGCGGTACAGCCGCGCTTCGTCTACCGCCATCGCTGGCGCCTGAACGACATGATCATGTGGGACAACCGCTGCCTGACGCACCTGGCGGTGGGCGACTACGATCCGGCCGAGTCGCGCCACATGACGCGCACTTCGCTGCTGGGCGAGTACGTGGGCCGCCTGCTCAATCCGGCGGATGCTCCGGCGGCACAGACACCAGCGCAGGCACGCGATCTCGCCGCGGCCATCAGCGACGCGCACGACTGATTTGCGCCGACGGAACTAAAACAAAATAAAAACGGCGCCATGCGGCGCCGTTTTTATTTTCGGGTACGCATCAATCCACCTTGGCGCCGGAGATTTTCACCAGGTTGCGCCACTTGTCGATTTCCGGGCCGATCATCTGCCTGAACTCGGCCGGCGTGTTGCCCACCGCTTCGGAACCCTGCTCGGCCAGCTTGGCGCGGGTCTCGGGCTGTTGCAGCACCTTGACGATGGCCTCGCTCAGTTTGGCAACGATTTCCGGCGGCGTTTTGGCCGGTGCCAGGATGCCATTCCACAGCGCCACTTCATAGCCCGGCAATTGCTCGCCAATCGCCGGCACGTCGGGCAGCACGGGCGAACGCTTTTTGGTGGTGATGCCCAGCGCCTTCAGGCGGCCAGCCTTCACATAACCCACCACCTCGACCAGCGGCCCGAACACCGCCTGTATCTGCCCCGCCAAAAGATCGGTATTCGCCGGCGCCCCGCCCTTGTAAGGCACGTGCTGCATCTTGCCGCCGACCATGCTGTTGAACAGCGCGGCGGACAGGTGTTGCGACGAGCCATTGCCCGCCGAACCGTAGTTCACCGGCCCCTTGTTTTGCTTTACGTAGGCAATGAACTCAGCCAGGTTGTTCACCGGCATGCCGGGCCCGACCACCAGCAGGTTGGGGATCAGCGAGACCTGCGTGACGGGCGCCAGGTCTTGCGCAAAGTCGTAGCCGGGGCTGGCGTAGAGGCTGACGTTGGTGGCATGGGTGCTGGTGGCCATCAGCAGGGTGTAGCCGTCGGCTTCCGCCTTCGCCACCTGGACGGCGCCGATGTTGCCGCCCGCGCCCGGCTTGTTGTCCACCACCACTGTTTGACCCAGCAAGGGGCGCATGCCGTCAGCCACCACGCGCGCGGTGATGTCGGTGCTGCCGCCGGCGGCGAAGGGCACCACCAGGCGGATCTGATGCGCCGGCCAGGCCTGCGCATGCGTGGCGCCGGCTCCTGCGAGCAGGAGCAGAGCGCAAAGAAATCGTGAAACGGGCGGGTACGACCGGCGCGAAACGCGCGCGGCAGACTGCGTGATGCGCGGCATGTTTGTCTCCTTTATATTTGTATGCCGCGACTGCTGCGCGCGCGGCCCGCGCCCGCTTCGTTTTTCTCTACTGATGCAGCGCTACTTCCGGCCCAAGAATCGAGATGCGCATGCGATTCTTGATATAGGACGCCTCGCGCGGCGGCAGCACCAGGGGCAGCTTTTCCGCGTCGATCTTCACCTGGGCGAACAACGGGCCGCGCATGCCGTCGATCAGCGGGCGCAGGCGCAGCACGTCCTTTTGCGCGGTGATGTTCATGGTGCGCGCGAAGCCTGCCGCCTTCGCCATGCCGGCCATATCGACGCCGTAGCCGGTGTGGGTGCGCTGCATGCCGGTCTCGCCGTAGTGCTCGTTGTCCAACACGATAATCGACAGGTTTTTCGGCTTTTGCACGGCGATGGTGGCCAAGGCGCCCAAGGCCATCAGCATTTCGCCGTCGCCGGTGATCACCAGCACGCGGCGCTTGGGCTGGGCCAGCGCCAGCCCCAGGCCGATCATGGCGGCCGAGCCCATCGCGCCCCAGAGGGGAAAGTTGTTGTCGTGGTCACCGGCGGCGGTGATGTCCCAGGCCGGGGCGCCGAGGCCGCCGATCACCACCATGTCGCCGCGCTTTTTCAGCAATTCCTTGACCACCGGGCGGCGGTGCAGAAGTTCACTCATTGATGTCTCCCGTCGGCTTGGTGAGTTTGCGGAAGTCCTTGGCGCCGGAAACGCGCTGGCCGATCAGGATGGCCACCGGACGAAATGTGTTGAACGCCAGGCGCAGCCCGGAAGACACCATTTCGGGCACGTCGGCGGCGACGTCGGCGCGCTTGACCAGCACGCCCACGGCTTCCAGCACCGCCTGGGTGGAGTCGCCCATCGGCACCTGGGCAGCATTGAATTCGCCGTGGTCGCCGCGCATGGTGACCAGGATCAGCAGCGGCATGCTGCACGCCACCGGCAGGGAGAGCATGTTGATGCAGTTGCCCACGCCGCTGCTTTGCATCAGCAGCACGCCCTTGTCGCCGCCCAGCCAGGCGCCGGCCAGCAGGCCCACGCCTTCTTCCTCGGTGGTCAGGCGCACGATGCGCATGCTCTTGTCCGCTTCGCAGAGCTGGATCAGGCGCGAGTGGCCGGCGTCCGGCACCAGGCCGACCTGGCGGATGCCGGCTTCCACCAGCATGGGATGGACCTGCTCGGCCCAGTGGGACGAACCCGCGGGCATCACCGGCTTGACCGGCGCCGGGGCGGAACGCGCCGCGGCGGCGCGCGGGCGGCGGGCAGCGGCACGCGCCGCGGGCCTGGCCGCCTTTGAAACTGTTGTCATCTTGTCTCCAGAGTGGGTCGTGTATCCTCGCCCGCGCGCACCTTGGCGTAGCGGACCATGCATATATTAGCTTGCGACGGCAAATCCTAAGGCCCACGCCGCGGCGGGACAACCGCCGGGTGCGCATTTCCCGCATTAGCACCGCGCCCGTCCCACTGAGCGGGATCGGCCACAGCTTCAAATTAATGGTATAAACTATTTATACGTTTAATCGAAAGGGAATCCACGCATGGCCACCACCACCAAAACCAGCCGCAAACCCGCGCCGCGCAAAAGCGCGCGCCCTGCCGCCAGGCGCCCTGCCGCGAGCAAGGCAGTGAAAAAAGTCGCGCCGCCG
>DATAZV010000410.1:0-6308 GCA_036271855.1 Burkholderiales bacterium
AAATCCCACCAAGGCGATCGGCAAGATCAAGGAACTGATGGTCCGGCGCGCGGTGTAGCAAGTGCGGACCGCAGAGTTTTTTGCAAAGATTTAACCTGCATTTAATCCGCCTGATGTAATCATTGCCCTACCATGCTCGACTCTACCGACCTTTCCCGCCTGAAGTGGCGCAGCCGCCGCGGCATGCTGGAAAACGACCTTGTCATGGAGAAGTTTTTCGAGCGCCATACCGCCGATCTCACCCCGGAACGGGTGGAGGGCCTGCAGGTGCTGCTCGAATTGCCTGACACCGACTTGTGGGATCTGGTCGCCGGGCGCCTTGAACTGGGCGCCGGCGCGATTCCCGCCACCCGTGAGATGCTCGGCTGGATGCGTACTTGCCGGCTGGCGCAATCGCACTAATACCGCATATGATGTTGCAGTGCGGTCGGCGGCGGTCGGAACCGGTAGAATCCAAAGCACGGACTTAAACGAACAAAGCACACAGGAACCAGGAGCTTTCCATGAGCGTAACTCCCAGCAACGTCAAGGCAACGCTGTCTTTCTCGGACAACAGCCCGTCGATCGACTTTCCCATCTACAAGGGCACCATCGGCCCCGACGTGGTCGACATCCGCGCCCTCTACAACAAGACCGGCAAGTTCACCTACGACCCCGGTTTCATGTCAACGGCATCGTGCAATTCGTCGATCACCTATATCGACGGCGACAAGGGCGAGCTGCTGTACCGCGGCTACCCGATCGAGCAACTGGCGGTGCAGTGCGACTTTCTCGAAACCTGCTACCTGCTGCTCAACGGCGAGCTGCCGAACGCCACCCAAAAGACCGACTTCACCAGCCTGGTGACCAACCACACCATGGTGCACGAGCAGATGAGCTCGTTTTTCCATGGCTTTCGCCGTGACGCGCACCCGATGGCGGTGCTGGTGGGCACCGTGGGCGCGCTGTCGGCCTTCTATCATGACTCGCTCGACATCACCGATCCGCATCACCGCGACGTCTCGGCCATTCGCCTGATCGCCAAGCTGCCCACGCTGGTGGCGATGACCCACAAGTACACCCTGGGCCAGCCCTTCGTCTACCCGCGCAACGACCTCTCGTACACCGCCAACTTCATGCGCATGATGTTCGCCGTGCCGGCGGAGGAGTACAAGGTCAACGACGTGATGGTGCGCGCGCTGGACCGCATTTTCATCCTGCACGCCGACCACGAGCAGAACGCCTCCACTTCCACCGTGCGCCTGTCCGGTTCCTCCGGCGCCAACCCGTTTGCCTGCATCGCCGCCGGCATCGCCTGCCTGTGGGGCCCGGCGCACGGCGGCGCCAACGAAGCGGCGCTGAACATGCTGTTCAACATCCAGAAGCAGGGCGGGGTGGAAAAGATCGGCGAATTCATCAAGGATGTGAAGGAGAAGGACTCCGGCGTCAAGCTGATGGGCTTCGGCCACCGCGTCTACAAGAACTACGACCCGCGCGCCAAGCTGATGCGCGAAACCTGCCACGAAGTGCTGAACGAGCTGGGCCTGCACGACGACCCGCTGTTCAAGCTGGCGATGGCGCTGGAAAAAATCGCGCTGGAAGACGATTACTTCGTCAAGCGCAAGCTCTACCCGAACGTCGACTTCTACTCCGGCATCGTGCAGCGCGCCCTGGGCATCCCGGTATCGCTGTTCACCGGCATTTTCTCGCTGGCGCGCACCGTCGGCTGGATCGCCCAGTGGAACGAAATGATCTCCGACCCCGAGCAGAAAATCGGCCGCCCGCGCCAGCTGTTCATCGGCGCGCAGCGCCGCGATGTGCCGGCGATCGACAAGCGTAAATGAGGCGTAGGTAGCAACGCCTTGTTTTGATTGGTTTTATTTAGTCAAATGCTGTTTGTGTTATTCTGCAGTCACACAGTTTTCCTAGAATTGACATCCTAGATGTAAGCCCCCATCTGACAATTCGGAAGAGCGCCAGCCGTCAGGCTGGCGCACAGCACTTCGCCAGGGGCAGGAGCCCCGCGGCGAGGGGGTGCCAAGGTCCAATCCCGAAGCTACCCGCACTGTGATCGAGAAACTCGAGAAAGGTGAGCGCCATGATGAAAGAATTTGAAGCGAATTCCTATCTCTTCGGCGGCAACGCGCCGTATGTCGAAGAGCTGTACGAGTCCTACCTGAACAATCCGGGGTCGGTCCCGGAAAAGTGGCGCGATTATTTCGACGCCCTGCAGCACGTGCCCGCTGCCAATGGCGCGGCCGAAGCGCGTGACGTGGCCCATGCCCCAGTGGTCGAGTCCTTCGCCCAGCGCGCCAAGGAAGGCACGCTGCGCCCCCAGGGCGGCTCCTCCGTCGATCTGTCGGTGGCGCGCAAGCAGGTTTACGTCCAGCAGCTGATCGCCGCCTACCGCTACCTCGGCACCCAGTGGGCCGACCTCGATCCGCTCAAGCGCACCGAGCGCCCGCACATCCCCGAACTCGAGCCCGGCTTCTACGACCTGACCGAGCCGGACATGGACATGACTTTCAATGCCCAGTCCGTGTATTTCGGCAAGGAGCAGATGACCCTGCGCGAAATCATGCAGGCCCTGCGCGAAACCTACTGCGGCACCATCGGCGCCGAGTACATGTACATCGGCGACATGGCGCAAAAGCGCTGGATGCAGCAGCGCCTCGAGAGCACCCGTTCCAAGCCGAGTTTTTCGGCCCAGGCCAAGACGCACATCCTCGAGCGCCTCACCGCAGCCGAGGGCCTGGAGCGCTATCTCCATACCAAATACGTCGGCCAGAAGCGCTTTTCGCTGGAAGGCGGCGACAGCTTCATTCCCTCGATGGACGAGCTGATCCAGCGCGCCGGCGAGCGCGGCGTGCAGGAGATCGTCATCGGTATGGCGCACCGCGGGCGCCTGAACGTGCTGGTGAACATCCTGGGCAAGATGCCTTCGGACCTGTTCGAGGAATTCGAAGGCAAGCACCTCGACGACCTGCCGGCCGGCGACGTCAAGTACCACAAGGGCTTTTCCTCCGACGTGTCGACCCCCGGCGGCCCGGCGCACCTGTCGCTGGCGTTCAACCCCTCGCACCTGGAAATCGTCAACCCGGTGGTCGAAGGCTCCTGCCGCGCGCGGATGGACCGCCGCGGCGACAAGGACGGCTCGCAGGTCTTGCCTATCCTGGTGCACGGTGACGCCGCCTTCGCCGGCCAGGGCGTGATCATGGAAACGCTCAACCTGGCGCAAACCCGCGGCTACGGCACCAACGGCACGGTGCACATCGTGATCAACAACCAGATCGGCTTCACCACTTCCGATCCGCGCGATTCGCGCTCGACCCTGTATTGCACCGACGTGGTGAAGATGATCGAGGCGCCGGTGCTGCATGTGAACGGCGACGACCCCGAAGCCGTGGTGATGGCGACGCAAATCGCGCTCGACTTCCGCACCGAGTTCAAGAAAGACATCGTCGTCGACATCATCTGCTTCCGCAAGCTCGGCCACAACGAGCAGGACACCCCGAGCATGACCCAGCCGCTGATGTACAAGCGCATCGCCCAGCACCCGGGTACGCGCAAGCTGTATGGCGACAAGCTGGTGGCCCAGGGCGTGCTGAAGGAAGGCGGCCCGGACCAGATGGTCAAGGAGTACCGCGACCTGATGGACGCGGGTGAGGCCACCGTCGAATACGTGCTTTCCGACTTCAAGAGCAAGTACGCGGTCGACTGGATGCCCTTCCTGAACAAGAAGTGGACCGACGCCGCCGACACCGCGCTGCCGATGGCCGAGCTGCGCCGCCTGGGCGAGCGCATCACCACCATCCCCGCCAGCTTCAAGCTGCACCCGCTGGTGGAAAACGTCATCGCCAACCGCCGCAAGATGGCCAACGACGAGCTGCCGCTGGACTGGGGCATGGGCGAGCACCTGGCCTTCGCCTCGCTGGTGGCCTCCGGCTACGCCGTGCGCATCACCGGGCAGGACAGCGGGCGCGGCACCTTCACCCACCGCCATTCGGTGCTGCACGACCAGAACCGCGAAAAGTGGGACGCCGGCACCTACATTCCGCTGCAAAACGTTTCCGACAAGCAGGCGCCGTTCACCGTGATCGACTCGGTGCTGTCGGAGGAAGCGGTGATGGGCTTCGAATATGGATATGCTTCATCGGAGCCCAATACGCTTGTGATCTGGGAGGGTCAGTTCGGCGACTTCGCCAACGGCGCCCAGGTGGTGATCGACCAGTTCATCACCTCCGGCGAAGTGAAGTGGGGCCGCGCCTGCGGCCTGACCCTGATGCTGCCGCACGGCTACGAAGGCCAGGGCCCGGAACACAGCTCGGCGCGCATCGAGCGTTTTTTGCAGATGTCGGCCGACCACAACATCCAGGTGGTGCAGCCGACCTCGCCGGCGCAGATTTTTCACCTGCTGCGGCGCCAGATGGTGCGCACCTTCCGCAAGCCGCTGATCATTTTCACGCCCAAGTCGCTGCTGCGCCACAAGGAGGCGGTGTCCGACCTGAACGAGCTGGTGAAGGGCGAGTTCCAGACCATCATCGGCGAAGTCGACAAGTCGATCAAGGCGAAGGACGTGACCCGCGTCGTCGTCTGCACCGGCAAGGTGTATTACGACCTGGTGGCGGCGCGCCGCGAAAGGAAGCTCACCGATGTGGCGATCCTGCGGGTCGAGCAGATGTACCCGTTCCCGCACAAGGTGTTCGCCCACGAGTTGAAGAAGTACGAGAACGCCGGCGAGATCGTCTGGTGCCAGGACGAGCCGCAGAACCAGGGCGCGTGGTTCCACATCCAGCACAACCTGCTGGAAAACATGGCCGACGGGCAGAAGCTTGCCTACGCCGGCCGTCCACCCTCGGCCTCGCCCGCGGTCGGCTACATGGCCAAGCACGCCGAGCAGCAAAAGGCGCTGGTGGCACAGGCATTCAACAAAACCAAGGGGCTGGTGCTTACCAAGTAGCCTGCCTGGTCCCAATACTCAACCGCAGCACATAACAATGACGCGCGGCCCGGGGTGCGAGCCCCGGGCTACGTCGCGAATGACGGAGTTGATTCATGGCAATCATAGAAGTGAAGGTCCCGCAACTGTCGGAATCGGTGGCGGAAGCGACTTTGCTGGCATGGCACAAGAAAGCCGGCGAGGCGGTCACCCGGGACGAAAACCTGGTCGACGTCGAGACCGACAAGGTGGTGCTGGAACTGCCGGCGCCGGATTCGGGTGTGCTGATCGAGATCGTCAAGGGCGACGGCAGCACCGTGACCTCGAATGAACTGATTGCCCGCATCGATACGGCGGCCACCGCAGGCGCCTCTGCTCCCGCGGCCAAGCCGGCCGCGCCGGCTGCGGCTCCCGCACCCGCCGCTGCGCCGGCCGCCGGCAGCGCAGCGCTGGCGATGCCTTCGGCGGCGAAGATCATGGCCGAGCAGGGCGTCAATCCTGCCAATGTCGCCGGCACCGGTCGCGACGGCCGCATCACCAAGGGCGATGCCCTGGCTGCGGGCTCTGCGCCCGCTCCGGCTCCCGCGGCCAAGCCGGCCGCCGCGCCGCTGGCCGATGTGAAGGCGCAGGTCAACCTGCAATTCCTGGGTGAGCGCCCGGAGCAGCGCGTGCCGATGTCGCGCCTGCGCCAGCGCGTGGCGCAGCGCCTGCTTGAATCGCAGTCGACCAACGCAATTCTCACGACTTTCAACGAAGTCAACATGCAGCCGGTGATCGACCTGCGCAAGAAATACGGCGAGAAGTTCGAGAAGGAACACGGCGTCAAGCTGGGCTTCATGTCCTTCTTCGTCAAGGCCGCGGTTTATGCACTGAAAAAATATCCGCTGGTCAATGCCTCGATCGACGGCACCGACATCGTGTATCACGGCTACTTCGACATCGGCGTGGCGGTGGGTTCGCCACGCGGCCTGGTGGTGCCTATCCTGCGTGATGCGGACCAGAAAAGCTTCGCGGGAATCGAAAAGGAAATTGCCGGTTTCGGCGCCAAGGCGAAGGACGGCAAGCTGACGCTGGAAGAACTCACCGGCGGCACCTTCTCGATCTCCAACGGCGGCATCTTCGGCTCGATGCTCTCCACGCCGATCATCAATCCGCCGCAGTCCGCCATCCTGGGCGTGCACGCGACCAAGGACCGCGCGGTCGTCGAGAATGGCCAGATCGTGATCCGCCCGATCAACTACCTGGCGATGAGCTACGACCACCGCATCATCGACGGCCGCGAAGCCGTGCTGGGCCTGGTGGCCATGAAGGAAGCCCTCGAAGATCCTTCCCGCCTGCTGTTCGACATCTAAGGAGAAAAAGGATGTCCAACAAGCAATTCGACGTCATC
>DATAZV010000411.1:0-14737 GCA_036271855.1 Burkholderiales bacterium
CCAGGCACTGAATAACTAGGGGTTTGCGGCCGTTGCGGCCGCAAATCCGAGCAATGCCGGGCCTGCAATGCCTTGACTAAATGTGCATATGCCCTTAATATAAGTGCATATGCACATAAATATGCCGGAATGTGCTCACCAAGCCGTTGTTGCATAACGGAAAGGCATTCATGTCCGCCCCCAGCAAACCGGAAACCGCGCCCGCCGGCAAGAGCGCTGCGATGGACCCGCGCACCAAGGCTTTGCTCGAAGGTCCGATTGCCGGCACCCTGCTGCGCATGGCCGGGCCCAATGTGCTGGTGATGGTGGCGCAGGCGGCTTCCGGCCTGATCGAAACCTATTTCATCGGCAAGCTGGGCACTGACGCGCTCGCCGGTGTCGCCTTGGTGTTCCCGGTGATCATGCTGATGCAAATGATGTCCGGCGGCGCCATGGGCGGCGGCATCTCTTCGGCGATCGCCCGCGCCCTGGGCGGCGGCCGGCGTGCGGATGCCAACGCGCTGGTGATGCATGCCCTGGTGATCGCCCTGTGCTTCGGCCTCTTTTTCATGGCGCTGGTGCTGGGCGGCGGGCGCAGCCTGTACACCGCGATGGGCGGCAGCGGCGCCTCGCTGGCGGCGGCCATGACCTACTCGAACCTGGTGTTTTCGGGCGTGCTGCTGGTGTGGCTGTTCAATTCGCTGGCCGCGGCGATCCGCGGCACCGGCAATATGACGGTGCCGGCCAACGTCATCTGCATCGGCACCTTGCTGCTGGTGCCAGTGTCGCCGATGCTGATTTTCGGCATCGGGCCATTTCCGGCCCTGGGCATCGTCGGCGGCGCGGTGGCGCTGCTGCTGTACTACTTCATCGGCAGCCTGGTGCTGGGATACTACCTATGGTCCGGGCGCAGCGTGATCAAGCCGACCTTGCACGACGCGCGCCTGCGCTGGCCCTTGTTCAGCGACATCCTGCGGGTGGGCCTGGTGGCGGCGCTGGTGACGGTCTCGACCAACCTGACCATCATGATAGGCACCGCCTACGTCGGCCATTGGGGTCCGGCGGCGATTGCCGGCTACGGTACCGGCACCCGCCTGGAGTACATGATGATTCCACTGGTGTTCGGCCTGGGCGGCCCTCTGGTGGCGATGGTCGGCACCAACATCGGCGCGGGCAAGCGCCAGCGGGCGCTAAAGGCGGCGTGGATCGGCGCGGCGATTTCGGTCGGGCTGACGGAAACCATCGGCATTGCCGCCGCGCTGTTCCCGCGCGCCTGGCTTTCCTTGTTCGACACCGCGCCTGCGATGCTCGACACCGGCGCGACCTACTTGCGCGCCGTCGGCCCGTTTTACGGCATGCTGGGCCTTGCGATGGCCTTGTATTTCGCCTCCCAGGGCGCGGGCCGCTTGCTCTGGCCGTTGACCGCCAATGTGGTGCGTCTGGCCATTGCAGTCATCGGCGGCTGGCTGGCCCTGCATTTCGGCGGCGGCCTGCTGCAGGTGTTTCTGGTACAAAGCCTGGCGCTCACCGCGTTCGGGCTGATCAACGCCGCGACGGTGGCGGGCGGTGCGTGGTTCGGGCCGGTGGCCTGGCTGGGCATGCCCAAGGCGCTGTTCCCGAAAGGAGCCGGATCATGAGCGTGGAGACGAGCAATGAGCATTACCTGGAAGACTACGCGATAGGGCAAAAATACGGCTCGGGCCGCCTGACGGTCGATCCAGCGCGGGTCAAGACCTTCGCCGCCGAGTTCGACCCGCAGCCGTTTCACCTCGATGATGAGGCCGCGAAGGCCACCTTGTTCCGCGGACTGGCCGCCAGTGGCTGGCATACCGCGGCGCTGACCATGCGCCTGCTGGTGGAAAGCGAACTCAAGCCCGCCGGCGGCATCATCGGCGCCGGTTTCGATGAAATGCGCTGGCCCAAGCCGGTGCGCCCGGGTGACGAACTGCATCTGGAGAGCGAAATACTCGAGGTGCGGCCATCAAAATCGCGGCCCGAGCAAGGGTTGCTCAAGGTGCGCACCACCACCTATAACCAGGCCGATGAGCCGGTGCAGATTTCGGTCGGCAATCTGGTGGTCAAGCGCCGCCCGACTTGAAACGCAGGTCTTGCCTCGCTTGCCCACTCATTCGCCGAGATATGCAGCCCTGACCTTGGCGTCGTCGAGCAATTCGGAAGCCTTGCCGGCCAGGGTGACCAGCCCGCTCTCCATCACATAGGCGCGCTGGCTGACCGTGAGCGCCAGGCGTGCGTTCTGCTCCACCAGCAATATGGTGACACCTTGGGCAGACACCTCGCGGATGGTCTGGAAAATCAGCTCAACCACCATCGGTGCCAGGCCCATGCTGGGTTCATCGAGCATCAGCAGGCGTGGCCGCGCCATCAGCGCACGCGCTATCGCCAGCATCTGCTGTTCACCACCCGAGAGCGTGCCGGCCAACTGGGTGCGGCGATCTTTCAGGCGCGGGAACAGGGTGTACATGCGTTCGAGGTCGGCGGCGATGTCGCCGTCCCGGCGGGCGTAAGCGCCCATGTCGAGGTTTTCGGCGATCGACAGGCGGGCGAACACGCCGCGGCCTTCGGGCACCAGCACCAGGCCCTGGCGCACCCGCTGGTGCAGCGGCATCTCGCGCAATGGCCTGCCGTCGAAGTGGCCAGTGCCGCCGGCCCAGGGCAGCATGCCGGCCAATGCTTTCAGGGTAGTGGTCTTGCCGGCGCCGTTGGCGCCGATCAGGGCCACCAGTTCGCCGCCAGCCACCGCCAGGTCGATGCCCTTGACCGCGCGAATGCCGCCATAGGCCACCTCAAGCTTTGATGCCTCAAGCAGCATGCGCGGCCTCCGCGCTGCCGCCCAGATAGGCGGCGATCACCGCCGGGTCGCGCTGCACCACGGCGGGCGCGCCGTCGGCAATCTTGCGGCCGTAGTCGAGCACCGCGACGCGGTCGCACAGGCCCATCACCAGCTTCACATCATGTTCGATCAGCAGCACCGTCACGCCGTCGGCGCGGATGCGCTCGATCAGTTGCTTCAGTCCCGCGGTCTCGGTGGCGTTCATTCCGGCGGCCGGTTCGTCCAGGGCCAGAAGTTTCGGGTCGGTAGCCAGCGCTCGGGCGATTTCCAGGCGCCGCTGCTCACCGTAAGCCAGGTGGGCGGCGGTGTCGCGGGCACGCGCCGACAGGCCGGTGTATTCGAGCAGCTCGGCGGCGCGGCTGCGGATCGCGGCCTCTTCGGCGCGGGTGGCGCGGGTCTTCAGCACGGCGCCCCAGACCCCGGCGCGGGTACGCACATGGCGGCCGACCATCACGTTTTCCAGCGCGCTCATGTTGGCAAACAGGCGGATGTTCTGGAAGGTGCGCGAGATACCGGCGGCGGCGGCCTGGTGCGGCGCGGCCGAGAGCGGCACACCGTCGAATACCACCGTGCCCTGGTCGGCCGCATAAAGCCCGGTGAGGACGTTGAAAAAGGTCGTCTTGCCGGCACCGTTGGGGCCGATCAGGCCGAAGATCTCGCCGCGCTTGACCGACAGCGATACTTCGGACAGGGCCGTAAGCCCACCGAAACGTTTCACCACCGCGTGTGCTTCCAGCAGGGCGCTCATGTCTCGCCCTTGAGCTCATGCTCGCGCCGTTTCGAGGGCCACAGGCCCTGCGGGCGAAAACGCATCATTAGCACCAGCGCCAGGCCGAACAACAGCATGCGCAGGTCCGCCGGGTCGACGTAGACCCGGCCGAACAGGTTTTGCTGCAGCGGCTGCACGTAGCGCAAACCTTCAGGCAGTGCAGTCAACAAAATGGCGCCCAGCACCACGCCGGGCACATGGCCCATGCCGCCCAGCACCACCATGCACAGGATCATGATCGAATCCATCAGCTTGAAACTCTCCGGGCTGACGAAACCCTGGAAGGCGGCGAACAGGCCGCCGGAGACACCGCCGAAGGTGGCGCCCATGGCGAAGGCCAGCAGCTTGATGTCGCGGGTGTTGATGCCCATCGCCTTGGCGGCGATTTCGTCTTCGCGAATCGCGATCCAGGCGCGGCCGATGCGCGAGTTCTCCAGGCGCTGCGACAGGATGATCGAAGCGATGACGCACAGCAGGAACAGGAAGTAATAGCTGTGCACCGCGGCGACTTTCATGCCGAACACTTCGTAGGTCTTGGACAGGTCGAAGCCGCCGATGCGGATCGGGTCGATCAGGGTGATGCCCTGCGGGCCGTTGGTCAGGTTGAACGGGCGGTTCAGGTTGACCAGGAAAATCCGGATGATCTCGCCAAAGCCGAGCGTCACGATTGCCAGGTAGTCGCCGCGCAGACGCAGGGTCGGTGCGCCCAGGATCACGCCGAACAAGCCGGCCACCACCGCGCCCAGAGGCAACAGGGCCCAGAACGGATAGTGCAGGCCGAACTGCGGCGAAGCCAGCAGCGAATAGCTATAGGCGCCGATACCGAAAAAAGCGATAAAGCCGAGATCGAGCAAACCGGCATAGCCCACCACCACATTCAGTCCGATGGCCAGCATGGAAAACAGCAAGGCGCCATCGATCACCCGCACCCAGGAGCGGCCCAGCAGCGCTTCGGTGCCGAAGGGCAATACGGTTAGCAGCAAGGCAAGGGCGGCGAACATAGCCAGCTTGCCGGCCTGGCTTGCGGGCAGGCGCATCAGGCACGGTCTCCGGATTTCTGGCCCATTAGCCCGGAAGGGCGCAGCACCAGTACCAGCACCAGCACCAGGAAGGCAAAGACGTCGCGGTAATTGCTGCCCAGGACACCACCGGTGAGATCGCCGATGTAACCCGAGGCCAGGCTCTCGATCAGACCCAATAGCAGGCCGCCGAGCATCGCACCCTGCACATTGCCGATGCCGCCCAGCACCGCGGCGGTGAAGGCCTTCAGCCCCAGCATGAAGCCCATCAGGTAGTGGCCGATGCCGTAATAGACGATCTGCATCACCCCGGCAATCGCGCCCAGCGCCGAACCCAGGGCGAAGGTGAAGGCGATCACCTGGTCGACGTTCACTCCCATCAGCCCGGCCAGGTCATGGCTTTGCGCGGTGGCGCGCATCGCCTTGCCCATGCGGGTGTATTTGATCAGCCACAACAGGCCGCCCATCATCGCCAGCGAGATCAGCAGGATCGCGATCTGCAAATCGGAGGTGGTAGCGCCGCCGATCTGGATCGGCGTCGGCTTGAGCAACTCGGGCAGCGAAAGATATTGTTTGCTCCAGATCAGGGCGGCCGCGTATTCCACCAGGATGGAGACGCCGATGGCGGTGATCAGCGGCGCCAGGCGCTGTGCGCGGCGCAGCGGGCGATAGGCCATGCGTTCGATCAGCAGGCCGAGCGGCACGCATACCAGCACGGACGCGGCCACCGCCAGCAGCAGCGCCGGACCCGCGCTCATGCCATGGCCGGCAGCGAAGGAAAACACGGTGTAGGTCACCAGCGCCCCCACCATCACCACATCGCCGTGGGCGAAATTGATCAGTTCCAGGATGCCGTAGACCATGGTGTAACCGAGGGCGACGATGGCATAGAGGCTGCCCTGGATCAGGCCGTTGATGATCTGCTGCAGAAGAGTGTCCATGTGCAGACGGCTTATAGCAAAAAAGCCGCCACTTTGGGCGGCCTGGCTGAATCAGTGGTTGTGAGGGGCATTTCGGTGGGCGGTTTCGCCTGTTTTCCCGGCCTTGCACAAGGTGGCATACGCGAAACCCTTGCGATGTTCTAGCATGACGATTATTATAGTCAAGTCAATAGCTTGCGGCTGGTATTTTATGTCTTTTATGAGGTTGATTTCAGCTCTGTCCGGCCGCTCGGGCCTGGAGTCGGGCGCCGCTGGCGACGCAATCGGGCAAATCGCCGGCGGTGCCGGCGAGCCCGGCTTACTGCGTGACGGCCTGCTCACCGCGCCTGTGCTGCCGCGGATTGCCATGCTCGTCGACGAAATGCTTGGCCAGGTCGGCCAGTTCCCGGTTGCCCGCCGCCAGCGCTTCTTTCAGGACTTCGCGGCCGTAACTGTCGTCCACCTTGAAACGCGTGACGTTCAGGGGGCGGCCGAACTCGAGACGGTAAAGGCGTTCCAGGTAAGTGACACGGGTGGCGTCTTGCGGACTGAACTCGATTGCGCCCGAACGGCGCTCGCCGCGCGGCAAGTCGGGCTGCTGCGGGAGTTCCGGCAATCCAGCCGGTGCAGGCCGCATGGCCTCGTCCGCTTCGCGCACGGTCGGGGCCGGCAGGGTGGGCAGGCGCCGGGTCGAGGCGAGCGGCTCGTTGGACTTCAGCGTGATCGATTCCATCGCCGCCTGGCGCCTGGCCTGCAGATGGGCGGCGAGGTTGCGCAGTTCCTGGTTCTCGCAGCGCATGGCGCGCTCGAGGGCCTGGAACGCATAGAGGTCGTCGGCGGTGAACTCTTCGCGGTCAAGCGTCTGGGTCAGCACAGCCGAGTACAAGATATGAAAGCGCAGCACGCGCTCGTCGTCATCCTGCATAGACCACGCCCCCCATCACGAACAATTTTGCTTGCCGGGAAGTGTGGCCGCGCCAGGCTGCGGTCACACAACTCGTTTTACGGTGCAAACGCCGATCCGGACGTTTGCACAGTCCCCAAGGCATTATGGCGATCATGCTCCCGGGCCGCAAGCCGTCTTGTGTTCGATACGCATTGCCGCAAGCCCCATCAAATTGCCACCCGCCGGATTTGCGCGCGCTGCGCCTTATGTTATCGTCCGCTTCCCCAAAGGAAGTCGCGCCCAGATATCTGGTGTATGCAGCGGCCGGTGCCGATCCGAAAGTGACCTGGCCTTGGAATATCCGGTTAACATGCGCACTTGCCTGACGGCATTCGCGATGCGTGGTTCGATGTCGTTGAGGGGGCAAATTGAACAAGTACTTGATGCGGAGGGCGCAGTAATGTCGGCGGCATTGGGCCCGGAGGGGCGGGCGCAGTTATTGGAATCTTTCGCCGAATTGTCAGCTTATCCTTGGGCCTACCTTGATGCTGACGGCATAGTGCGGGAATGCAGTTTCAGTTTTGCGGCGTGTTTCGGCCTGGCGCGCGCCGATCTGGTCAATCGCAATGTGCATGACGCGGTGGGCCCGGTGCTGTATCCGCCATTCACCGTTCCCCTGGCGCAGGCTCTGGGCAATGGTCGGGTCGACTTTGAAGGCCAGGTTCGCGACGCCGACGGCGCCATCGCGCGCTGGTTTTTCAGCGTCCTGCCGCAAGCCGAATACGCCAGCAAGCGTGTGCTCGGCCTGCACCTGGTTGCTGCCCAGCAGGGCGGTGAGGAGGGCCTGGAGCCGGCGGTGGAGGCGATCACCGCGCGCCTGCAATCCGCGCTCGCCGGCGCGCCCGCCACGTTCGGGTATGGCAGCGAGGATCCGCGCGCCCTGCACGTTCGGGAGTTGATGGCGCTGGCCTGCGACTGGTTCTGGGAACAGGACGCCGAAGGCCTGCTGAATCTCCTGGAGGGCAGCCAGGGCGAGGGGGCCTCCGGCCTGACCGGGCGCTTTCGCCAGTCCTTCGTCGGCCATACCTGGCAGGAGATCGATTCGGACACCCACTCGAAAACCGATTGGGAGGGATACAAGAGCAATCTGGCGCGGCGCCTGCCCTTCAAACATATTCTGATCAAGCAGCACCTGCCCGATCGCAGCGAACGCTGGATCGACGTTTCCGGCACCGCACGCTATGGCGAAAACGGCCTGTTCGCCGGCTATCACGGCATCGCCCAGGACGTCACCGCACGGGTCCAGGCCGAGCAGCAGGTGGCGCAGATGGCATTCCTCGACCCGCTCACCCGGCTGCCCAATCGCACCCTGGTGCTGGACCGTTTGCGCCAGGCGATTTCCCTGTCGCGCCGCTCGAAAAAGTCGATTGCCGTTTTTTTTATCGACCTCGACAACTTCAAGGCGATCAACGACGGCCTCGGCCATCACGCCGGCGACGAGGTGCTGCGGACCTTCGTCACCCGTGCGCGCAGCACCCTGCGCGAGGCCGACACCATCGGCCGCATGGGCGGCGACGAATTTCTCACCATCCTGCCGGACCTGCCCGAGTCGCGGCCGGCGATCCGGGTCGCCGAGGCGATCCTGATCAAGGCGCGCGAAGCGATCCTGATCGACGGCTCGCCGGTGGTGGTGGCGGCTTCGATCGGCGTGGCGGTGTTCCCGGAAGACGGGGCGACGGCGGAAAAGCTGATCCAGTGCGCCGACATCGCGATGTACGAAGCCAAGCGCAACGGCCGCAACCGGGTGTGCTTTTTCCACGACACGATGCAGCAGAAGGCGACCAAGCGCCTGTCGATTACCTCCGACCTGCGCCAGGCACTGTCGCGCTCGGAGTTTTTCCTCTGCTACCAGCCGATCGTCGATCTCGGCAGCGGCGCGCTGGTCGGCGCCGAAACCCTGGTGCGCTGGCGCCGCAACGACACCGTCACAGTCAATCCGGACGATTTCATTCCCTCCGCCGAAGAACTGGGCATCATCGACGGCATCGGCATGTGGATCATCGAGCAGGCCTGCCTGCAACTGCGCGTCTGGGAAGCGCAGGGGCTCGATCTGCAGCGCCTGTCGGTCAATGTCTCGCCGCGCCAGTTGCGGCAAAAGAATTTCGCCGACGAGGTCGGGCGGGTGGTCGCCGAGACCGGCGTCAATCCGCACATTCTCGAACTTGAGATCACCGAGGGCGTGCTGATGGACAGTTCGGAGACGACGGTGCTCAACCTGAACAAGATCCGCCGGCTTGGCGTGCGCCTGTGCATCGACGATTTCGGCACCGGCTTTTCCAATCTTTCGTATGTCATCCGCCATAGTTTCGACACCCTGAAGCTGGACCGCTATTTCGTCAGCCGGATTCCCGCCGACCGCGCCTCCTTCGCCATCGTGCGCTCGGTTTGTGCCCTGGCCAAGGAACTGGGCATCGAGGTGATTGCCGAGGGAGTGGAAAAGGCCGAGCAGCGCGAGGCGCTGGCGGCGCTCGATTGCCGGGTCGGCCAAGGTTTTTTCTGGAATCCGCCGCTCACCGTGGATGAATTCAGTGCCTCTTATCCGGGCACCCCTGCGGCGTTCGGTGTTGATGCGCCGGCACCGTGAATCACGCGGGGTGCGTCGATTCGGACACCGTTTGGTGTAAATTGATGCGACCATGGCAGGAAGCTCCTGCCGATTTGCAGCCAATAGCCCGAATCGATCCAGCGAAACGAATGCGATCCGCCAAACTTTTTATTTTCTGCGCGCTTCTTTCCTTGCTTTCCTTGATCGGGCCGGCGATGCCGGCGCAGGCGCAGGCGCAGGGTTATCCGCAACGGCCGATCCGGTTTATCGTGGGGCCCAGCCCCGACATCCTGGCGCGCATGCTCGGTGAAAAGATGAGCGCCGACTGGAACCAGCCGGTGGTGATCGACCTGCGGCCGGCGGCGAGCGGCCTGGTCGCCGCCGATAGCGTCGCCAAGGCGCCGGCGGACGGCTATACGATCCTGCTGGGCACGGCGACGGACCCGATCAACGAAACCCTGTTCGCTTCGGTGAAGCCGTATCAACTGGCCCGCGATCTGGCACCGGTAAGCTACCTGGCCTCGGTGCCTTTTTTCCTGGTCATCAACGCTTCGGTCAAGGCCAACTCCCTGGCTGAACTGGTGCAACTGGCGAAGGCGAATCCGGGGACGCTGAACTATGCGACGCCGGGAAGCGGCACGCCGCCGCATCTGGCCGCCGAATTGCTCAACCGCGCGGCCGGTATCCAGCTGGTGCATGTCCCCTACAAGACCGTTCCCGATGCGATGAAGGATTTGCTGGCGGGAGAAGTCCAGGTTTCATTCGCGGTGGCGCCGGCCGCGCTGCCGCATGTGCAGACCGGAAAGCTGAAAGCGCTTGCCGTCAGCAGCCCCACCCGCTTTGCGGGCGCGCCACAGGTCCCGACGGTGGCCGAGACCTACCCCGGCTTCAAGGTGGTGGGCTGGTACGGTTTGCTGACCACCGCCGGAACGCCGAAGCCGGTGATCGACAAACTCAGCCTCGAGGTGAACCGGATTCTCAAAATGCCCGACGTCCAGGAAAAAATGCGCGGCCTGGGCATGGAACCGGCCGGCACGACACCGGAAGAACACGCGGCGATCATCCGTGGGGAGATCGCGACCTGGTCCAAGGTGATCAAGGAATTCAACATCCACGCCAACTGAGTCCGGCGCGGCGGTTACGCTACTTGAATAGCCGCTCGCTGGCCAGGCGCGCGCCTTCGCTCAGGGAGCGCATCTTGGCCCAGACCACATCGCTGGCCACCCGGCCCATCCCGGCCGAACTGTCGAAGCCACAATCGGTACCGCCCATCACGCGTGTCGGGTCGCCGATCTCCCGGGCGGCGCGCTCCAGCCGGTCCGCTACCGTTTCCGGGTGTTCGACAAAGTTGCTGACGACGTCGATCACACCCGCCACCAGCACCTGGTCGTCCGCCAGCGGCATTTCGCGCAGCACCTTGATCTCATGCGCATGTCGCGAATTGGCGAAGGGCAACACGAAGCCGCCGACGTTTGTGTGGCGGATTGCCGGCCAGATCTTGCGCAGCGGGATGTCGCAGGTGTGCGGTCCTTCGTAATTGCCCCAGCACACGTGCATGCGCACGCGGTCGCGCGGAATATTGCGTATCGCCTTGTTGATGGTGCCGACCACGCTCTCGATAAAGCCGATGTACTTGCTGTCCGGCTCGTCGTGAAAGGAGACGTGCCCTTCCAGCGCCAGGTCGGGGCAGTCGATCTGCAGGACGAAGCCGTTGGCGACGATCGCCTCATACTCCAGGCGCAGGGCTTCGCCAAGCGCGTCGAGATAGGCGGCCTCGGTGTCATAGAACTCGTTCTTGCACGCAGCGGCGATGATGCCGGGGGAGGGAGCGGTGAGAAACGCCTCGGTGAAGCGGTCCTTGCGCGCCGCCAGCGCGGCCTTGAATTCAATTGCCTCGGCCGCCGCCAGGGCGGGATCGAGGTAGCGGATCGCACTGGTCACCCGCGGCGGCGCGAAGTTGCTCACCGCCACCTTGGCGCCGACCTGCGCTTCAAGGGCGGCCTTGAATTCGGGGTACTGCTCGATGTCCGCGCGCGAAAAGCGCTTCCAGCTGCCGCCGAAGCCGGACATGCGGCGCTGCACGTAGAGGAAAAATCCCTCGCGCTGCTGTTCGCCGTTGTTGCCGATGTCGATGCCGGCGGCGAGCTGCTTGTCCACCACCGCGCTCATCGCGGCGAGACCCGCCGCATCCAGCGCGCCATCCTCCACTGCCTCACCGTTGGCGCGGCGGGCGTAGAGCTTCACCAACTCGGCGGGGCGCGGCAGGCTGCCGGTATGGGTGGTGAGTATTCTCTCGGTGCTGTGTTTCATCCTGCTTCCTTCTGGTGGGGAGCGCCGTGGGCGGCTTGCCGTGGTGTTATAGGAATATTCAGCCAGCGTGGCAATGCCCTGGGGCTAATCGGCAGCATATCACCGGGTCCGGACCTTGCTGTGCAGCGATGGCCTTGCCAATGCCTAATCCGGTTCATGCGGCCGCAAGATCGCCAGCCCCGGTGTACCCGCTTGAACTTTGTTTATGATGCTGGGCGCGGAGAGCGCCTGCGCCGGAAACGCTGGCGCAGTAAACAGCGCGCCTGCACCGGGAATGCCGGCGCGATGACACGGCGCACAACAATTCCAACCGGAGACATTCATGGCAGGCCAAAGAACCCATGATTGAACGCGGGCTCAACATCGTGTGGTGCCTGTTGGGGCTGGGCACCATGGTCAATGCATGGAATCTCGGCTTGCTGGGGCCGACCGGGCCGGACAGCGGGCTGTTCCCGATGATCTGCGGGGTGATCATCGCTGTTTGCGGGCTGGTGTTGCTGTTGCGTCGCAGCGCCTATGTCGCTGACCCGGTCTGGCCGCGCGGCGCGCAAATGTGGCGCATCATCGGCGTCGTCGCCGGGCTTGTCTCGATGGCGATCAGCCTGCCCTATGTCGGCTTCGCGGTGTCCAGCGCCATCACCACGTTTGTCCTGCTGCAGGCGGTCGAGCGTTCGCGCCTGCTGGAATCGGTCATCCTGACCGTGCTATCGGTGGCCTTTGTGATGTATGTGTTCGGCAATCTGCTGGGCCTGTCGCTGCCGCGCGGCCCGTGGGGCTGGTGATGGACGCACTGCACAACCTGATGATGGGTTTCTCGGTGATCTTCACGCCGCAGAACCTGTGGTTTTGTTTCATCGGCAGCGTGGTCGGCACGCTGGTCGGTGTGCTGCCCGGCATCGGGCCGCTGGCCGCGCTGGCCTTGCTGCTGCCGGTGACTTTCAAGCTCGCGCCGGTGGCGGGGCTGGGCATGCTGACGGCGATTTTCTACGGCGCGATGTACGGCGGTTCGACCACCTCGATCCTGGTCAACATCCCGGGCGAAGCGGCTTCGGTGGTCACCGCGATCGACGGCCATGAGATGGCCAAACAGGGCAGGGCGGGGGCGGCGCTGGGCATGGCCGCAATAGCGTCCTTCGTCGCCGGCACCCTGGCGCTGCTGGCGGTGACTTTTTGCTCGCCCGTGCTGACGGCTTTCGCGCTGCGCTTCGGGCCGCCGGAGAACTTCGGCCTGATGCTGTTCGGCCTGGTCTGCACCCTCTACATGATCAACGGCTCCAAGCTCAAGGGCGTGCTGATGCTGGCGGTCGGCTTCCTCGCCGCTACCGTCGGCATGGACGTGGTCAATGGGCGCGATCGTTTTACGCTAGGCAACATCAACCTGGCGGGCGGGATCGAAATCCTCTCGGTGGTGATCGGCCTGTACGGCGTGGCTGAAATCCTGGTGAACTGCGAAACCATCACCAAGAACCACCTGCTGGCCGAGCGCATCCGCGGGCTGTGGCCGACGCTGGCGGACTGGCGGGCGTCCTGGCTGCCGATGATCCGCGGCAGCTTTGTCGGCTTCTTTTTCGGCATGGTGCCGGGCGGCGGGCCGGTGACCGCGTCTTTCATGTCATACGCGCTGGAACGCCGCATGGCAAAGGACCCGAGCCGTTTCGGCAAGGGTGCGATCGAGGGCGTGGCCGGTCCCGAGGCGGCGAACAACGCGGCCGTTTCCGGCAGCATGATCCCGCTGATGTCCCTCGGCATCCCCGGCAACGCGGTGACGGCACTGCTGCTGGGAGCGCTGGTGATCCAGGGCATCCAGCCCGGGCCGATGTTCATCACCCAGCGCCCCGACCTGTTCTGGGGCGTGATGGCCAGCATGTACGTCGGCAACGTCTTCCTGCTGCTGCTCAACTTGCCGCTGGCCGGGCTATGGGCGCAGTGCCTGCGCATTCCCTACCGGGTGCTGTTCCCGATGATTCTGCTGCTGTCCATCGTCGGCACCTATTCGGCCAACAAAAACGTGTTCGACCTCTGGGTGATGCTGGGTTTCGGCGTGGTCGGCTACGTGCTGCGCAAGCTGCAGTACGACTTTTCGCCGTTCCTGATCGCCTTCGTGCTGGCGCCGATCCTGGAGCAGTCGCTGCGCCAGTCCCTGGTGATGTCGCCGGACGGCATCCTGATTTTCGCGCAGCGCCCGCTGGCGACCGGCTTTGTCATTGCCAGCGTAGTGCTCGCAATACTTGTTTTTCGTCAGCGCAAATCATTGCAACCACAAGGAGACATCTCGTGAACCTGAAGAAGATCGTATGCACGCTGGGTTGTGCCGTCGCGGCCCTGGGGCTGGCCTGCTCCGCCGCCGCGCAGGTTTCACCGCAAGTCGCCAAGCTCAAGCCGAAAGACTTCCCGACCCAGCCGATCGAATACACGGTGGTGTATCCGGCCGGCGGCGCCCTGGACATCACGGCGCGCCTGCTGGCCAAGTATGCCGAGAAGGCCAGCGGCGACCGTATCCTGGTGAACAACCGCACCGGCGGCGCCGGCATGGTCGGCCACACCTACCTCGCCACCGGCGCCAAGCCCGACGGCTACACCGTCGGCATCCTGGTCAACCTGGTCTGGGGTGACGCGATGCTGCGGGCGAACGGCCGCTGGGCCTATACCGACCTGGAGCCGATCGCCTACATCAACAGCGACCCGCTGACCTGGGTGGCCTCCACCGAAGGCCCGTACAAGGGGATGACGGCCAAGCAGATCATCCAGATCGCCCACGACAAGCCCGGCACCGTGCGCATCGCGGTGGTCCCCGGCAGCATGTGGGAATACCTGGTCGAGCAGATCGAGGCCTCGACCGGTGCGAAATTCCTGCGCGTACCGTTCCAGGGCGGCGGGCCGGGCGTCACCGCCTTGCTGGGCGGCTCGGTGGACGTGGCCCAGGGCTTCTACAGCGAGTTTCGCGGCTATGTCGATGCCGGAAAAATCGCGCCGATCGCGCTTGCCAGCGACCAGCGCACCACCTATCTGAAAAACACCCCGACCTTCAACGAGATTTACGGCTCGAAGGAGTTCGTCTGGAACATCATCCGCTTCGCTGTAGTGCCCAAGGGGACGCCGGCGGACCGCAAGGCTTACCTTGCCGCGGGCCTGCAGGCCGCGCTGAAGGATCCGGAGCTACTGGCGGAGTACCAGAAGCTCGGCATGTATTTCGATCCCGCATTGGTCAAGTCGGCCAATATCGGCGCCGATCTCAATGCCCTGGCCTTGAAGGAACGCGAGTTTTACGTCAAGACCGGCCGGCTGAAATAAAAAAGCGCGCGTCCGGCGCGGACGCACGCTTGCCTACGACACACGGTGGCATCGTAAATAGTTGATTTTAATGAGTTTACTGGTGGGCGGTACTGGGATCGAACCAG
>DATAZV010000412.1:0-22715 GCA_036271855.1 Burkholderiales bacterium
GGCCTGACGCACTCCGCCGGCTGCGGCATGGACTCCACCGGCGAAGGCATGGACGTGTTGCGCCGGACCATCGCCGGCTATGCGCGCCATCCGAATTTCGCCGGCGTGCTGATCATCGGTTTAGGATGTGAAGCGAACCAGATGGGCGCGCTGATGATGGCCGAGCACCTCGCCGAGGGCACGCAGCTGCACACCATGAACATCCAGGATATCGGCGGCACGCGCAAATGCATCGCCTGGGGCATCGAGAAAGTGCAGGAGATGCTGGTGCACGCCAACCAGGTCAAGCGTGAGCCTTGCCCGGCCAGCCACATCACTGTCGGCCTGCAGTGCGGCGGCTCGGATGGCTACTCCGGCATCACCGCCAATCCGGCGCTGGGCGCGGCGGTGGACCTGCTGGTGGCGCACGGCGGCACCGCCATTCTCTCCGAGACCCCGGAAATCTACGGCGCCGAACATTTGCTGACGCGTCGCGCGGTCTCGCGCGAAGTTGGCGAGAAGATCGTCGCCCGCATCAAGTGGTGGGAAGACTACTGCGAGCGCAACAAGGGCGAGATGAACAACAACCCTTCGCCCGGCAACAAGGCGGGGGGGCTCACCACCATCCTGGAAAAATCACTGGGCGCGGTGGCCAAGGGCGGCACCACCAACCTGGTGGATGTCTACGAATACGCGCAGCAGGTCGACAAGCACGGCTTTGTCTACATGGACACGCCCGGCTACGACCCGGTCTCGGCCACCGGCCAGGTGGCGGGCGGCGCCAACCTGATCTGCTTCACCACCGGCCGCGGCTCGGCCTATGGCTGCATCCCTTCGCCGTCGATGAAGCTGGCGACCAACACGCCGCTGTACCTGAAGCAGACCGACGACATGGACATCAACTGCGGCGAAATCCTCGACGGCAGCGCCAATGTGCAGCAGCTCGGACAAAAGATTTTCCAGCGCATGCTGGAGATTGCCTCCGGCAGCAAATCCAAAAGCGAAGAGTGGGGCTACGGCCACCTTGAGTTCGCGCCGTGGATCATCGGCGCCACGATGTAGGAGTACGCAAAAATAGCGTCCGGTGCAGCGCGGCCAGACGTTTTTTCGTTGTGGTTT
The DNA here is from genome assembly GCA_036271855.1 of Burkholderiales bacterium. Lineage (GTDB taxonomy): Bacteria > Pseudomonadota > Gammaproteobacteria > Burkholderiales > JAEUOS01 > JAQGMJ01. The sequence goes on from DATAZV010000412.1 coordinate 1,099, forward strand.
CCTAAAAAAATTGACCGGCTCTGCCGGCAATTTTTTTGATGCTTGAACCAGCCAAAAGTAGGTTTTTACTTTTGGCTGCTCCAAGTTGTGTTCCAGTCCAGCACCGCGTCGCCTGGCATCGGCCGGGCGATGAAGTAGCCTTGGGCAACGTCGCAGTCGAGTGACTTCAGCAGCGCCCATTCCTCGTCCTTCTCGATGCCCTCGGCCACCGCCTTCAGTCCCAGCTTGTGCGCCAGTTGCAGGCTGGATTCGAGGATCACCCGCAGGTTGGGGCGGTTGGTGGCGCCGGTGACGAAGGACTGGTCGATCTTCAGCTCAGTGAAGGGGATGCGCGAGAGTTGCTGCATCGATGAAAAGCCGGTGCCGTAGTCATCGATCGAAATACCGAAGCCGCGCATGCGCAGGCGCGCCAGGTTTTCCAGCACATAGGTGAGATTGGTGGTCACCAGGCTTTCGGTGACTTCCAGGGTGACGAGTTTGGGCGACACGCCCAGGCGCGCGGCGAGGCCGAAAATCACGTCGGCGACATTGGTCTGCCCCAGGTAGGCGAGGGAAAGATTGATCGCCACCTGGGTCACCAGGCCGCGCTCGGCCCAGGTCTTTTGCTGGGTGAAGCCGGTTTCGAGCATGCGCATGGTCAGCGCGTCGATCAGCCCGTTGCGCTCGGCCACATCGATGAAGGTGGCGGGCGCGAGCAGGCCCTTTTCCTTGTGACGCCAGCGCGCCAGCGCTTCCACGCCCGCGAGCTTGAGATTCTGGAACTCGACCTTGGGCTGGTAATAGGCGACGAATTCGTTTTCCGCCAGGCCGCGGCGGATGTCTTCGGGCGTGATCGAAGGCGGCACCACCTTGCGCGGGGTCGTGCCCGGCTTGTACCGCGAGAGCAGGTTGTAGAGCTTTTGCGCGGTCACCGGCTTTTCGATGGTGCCCAGCACGGTCAGCCCGTGGGCGCGCGCCATGCCCTCGACGGAAGCGATCAGCTGCGTTTCCAGGCCGGACTGCAGGATGACGGAAGTGACCAGCTGGTCTTCGGCGAGATGGCGGATGAACTGCACGCCGTCCATGCCCGGCATGTCGAGGTCGCACAGGGCCACATCCACCGGCCAGGGCGCGCCGCGGATTTTGTCCAGCGCCTCGCGGCCGTCCGCCGCCTCGATCACCTGGCGTACGCCAAGCTGGGCGAGGAAGGACAGCGCCACCTGCCGCTGGAAATCATGGTCCTCAACCACGATCAGTCCCAAATTGTGAAAATCCATCCCCACACCCGCTCTCGCCCGTAAAAGACATCACGCAAGAACGCCGATTGCGCCCCTGCCCAGGTGAGCGTGCCATTCTCGCCGGCTCTCCAACCGGCGACCCCCAAGGCCAGCCAAAGCCGGCCCCTCTCCCACACGGTCCAAATCATTATAGGCCGGGAGGAGAGGAGGTCAATCGCCCATTCGAGCTAGTTGACAGGCGGGCGCCGCTCGGCTATAGGCGGCAGGGGTAAGGGGCGTCGCGAGCGTCTTGCAGGTGCGGCGCAAATGCCTTAGTCGGGGACCAGAACCACCTTGCCGTGGGTTTGGCGATTGGCGAGATCACGCATCGCGCGCGGGGCGTCGGACAATTTGTAGCGGTGTGAGATCACCGGCTTGATTTTGCCCTGCGCCAGCAGGCCGAACAGGTCTTCGAACACGGCTTTGACGGTTTCCGGCTCGCGCTTGGCGGTCTCGCCCCAGAACACGCCGATGGCCGAGGCCGATTTCAGCAGCAGCCGGTTCGCTGGCAGATTGGGGATGGTGCCGCCGGCGAAACCGACCACGATCAGGCGCCCGCGCCAGGCCAGCACCCGCAGCGAGCCCTCGGCGATGCGGCCGCCGACCATGTCGATGATGATGTCGGCGCCCTGGCCGCCGGTCGCCTCCTTGACCTGCTCGATCCAGGCATCGCTGCCGTAGTCGAAAGCCGCATCGGCGCCATGCGCCTTGCACACCGCCAGTTTGTCCGGACTGCCGGCGGTGGCGAGGATGCGCCCGGCGCCCCATACCTTCGCCAACTGGATCGCCGCCAGGCCGACGCCGCCGGCGCCGGCATGCACCAGCACGGTTTCCCCGGGCTGCATGTGCCCGGCGCCGCGCAGGCAGGCATGCGCCGTCGGGTAGACGATAGGCAGGGCCGAGCCTTCGGCAAAATCCAGGTTGTCCGGAATCGGTGCGGCCGCGGCATCGCGCAGCAGCGCGTGGGTGGCATAGCCGCCGACACCGACGTTGCCGCAGACGCGCATTCCCGGGCTGAGCCGCGAATCGGGGCCGACGACCTCGATTGTCCCGGCCACTTCGACCCCCGGGGTGAACGGGAAGGGCGGCTTTACCTGGTAGCGGCCCCCGATCATCAGCGTGTCGAGAAAATTCAGCGCCGCCGCCTCCACCTTGACCCGCACCTGGCCGGGACCCGGCTCGGGTGTGGGCGACTCCTCAAAACTCATCTGTTCTGGCTCACACCATTGTCTGACTACCCATGCCTTCATTGATCTCTTCTCCAGGGCTGCTCGGATTTCCCGCTGCGCCGCTTTACAGTTATTTGGGGCCTCTATATGCTACGGCAAACTTGCACAATGCTGCCGCGCTTATCCACGGCATACACAGGCGTTCGGCAGAAACGCCATTGCAAGCGCAATCCGGGCAGCCGTTCGGCGGTCCGGCATGAAGATCATAAATAAGTTTTGAGGAGACAACATGCGCGCTTACAGATTTGCACCCCTCGCCATTGCCGCCGCCCTGGCCTGCAGCGCCGCGGCCCAGGCCCAGACCGTGAAAATCGGCTACATCGACCCGCTCTCCGGCCCCTTCGCCAATGTCGGCGAGCAGGGCCTGAAGCACTTCCAGTACGTGATAGACGACATCAATGCCCGCAATCTCACCGGCGGGCCGAAGCTGGAAGTGGTGGCGCTGGACAACAAAGGCACGCCGCAGGAAAGCCTGAACCAGCTCAAGGTGGCGATCGACCGCGGCATCCGCATCGTCACCCAGGGCAACGGCTCCGGCGCCGCCCTGGCGATCTCCGATGCAGTGGCGAAAAACAACGAGCGCAACCCGGCGCAGTCGGTGATTTATTTCAACTACGCGGCGGTGGACCCCGACCTCACCAACGGCAAGTGCAATTTCTGGCACTTCCGCTTCGACGCCAACAGCGAAATGAAGCTGGAGGCGATCACCGAGTACATTAGAACCAAGCCGCAGGTGAAAAACGTCTACCTGATCAACCAGAACTACGCCCACGGCCAGCAGGTCTCGCGCATCGCCAAGGAATTCCTGGCACGCAAGCGCCCGGACATCAAGATCGTCGGCGACGACCTGCACCCCTTCGGCCAGGTGAAGGACTTCGCCCCCTACGTGGCGAAGATCAAGGCCTCCGGCGCCGACACCGTGATCACCGGCAACTGGGGCAACGACATGTCGCTCTTGACCAAGGCGGCGAAGGACGCCGGCCTGAACGTCGATTTTTACACCTATTATGCGGGCGGGCTCGGCACGCCCACGGCGATGGGCGAGGCGGCGGCCGGCCACGTCAAGCAGATCAGCGAATGGCATTCCAACGTGGTGCCGAACAAGACCGAGAAATTCGCCAACGCCTTCCACGCCAAATATGGCCTGGACTACTACTACCTGCGTATCGGCACCGAGCTGTACATGCTGGCCGACGCCATCAAGCGCGCCAAGTCAGCCGACCCGCTGCGCATCGCCTACGCGCTCGAAGGTGCCAAGTACATGAGCGACACCGGCGAAGTCGAAATGCGCGCGCGCGACCATCAGCTGCTTACGCCGATGTATCTCTCCACCATCTACAAGGATGCGGCCAAGGGCGGTGACAAGGAAATCAGGCACGACGTCGAGAATACCGGCATGGGCTTCAAGACCGATGTGCGCTTCGAGCCGTATGTGATGGCGCGCCCCACCACCTGCGAGATGCAGCGGCCGCCGAAGCCTTAACACCGGCCCCGTGCGAGGGCAAAGCGGAGAGGGGCGCGGCATGCGCCCCTCTTTTTGCCCGTTTTAGGCAATTCACGAGAAAGAGGAAGCCCGCGTCTTGGAATTTTTCCTGATCTCGCTGCTCAACGGCATCTCCTACGGGCTGCTGCTGTTCATGCTTTCCTCGGGCCTGACCCTGATTTTCAGCATGATGGGCGTGCTCAATTTTGCCCATGCCAGTTTCTACATGCTGGGGGCGTATTTCGCCTACCAGGTGAGCCGGGAATTCGGCTTCTGGTGGGCGCTGCTGGCCGCGCCCCTGCTGGTCGGCATCCTTGGGGCCCTGGTGGAGCGTTTCATGCTGCGCCGCGTACATCGGCACGGCCATGTGCCGGAACTGCTGCTGACCTTCGGCCTGGCCTACCTGGTCGAGGAATTCGTCCACCTCGCCTGGGGCCGCTCGGCGGTGGACTACAAGGTGCCGGCGGCGCTGGACCATCCGCTATTCACCCTTTACGGCACCACCTTTCCGGCGTATCGCGGGTTCATGATGGCAGTGGCGCTGTTCATGCTGCTGGCGCTCTACCTGCTGCTGAAAAAGACCCGCATCGGCCTGGTGATCCAGGCCTCGCTCACCCATCCCGGCATGGTCGAGGCGCTCGGGCACAACGTGCCGCGGGTGTTCATGGGCGTGTTCGGCGGCGGCTGCGCGCTCGCCGGGCTGGCGGGGGTGATCGGCGGCAATCAGTTCGTCACCGAGCCGGGCATGGCGGCGGCGGTGGGCTCGATCATTTTTGTCGTCGCCGTGGTCGGCGGCATGGGTTCGCTCGCCGGCGCCTTCATTGCCTCGCTGCTGATCGGCGTGATCCAGACCTTCGCGGTGGCGCTGGATTATTCGCTGGTGAATCTGGCCGGTGCGATCGGCTGGCAGATCACGCCGCAGGCGCCGCTGTACGTGGTGTGGAAACTCACCATCGCGCAAGTGGCGCCGATCCTGCCCTTCCTGTTCCTGGTGCTGATCCTGATCTTCAGGCCGCGCGGCCTGATGGGCACGCGGGAGGGCTGATGGGCGCCATCGCCGCTTCCCATCGCGCGCGCCTGCTCTGGTGGGGCGGCTTTGCCGTGCTGCTGGTGGTGCTGCCGCTGCTGTTCCATCAAGGCTTCGCGCTCACGCTGTTGTGCCAGATCGGCACCATCATGATCTTCGCCCTCTCGTACAACATGCTGCTGGGGCAGGCCGGCATGCTTTCCTTCGGCCACGCGGTGTACGCTGGCCTGGGGGCCTACATCGCCATTCACACGCTCAATTTCATCGGCAAGGGCACCATCGTGTTCCCGGTCACCCTGCTGCCGCTGGTCGGCGGCCTGGCGGGGGCGTTTTTCGGTGTGCTGTTCGGCTACGTCACCACCAGGAAATCAGGCACGCCCTTCGCCATGATTACGCTGGGCATCGGCGAGCTGGTGGCCTCGATGGCGCTGATGTTCCCGGACTTTTTCGGCGGCGAGGGCGGCATCTCGACCAACCGCATCGCCGGCAAACCGCTGCTCGGTTTCATCACCTACGGCCCGCAGATCCAGGTCTACTACCTGGTAGCTGTATGGCTGTTCGTCTGTACCGCCGCGATGTATGCCTATACGCAGACGCCGCTGGGGCGCATCGCCAACGCTGTACGCGACAACCCGGAGCGTGCCGAATTCATCGGCTACGAGACGCAGCGGGTGCGCTATCTGGTGTTGATCATTTCCGGATTTTTTGCCGGTGTGGCAGGAGGCTTGAGTGCGATCAATTTCGAAATCGTCAGCGCGGAAAACGTCAGCGCAATCCGCTCCGGCACTGTGCTGTTGTTCACCTATATCGGCGGCGTCGGCTTCTTTTTCGGCCCGATGATCGGCTCCGTCCTGCTCGGCCTGTTCGTCGTCGTGCTTTCCACCATCACCAACGCCTGGCTGTTGTATCTCGGCCTGTTTTTCGTCCTTGTCGTCATGTATTGCCCGGGCGGCATTGCCGGGCTGATCATGCTGCAGGCGCCGCTGGTGCGTGCGGGCCGCCTGCGCGCCATGCTGCCGGCCTACGCGCTGGCCGCGCTTGCCGGCGTGGTGCTGCTGGCCGGGCTGATCCTGGCGGTGGAAATGCTTTACTACCATGCACTGGAGGCGGACAACACCGGCCCGGTGATGCATCTGCTGGGCATGCAGGTCAACGTATTGAGCGTGCCGCCCTGGGCCGTGGTCGCCGTTCTCGCGGTGGCGGGCTTCGCGCTGCTGCTGGCGGCGCGCCGCGCGGTGACGTTGCGCTGGGACCGGGTGATGAGTGAACTGGCTGCCGGAGCGTCGCCATGAGCGCGCCCCTGGCCCTGGAGCTGGCGGGGGTGCGCAAGTCTTTCGGCAAGACCGCGATCATCCGCGGCGTCGACCTGCAGATTGCGCCGGGCGAGCGCCACGCCATCATCGGCCCCAATGGCGCCGGCAAGTCAACCCTGTTCAACCTCGTCAGCGGCCGCTTCGGCCTGAGCGCCGGCCATATCCGCCTCAACGGCGAGGACGTCACCGGCCTCAAGCCCTTCGAGATCAATCGCAAGGGCTTGTCGCGCAGCTTCCAGATCACCAATATTTTCCACAACCTGACGGTGTTCGAAAACGTGCGCTGCGCCGTGCTCTGGGCGCTGGGCTATAGGTATTCGTTCTGGCACCGCCTCTCCCGCCTTGCCGACGCGCGCGCGCGCGCCGATGAAATCATCGACATGATCGGCCTGAATGCCCGCCGCGAAGTGCGCGCGGGTCTCCTGACTTACGCGGAGCAGCGTGCGTTGGAGATCGGCATCACCATCGCCGGCGGGGCGCAGGTGATCCTGCTGGATGAGCCGACCGCCGGCATGAGCCGTTCGGAATCGGACCGTGCCGTCGAGCTGATCCACAAGGTGAGCGCCGGCAAGACCCTGGTGATGGTGGAGCACGACATGAGCGTGGTATTCGGCCTGGCCGACCGAATTTCGGTGCTGGTCTATGGCGAGATCATTGCAACTGACGTGCCGCAGAATATCCGCGCCAACCCGGCGGTGCAGGAAGCCTACCTCGGCACCTCGGTCAGCCACGACGATGACGAAAGCGGCGACACCGGCAATGCGGGAGGCGGCGATGCTTGAGATCCGCGACCTGCATGCCTACTACGGCAAGAGCCATATCCTGCACGGTGTCTCGCTTTCCGTCGGCAAGGGCGAGATCGTCAGCCTGCTGGGGCGCAACGGCGTGGGACGCTCCACCACCATCAAGGCGGCGATGGGGCAGGTGGCGGCGACTGGCTCGGTGCGTTTCAAGGGCGAGGAGATTCTCGGCCGCAAGACTTTCGAGATCGCGCAATTGGGCCTGGGCTATGTGCCGGAAAACCGCGACGTCTTTCCCACCCTGACGGTGGAGCAGAACCTGCTGCTGGGAATGAAGGGTCCGAAACCCGGCAAATGGACCGTCGAGGAAATGTACGCCCTGTTCCCGCGCATGAAGGAGCGCCGCCACGTGCAGGCCGGCATGATGTCGGGCGGCGAGCAGCAGATGCTGACCCTGTGCCGCACCCTGATGGGCGACCCCGAACTGGTGATGATCGACGAGCCCACCGAGGGCCTGGCGCCGCGGATAGTCGAACTGGTGGGAGAATACCTGCGCGAGCTGAAGGCGCGCGGCGTTTCGGTGCTGCTGGTGGAGCAAAAGCTGGCCATCGCGCTGGATATTTCCGACCGGCTGTACGTGATGGGCCATGGGCAGATTGTGTTCGATGGATCCACCGCCGAACTCAAGGCCAACCAGGCGGTGCGCAAGGAGTGGCTGGAAGTGTGAGGCCGGCGGCGCCAGGCGGAAGAATCCGAGTAGCCCGGCGCCGGCTCGCGCCTTAGGATGGCTTAAGCGGCGGTGCGACGGCATCGCACGGGCAGTATCAGGAGAAAGCAATGAGCCAGTACAGCGTGCGCGGCAAGGTCGCCGTGATCACCATGAGCAACCCGCCGATGAATACCATGTCGCACGCCAACCGCGGCATGGTGAAGGCGGCGGTGGAAGCAGCCAATGCCGACGCGGCAATCGCCGCCATCGTCATCACCGGCGGCGGCAAGGTGTTTTCCAGCGGCGCCGAGATCAAGGAATTCAATACGCCGGCGGCGATCGCGGCACCCGCGCTGGGTGAGGTGATCGCGGCGCTGGACAACAGCGTCAAGCCGATCGTCGCGGCGGTGCATGGCGTGGCGATGGGCGGCGGCCTGGAGCTGTCGCTCGGCTGCCAATACCGCGTGGCCGCGCCCGGCGCGCAAATCGCGCTGCCCGAGGTCAAGCTGGGCATCCTGCCCGGCGCCGGCGGCACCCAGCGCCTGCCGCGCCTGATCGGCGCCGAAGCGGCGCTGGAGATGATCGTGTCCGGCAATCCGGTGAAGTCGGAGAAATTCGCGGCCGGCACCCTGTTTGATGAAATCGCCAGCGGCGACCTGGTCGAGGCCGCTTGTGCTTTCGCCGAGAAAGTCGCGGCCAAAGGCGCGCCGTACAAGCGCGCGCGTGACCTGAACGTGAAGCTGGACAATGCCGCCGCCTTTTTCGAAGCCGCGCGCGCCCGGGTGGCGAAGGATTCGCGTGGCTTTCCGGCGCCACTTAAATGCGTGGCGGCGATCGAAGCGGCGGTCCAGCTGCCGTTCGACGAAGGCATCAAATTCGAGCGTGCGCGCTTCAACGAACTAGTGCAGACCAGCGAGTCGAAGGCGATGCGCCATTATTTTTTCGGCGAGCGCGCGGTGTCCAAGATTCCCGATGTGCCGGCCGATACGCCCTTGCGCGAAATCCGGCGCGCGGCGGTGATCGGCGCCGGCACCATGGGTGGCGGCATCGCGATGAACTTCGTCAATGCCGGCATCCCGGTCACCCTGCTGGAAATGAAACAGGAAGCGCTGGACCGCGGCCTGGCGGTGGTGCGCAAGAACTACGAGGGCACGGCGAAAAAGGGCCGCATGACGATGGACGAGGTGGAAAAGCGCATGGCGCTGATCACCCCCACGCTCAAGTATGCCGACATCGGCCAGGCCGACATCGTGATCGAAGCCGTATTCGAGGACATGGGCGTGAAGGAGCAGGTGTTCAAGCAGCTCGATGAAGTGATGAAGCCCGGCGCCATCCTCGCCTCCAACACCTCGACGCTCGACCTGGACCAGGTCGCCGCCGTGACCAGGCGCCCGGCGGACGTGATCGGCACCCACTTCTTCTCGCCGGCCAACGTGATGCGCCTGCTGGAAATCGTGCGTGGCGCCAAGACCGGCAAGGATGTGCTCGCCAGCACCATGAAACTCGCCAAGACCATCAAGAAGGTGGGCGTGGTCTCGGGCGTGTGCGATGGTTTCATCGGCAACCGCATGGTCGAGCAGTATTTGCGCCAGGCCTACTTCCTGCTGGAAGAGGGCGCGCTGCCGCAGCAGATCGACGGCGCGCTGGAAAACTGGGGCCTGGCAATGGGGCCTCTGCGCATGATGGACCTGGCCGGCAACGACATCGGCTGGGCGATCCGCAAGCGCCGCTACGTCGAACAGCCGGAGATGACGTATTCGAAGATTCCGGACCTGATTTGCGAGCTCAAGCGCTTTGGCCAGAAAAGCGGCGCCGGGTTCTACAGGTACGAGGCGGGCGACCGTACCGCGTATCCCGATGCCATCGTCGAAGACATCATCCTCGGCTGTTCGGAAGAGGCGGGCATCAAGCGCCGCGCCATCAGCGACGAGGAGATCGTCGGGCGCTGCATCTACGCCCTGGTCAACGAAGGCGCGCGCATCCTCGAAGAGGGCATCGCCATGCGTGCGGTGGATATCGATATGGTCTACATGACCGGCTACGGCTTTCCCACCTATCGCGGCGGGCCGATGTTCTACGCCGATACCATCGGGCTGCCCAACGTGGTGGCGGCGATGCAAAAATACGCCGCCCTGCAGTCCGGGGACCCGGCGTTCTGGAAACCGGCGCCACTGCTGGTCAAGCTGGCCGCCGAAGGCAAAACCTTTAACTAGGACGGCGCGTCCGCGCGTGCACCAATATACCGAGGAGCAAACATCATGACCGACGCCGTTATCGTTTCCACCGCGCGCACGCCGCTGGGTAAATCCTGGCGCGGCTATTTCAACATGACCCAGGGGGCGACCCTGGGCGGCCACTCGGTGGCGCACGCGATGGCGCGCGCCAAGGTCGAGCCCGGCGAGGTTTACGACGTGCTGATGGGCTGTGCTTATCCGGAAGGCGCCACTGGCCAGAACATCGCGCGCCAGATCGCGCTGCGCGCCGGTTGCCCGGTGAGTGTTTCGGGCATGACGGTGAACCGTTTTTGCTCCTCGGGGCTGCAAACCATCGCCCTGGCGGCGCAGCGCATCGCCGCCGGCGAGGCCGACATCATGGTGGCGGGCGGCGTCGAGTCCATTTCGATGGTGCAAAACGAGGTGAAGAATTCCTTCGACCCGTGGCTGAACGAGCACAAGCCGGAAATCTACTGGCCGATGCTGCGTACGGCCGAGACCGTAGCCAAGCGCTACAACATCGCACGCGAAGTGCAGGACCAATACGGTGTGCAAAGCCAACTGCGCGCCGCCAAGGGCAGGGCCGAAGGCAAGTTCGTCGACGAGATCGCCCCGATCACGGTGCAAAAGCAGGTGGCCGACAAGGAGACCGGCAAGTCATGGGTGGAGGAAATCACCGCCAGCCAGGACGAAGGCATCCGCGCCGACACTACTTACGAGGGTGTGGCGAAAATCAAGCCGGCCATCGAGGGCGGGGTGATCGCGGCCGGCAATGCCAGCCAGTTTTCCGATGGCTCCTCCGCCGCGGTGGTGATGAGCGCCAGGCTGGCCGAGCAGCGCGGCGTGCAGCCCCTGGGTATCTACCGGGGCTTCGTTGTCGCCGGCTGCGAGCCGGACGAAATGGGCATCGGTCCGGTGTTCGCCATTCCCAAGCTGCTCAAGCAGGCTGGGCTGAAAGTGGGCGATATCGGGCTATGGGAGCTGAATGAGGCGTTTGCGGTGCAGGTGATCTATTGCCGCGACAAGCTGGGTATTCCGGATGAGCGCCTGAACGTCAACGGCGGCTCCATCGCCGTAGGCCATCCCTATGGCGTCACCGGCGCCCGCCTGGTCGGCCATGCGCTGATCGAGGGCAAGCGCCGTGGCGTCAAATACGTGGTGGTGACCATGTGCATCGGTGGCGGCATGGGGGCGGCGGGGCTGTTCGAGGTCGCCTAGGCACAATTCGGGCCGGTTTTGCCTCGGAACGGCGGATCGCGTAAACTTGCGTATCACTCAAGGCCGCTTAAGCGGCGTTTGCACGCGATCTGTTTTTCAGGGAGAAAACCATGACTAAAATGATTCGATGTGCGGTAGGCGCGGCGGGAATCGCCGCGGCAGTGCTGGCAGGCGGCGCGCAGGCGCTGACTGTCGGTGATATCCAGGTCAAGTCCGGCCTGGGGGATAACTTCAAGGCCAGCATACCGGTGACCCTGGCGGCGGGCGAAGACATCAGCATGGCCTGTGTCAGGCTGGACGATACCGCCAGCATGAAATACAAGGAGGTGCCCGCGCTAAAGGGTTACACCATGCGAGTCGAGCGTAACGGCAACACGGCAATGGTGAGCCTTTCCACCGCGATGGGGGTGTTTGAGCCGGTGATCCGGGTCAATCTGTTGATCCGCTGCGGCGCGAAGGTCTCGACTTCGCGCGAATTCCTGGTCACCCAGACCTTGCAGGGCGCGGATAAAAAATAAGGCGTCGCGGCGATGAGTATCAGATGACGGCCGCCGCGACCCTGGCTTCGACCTTTGCAACCCGCGGTACGCAGTGCCGCGTATGGCTGCGCCTTCTCGTCCGGTACCCGGCTTGTAGGGGCGCTTTGCCTGCATCCGCTTCCGGTCACCAGGCCATTCCTGTCTGGGCGGCTGTCGCTTAACCGGATACGACCATGAGCATCAAACAACTGATCGACCTCTCCGGGCGTGTGGCCCTGATCACCGGCGGCTCGCGCGGCCTGGGGATGCAGATGGCCGAAGCCCTGGGCGAAATGGGTGCGAAACTGGCGATTACCGCGCGCAAGGCTGATGAGCTGGAGGAGGCAAGAGCGCATCTGCAGCAACTCGGCTATCCGGTACTCACCGTCGCCGCCGATATCGGCAAGCCGGAGTCGATTGCGCCGACCGTGGAAGCAGTGATGCAGGCGCACGGGCAGATAGACATCCTGATCAACAATGCCGGCGCCACCTGGGGCGCAGCCGCCGAAGACCACCCGCTGGAAGCCTGGAACAAGCTGGTGAACGTCAACATGACCGGCACCTTTTTGCTTTGCCAGGCAGTCGGCCGTGCCTCGATGATCCCGCGCAAAAAGGGGCGCATCGTCAACATCGCCTCGGTGGCGGGCCTGGGCGCCAACCCCCTGCAGATGGAAGGCACTCTGGCCTACAACACCACCAAGGGCGGGGTGGTGAACTTCACCCGCGCCCTGGCTGCCGAATGGGGCAAGTACAACATCACCGTGAACGCCATCTGCCCGGGATTTTTTCCGTCGAAGATGACTCGCGCGACGCTGGCCAATCACGAGAAGTATTTCATCGAGAGCACGCCGCTGCGCAAGCTCGGCGGCGACGAAGACCTGAAAGGCGCGGCGCTGCTGTTCGCCTCCGACGCCGGCGGCCACATCACCGGGCAATGCCTGGCGGTGGACGGCGGCGCCATCGTGGTCTGATGTAGTCCGATTTGCCCACAATCGGCATACTTCCACCGAATCTTCGAGGACAAGCATCTTGAGTACCGCCCAGCCCGCTGCCGTAAACAACGCCGACGTGCTGTTGCGCGTGCCTTTTCTGCTCCACCTGGGGGTGCAGGTCGACAGCATGGAGCCCGGGCATGCCGTGCTCTCGCTGGAGCCGCGCCCCGAGCACTACAACTCCTGGGGCGGCGTGCATGGCGGGGTGATCATGACCCTGCTCGACGTCTGCATGGCGATCGCCGGCCGCGCTTATGACCCTGCCAATCTTTCCGGCGTGACGGTCGACATGTCGAGCAGCTTTATTTCGCCCGGCAAGGGCAAGCAGATCGCGATCGGGCGGGTGATCGCCCGCTCGACCACCCTGTGGCGCTGCGAAGGCGAGATCCGCAATGCCTCCGACGATTCGCTGGTGGCGCGCTCGATGGGCACCTTCAAATTCAAGAACCTGATGAACCAGGGCAAGCTGCCAGTGGGGGACGCATGAAAAACCGCCAGATCCACCTGGTCAAGCGCCCGCAAGGGCCGGTCACCACCGACTGCTTCGCCCTGGTCGAAGCCGACGTGCCGGCCCTGCAGGAAGGCCAGGTGCTGGTGCAAAACCGCTGGCTGTCGCTCGACCCCTATATGCGCGGGCGCATGGACGAGGTCAAATCCTATGCCGCGGTGCAGGCTCTGAACGCGGTGATGGTGGGCGGCACCGCCGGTGTGGTGCTGGAGTCGAAGAACCCGAAATACGCCAAAGGCGACCTGGTCACCGGCGCCTTCGGCTGGCAGGAATATGGCATCTCCGACGGCGGCGGGCAGTACGGCGCGCCCTTGCGCCGCGTGACCGACAAGATTCCCTTGTCCGCTTATCTCGGCTGCGTCGGCATGCCGGGGGTGACGGCGTGGCATGGGCTGAACAAGATCATCGAGCCGAAGGCGGGCGAGACGGTGGTGGTGACGGCCGCTTCCGGCGCGGTGGGTTCGGTGGTGGGGCAACTGGCGAAGGCCAAGGGCGCGCAGGTGATCGGCATCGCCGGCGGCGCGGCCAAGTGCGCCTATGTGCGCGACGAGCTGGGCTTCGATGCCTGCATCGATTACAAGGCCGGCGACATCGGCGCCGCGCTGCGAGAAGCCGCGCCCAAGGGTGTCGACGGCGTGTTCGAGAACGTCGGCGGGGCTATCTTCGACGCCATCCTCGCGCGCATGAACGCCTTCGGGCGCATCGCCGTCTGCGGCATGATCTCGGGCTACAACGGCGCGCCGGTGGCGCTGGCCAATGTGCGTTCGATCCTTACCAACCGTCTCAAGGTGCAGGGCTTCATCGTCTCCGATCACCTGAACGAGTGGCCGGAGGCGCTGGGCGAGTTGGGTGGCATGGTGGCGGCCGGCCAGCTCAAGTACCGCGAGAGTATCGCGCAGGGGCTGGAGAGCGCGCCGCAGGCGTTCATCGGCCTGCTCAAGGGCGAGAACTTCGGCAAGCAGCTGGTCAAGCTGGTTTGAGGTTGCGGTACGGCCGGGAGGCACTAGGTTGAAATCCTTTCAGGGCAAGACAGCAGTGATCACCGGGGCGGGGAGCGGCTTCGGCCGCGAGTTCGCGCGCATCGGCGCCGGCCTTGGCATGAAACTGGTGCTGGCCGATGTCGAGCAGGGCGCGCTCGACGCCGTTGCCGATGAGTTGCATGCCGCCGGCGCCGAGGTGCTGGCGCTGCGCACCGATGTCTCGAATGCCGAGTCGGTCGATGCGCTGGCCGCCGCCACCATGCAGCGCTTCGGCGCCCCCGGCCTGGTGTTCAACAACGCCGGCGTATTCCACGGCGGGCTGCTGTGGGAACACAGCGTGCGTGACTGGGAATGGGTGCTCGGGGTCAACCTGTGGGGCGTGGTGCACGGGGTGCGCGCCTTCACGCCGCTGATGCTCGCCGCCGCGAAAGCCGACCCGGCCTACGAAGGCCACATCGTCAACACCGCCTCGATGGCCGGCCTGCTGACGCCGCCCAACATGGGGCTGTACAACGTCTCCAAGCACGCAGTGGTGGCGCTGACTGAAACGCTGTACCAGGACCTGCAGCTTGTCACCGACCAGCTTTCCTGCTCGGTACTCTGCCCTTATTTCGTACCCACCGGCATCAACAGCTCGCAACGCAATCGCCCCGAGGCGCTGGCCGAAGAGGACGCGCCGACGCAGTCACAACTGATTGCCCAGGCCATGTCCGACAAGGCCGTGGGCTCCGGCAGGGTGAGTGCGGCGCAGGTGGCGCAAAAGGTATTCGATGCGGTTGCCGCCGGCGGCTTCTACGTCTACTCGCACCCGCATGCGCTGGGCGGCGTGCAGGCGCGGATGGAAGCGATCATGACCCACGCCAATCCGCCCGACCCGTTCGCCGAGCGGCCCGAAGTCGGGCAGACCCTGCGCCGTCAACTGCGCGAGTAAGGCTCAGGAGCCCCGGCGCCTAGCGGTGCGCCACGCGCACCGGCCGCTTCGGATGGCGGGCAACCGCCCGGCCTTTGGCGGCGACGTGCCGGTGCCCGCGCGCCGCGGTTTTCGGTGCCGCCTCGTGATACGAAATCGTCTCGATGGTCAGCTTTTGCCCGGGCTTCACCGCGCTGCCCAGCGAGCGGTTCCAGTCCTTCACCTCGGCCACCGACACCTTGTATTTGTGCGCGATCAGCGCCAGCGAATCGCCCTTGCGCACGACGTAGGTGGTGCGCACGATACGGCCTTCGTTTTCCAGCGGCGGCTGGCTGATCTCGGCGGGCAACTGCGTGGCAGTGTCCTTGACGCTGTCTTTCGCCCGCGGCACCAGCAGGGTATGGCCGGCAACCACGCGCTGGCGCGCGCCGATGCCGTTGGCGGTGCGCAGCGCCGAGAGGTCGATGCCGAACTTGGCGGCGATCTGCTCCAGTTTCTCGCCGGCCTTCACCAGGTAGGCCTGCCAGCTGGAGAGGGGCTTTTCGCGCGCCTGCAGATTCAGCTTGAAGGTTTCCACCTTGTCGGCCGGCAGCACGATCACCGGGTTGCTCGCGCCCGGGATCACCGGGCGGTTGTGCGAGGGGTTGAGCGCGACGAATTCCTCCAGCGGCATTTCCGCCAGTTGCGCCGCCACCGAAACGTCGATGTCGCGGTCGCGGGTGATGGTGGCGAGGTAGGGCTCGTTGCGCATGTCCGGCAGGGTCACGGCGTACTGCGCCGGGTTCATCACGATGTTCTTGATCGCCTGCAGCTTGGGCACGTAGCCGGCGGTCTCGGCGGGCATTTTCGCCGTCAGGCTGGCGTAGTCGGTCGGCTCGCCCTTGGCGCGGGCGCGATCGACCGCGCGCTGCACCGCGCCTTCGCCCCAGTTGTAGGCGGCCAGAGCCAGCTGCCAGTCGCCGAACTGGGTGTACAGGGTCTGCAGGTAATCCAGCGCCGCGCCGGTGGAGGCGATGACATCGCGCCGGTCGTCGCGCCACCAGTCCTGCTTCAGGTTGTAGCGCTTGCCGGTGGCGGGGATGAACTGCCACATGCCGGCGGCTTGCGCCGGCGACACCGCCTGCGGGTTGTAGGCCGATTCCACCAGCGGCAGCAGCGCCAGCTCGGTGGGCATGCCGCGTTTTTCGATCTCTTCGACGATGACATAGAGGAAGGGGCGGGCGCGCTCCAGGCTGCGCTTCATGTAATCGGGCTTGGCGCCGTACCAGGCGGTTTTTTCCTGCGCGCTGGCGGTGTTTAGGTCGGGAATCGCAAAGCCGTCGCGAATCCGCTGCCACAGGTCGGTCTGCAACTGCGCCGTGAGGTCGACATTCTCGACTTCGGCTTCCTGCACTTCCACGGCGACCAGCGGCTGAACCGTGGGCAGGGCGGGGGTATCGGGTGCTGCGGGTTGGCTACCGGCGCACGCGGCCAGCGCCAGGGGGACAACGAGACAGACAAGAAGCTTGAACACGCCGGATGAACCGTGCATGGGCTCCCCTCCCTGACTTTTGATTGATATGAATACTATATGACCACGCTTCACGTGGTCAAGCAGTTTATTTGTGCAACCGTTTGATTCTCAAAAGGAATTCATTAAAACGAATTTTTCCATTCGCGGATCGCGCCAAACACCTCATCAGGCCCCCCTGCCGCATGTCCCAATCGCCCACGGGCAGCGGCGATGACCTGCGGTGCATCCCAGCGCAAAAACGGATTGGTATCGCGCTCCAGCGAAATGCGCGACGGTACGGTCGGGCGGCTGGCGGCGCGGGTGGCTTTGTCGTGTTCTTCGCGCGCAGCCAGGAGCGGGTTTTCCGGCTCGACGGCGCGGGCGAATTTCAGATTGGATAGGGTGTATTCGTGGGCGCAGAATACCAGAGTCTCGCCGGGCAGGTCTTTCAGCTTGGCCAGTGAAGCCCGCATCTGCGGCATGGTGCCTTCGAACACCCGGCCGCAGCCGCCGGCGAACAGGGTATCGCCGCAGAACAGGCGCCCATCGCCCAGATAGGCGATGTGCCCGGCGGTATGGCCCGGGATGTCGAGGACATCGAACGACAGGCCCAGGTAGGGCAGGGTGATGCGCTCGCCCTGCTTCAGCTTTAGGGTCAATTGCGGGATGGCTTCGCCCGCCGGCCCGAATACCGGCGCCCCCGGGTATTTTTGGGTCAGCGCCGGCAGGCCGCCGATATGGTCGGCATGGTGGTGGGTCACCAGGATGGCGGCCAGGTTGAGGCCATGCTGCGTGAGATAATCGATTATCGGGACGGCATCTCCCGGGTCGACCACCGCCGCGTGGCGGCCATCGTGGATCAGCCAGAGGTAGTTGTCCTTGAACGCCGGGATGGGAACGACCTGAATCATGATGGTATGACCGAGCAAAACGTCAAAGATACCCCAAAGCAGCCCGATACCCCGGCCGCGGATGCCGGGGTGGCTGACGTGCCGGCGCCGCAGCGCCCTGGCGCGGGCGCCGAACTGGCCGTCAGCGCCTTGGTGCGGCGGGCCGGCCGGCCGCGTTTTGGCGGGGCCTATTTTCCCGGCGCGCCGCTGGCGCAGATCGGCGAACCGGTCAGCGGCGGCCCCCGTGGCGCAATGATCGCCGAAGTCCAGCCGGCCGCCGAAGGCACCGGCCCCCAAGCCGATTCCGAGCAGCCGGACGCGGCTCTGCGCCCCGGCCCGTCGTCCATATCCGGCGCCCCGGAGACCGACCCCGACCCGAACAACCCCGGGCAAGTCCTCGAGAATTGGTTCTACACCCCCCAGGGCGCCTACGTCCTGGAATGGGAATTGGCGCGCGTCGATGCGGCGGTGGCCGACATCTTCGGCTACTACGCGGTGCAGATCGGCCTGCCCGGCATCGACTTCCTGCGCGCCAACCGCATCACCAGCCGGCTCACCGCCAGCCTGGCCGGCAAGCCCAGCGTGCGCGCCGACGCCCATGAGCTGCCGTTCGAATCCGAATCCCTGGACCTGGTAGTGCTGCCGCACCTGCTGGAATTCTCCAGCGAGCCGCACCAGATCCTGCGCGAAGTCGAGCGGGTGCTGCGCCCGGAAGGCCAGGTGATCATTTTCTGCTTCAACCCGGTCAGCCTTTGGGGGGTGAAAAAGATGTTCAGCCACTCCTCCGCGGTGCCCTGGAGCGGCGAATTCGTCAGCGTGCTGCGAATGAAGGACTGGCTCAAACTCCTCAATTTCGAAATGCGCGGCGGCCGCTTCGGCCGCTACCGTCCGCCCTACACCTCGGAAAAGTGGCTGGGCCGCTTCGGTTTCCTGGAACAGGCCGGCGACCGCTGGTGGCCGGTGGCCGGCGCCGTCTACATGATGCAGGCGATCAAGCGCGTGCCCGGCATGCGTATCATCACCCCGGCCTGGCGCAAGGAACGCAAGGCCGAGGCGCTCGCCGCCAGCACCAATGGCGCCAACAGGGCAAACCAGCGCGGCACCACCCTCGCTCCCCAATACGTACACAGCAACCCCCAAAAGAAAAGCACCAAAGAATGAGCGACAGCACCACCGCCGGCCCGGTTGTCATCTACACCGACGGCGCCTGCAAAGGCAACCCCGGCCCCGGCGGCTGGGGCGTATTCCTCAAAAGCGGCGACCACGAAAAAGAACTCTGCGGCGGCGAAGCCCACACCACCAACAACCGTATGGAGTTGATGGCCGTGATCGAGGCCCTCAATGCGCTCAAGCGCGCCTGCGACGTGGTGCTCTACACCGACTCCAACTACGTGCGCCAGGGCATCACCACCTGGATCCACTCCTGGAAACTCAAGGGCTGGAAAACCGCCGACAAAAAGCCAGTGAAAAACGAAGACCTGTGGAAGGCGCTCGAAGAAGCCGCCAAGCGCCACAAGGTCGACTGGCGCTGGGTCAAGGGGCATGCGGGCGACCCGGGCAATGAGCGGGCGGATGCGCTGGCGAATCAGGGGGTGGAGCTGGCGCGGGGGAAGTGAGCTGGTCGCGATGGCTGCTCCGTTTTCCCCGGTGCAACTAAGCAGGTCTCCTCCCCTTCAAGGGGAGGGACAGGGTAGGGATGGGGTGAAGCCCCATTCAGCCACCGTTGTTCCTCCCCTCCCTCTCCGCCAGCACCCGGCAAATCTCCTCCAGCACATCGTCCAACTGATTCAACACCTCGTTGTTCCAGAACCGCAGCACGCGAAATCCCGCCTGCTCGAGTAATGCTGTTCTCGCCTTGTCTGCCGCTTGTTGCTCGGCATGTTGGCTGCCATCTACCTCGACTACCAGAGTTCGTTCCAGGCAAACGAAGTCCAATACGAACTTGCGGTAGGGATGCTGGCGCCGGAACTTCACGCCCAAGCGCTCACCCTGCAGATGCCACCAGAGCTTGTTCTCCGCATCCGTCATGGTGTGACGTAGCTTCACGGAGACGCGGCGCGTGGATTTGCTGGTCTGGCCTTTCATTGTTTATTGTTGCTTTACCCCATCCCCACCCTGTCCCTCCCCTTGAAGGGGAGGAGACGTACTAACTTATTTTGTCTTCAATACGCCGGCTTTGCCTGGTAATCCGCCACCAGGTGCGCCAGCAGCCTCACCCCCAGCAGCAGGCCGCTCTCATCCACATAAAAATACGGCGAGTGGTTCGACGGCGCCTGATGCGCGTCCTTGCCCTTGGGCGTGATGCCGATGAAATAAAAGGCGCCGGGAATTTCTTTCTGGAAATAGGAAAAGTCTTCGCCGCCGCCGGTTCGCGGGATGTGTTCGACGCCGCTTTCACCGGCGACGCGGGTCAGCGTGGGCAGGCTCCATAGCGTGAGCTTGGGGTCGTTCACCGTCACCGGATAGCCCTTCATCGTATGCACGTCCGCGGTGGCGCGGCAGGCGCAGGCGATGTTGCGGGCGGTGTCGGCGATGCGCTGGCGCAGGTCTTCGCGCTGGCCTTCGTCGAAGGCGCGGAAGGTGCCGCGCATCACCACCTCATCCGGAATGATGTTCTCGCGTACCCCGCCGTGGATCGCGCCTATGGTTACCACCGCCGGGTTTTCCATGATGTCCATTTGCCGCGAGACCAGGGTCTGCAGGCCCAGGATGATCTGCGCGGAAGCGACGATCGGGTCGGTGCCCAGCCAGGGCATGGCGCCGTGGGTCTGGCGGCCCTTCACCGTGATGGAAAAGTTGTCGGTCGACGCCATCATCGCGCCGGGACGGTAGCCGACGGTGCCGGCATTCAGGTGCGAGATCACGTGCAGGCCGAAAATCGCGTCCACCTTGGGGTTGGCCAGGGCGTGCTCCTCGATCATCATTTTGGCGCCGCCATTCTCGCCCTCGGGCAAGCCTTCCTCGGCGGGCTGGAAAATGAACTTGACGCTGCCGGCGATGTGCTCGCGCAGGCCGGCGAACAATTCGGCTACGCCCATCAATATGGCGGTGTGGCAATCGTGGCCGCAGGCATGCATCACGCCCACTTCCTGGTCCATCCACTGCGCGCGCACCCTGGAGGCGAAGGGCACGTCGGCCAGCTCGGTTACCGGCAGGCCGTCCATGTCGGCGCGCAGCGCCACGCAGGGGCCGGGCTTGCCGCCCTTGAGGGTTGCCACCACGCCGGTGTGCGCGACGCCGACACGCACGTCATCCATGCCCAGCGCGCGCAAATGCTCGGCGACGATTTTCGAGGTGCGCACTTCGCGGTTGCCCAATTCAGGATGGGCGTGGAAGTCGCGGCGCCAGGCCAGCACCTTTTCTTCCAGGGTGGCGGCGCGGGCCTCGATTTGCGCGATCAAGGAAGTTTCAGTGGGGGCATTCATGACCGGCCTCGTGCGAAAAGCGATGGATTGATTTTACGCGCGACGCATCGCAGCAATGAAGACCCCGGAGGCGGGCAACCTGAGAAAACCTGAGGTTTTTCAGAAAAATCGTTACAACGATTGTGGTCGCCTGGCCCAAAACCACGGTAAAAGACGGTGCTTTTCGCGAAATCCTTCGGCCTCAATGCGTCGGTGGCCGCGCGCCACGCCATGCAGCGGTAACCACAAATGTGTTGGGAGCGGACGGTGGCTTGCCGATGCCGGTGAAAGGCAGTGGCGTGAGGGTAATTGAACAGGGCAGGGCGCATGGCTAAACCAGCCCGACAGTCACCGGGCTGGTACTTAATATACGCGTGCGCCAAGCCCGTGCGCGCATCCGCATGCAAATCGACCATCTTTGGTTGATCGCTACCAGACGCGCGGGATCAGCCGGTAACGCACACGGCTGCGATAATCCTCATACCCAGGCAAGCCCTGCACCAGCGCCGCCTCTTCGATCACCGTGCGCACGCCGAACAGCACCACCAGAAATGCGGCGCCCGCAAGTCCCCACCACGAACCCAGCAGCAGCGGCAGGCCGAAAAAGAACAGCATCGCCCCCGAATACATCGGGTGGCGCACGAAGCGGTACGGCCCGCTTGTGATCACCCGCTGCTCGCGCTCGGCCTGGATGCGCACCACCGGCGCGGCGAAGCTGTTTTCGCGAAACACCAG
>DATAZV010000413.1:0-8170 GCA_036271855.1 Burkholderiales bacterium
GAGGTCAGCTCCTTGGCGTTGCTGGGCTGCTTGAAGGGCTTGCCGGAGATGTAGTAATGGACCGCCGGCAGGGTGGCGGCGACCAGCACCTCGCCACTGCCCTGGCGCCGCACCTGGTCGCGGTTGACGCGGCCGTCGCACCAGTGCTGGTAGAGGTTGATCAGCAGTTGCTCGCAGCCGGGCTGCATGCAGTCCTCGCCCAGGCCCAGGTGCGCCGGGGTCTCGCCCTTGCGCAGCAGGATCACGCGATTCTTCAATGACAGCGCGATCTCGCTGATGTCGATATAGCGCACTTCCGCGCCGCCTGCTTCATTCCTGTAGCCGCCGCGCAGGGAAGCCAGGTCGACCATCAGCGGCGGCTTCACCGGCGAGGCCGGCGGGCTGTTGCCGGCGGTGATTTTCGCCGCCCAGCGCTCCAGCCAGCGCATGATCATCTGCATCTGCTTGCCCGACCACTCGCCGGAGGAACCGACGGCCGTGAGCAGGGCCTGGGTGTAGGCGGCGATGCAGGTGGAGGCCGGGGTTTCCTTCTGGATCGGGTCCTTCACCTTCTCGGCCTGCACCTCGAGGGACTCGGCGGCGCGGTACAGGGTATGCAGCATGGCCCACTCGCTGCCGGGCAGCTGGCAACTGGCGCGCACGTAGTCGAACATCACGCGCATTTGCGCGTCGAGCGCGCGGTGGCAGGCGGTGGCCGCGGCCGACTTCAGGTCGCGCTCGCCGTTGACCAGGCTTTGCACGCAGATCTGGTAACCCAGGCCGTAGGCGCGCCACAGGCCGGCGGCGCCCTGGAAGGCGGACAGTTCGAGGTCGGCCATCGGCAGCGGGCGCTGGGTAAATTTTTTCGCCGCCTCCGACTGCACGAAGGCGATCGATTCGCGCATCTTCTCCAGGATGTCGAACAGCACCGGCAGCGGCAGGCCGGCGCGGGTGAGGGCGTCGACCTGGGCGCGCAACACCCCCTGGGCGGTGGCGGCGTTCGTCAGGGGCAGCGCCTCAAGCCAGTCTTCGCATGCCTTGACGGTGGTGAAGGCAGGCGCGGCGCCACCGGGTTGGGGCAGGACGAGTCGAATGGACATACCTATGATCTGGGGCGGACCGGGGTGGCCGAAATGGGTGACTGAAAGCAAACACTAATACACGGCAATTGCCGTGTATTACCCGCTGCAACACGAAGTGCGCGCGCCGGCTCCACCGATAGCGCGCACTGCGGGCCGCAGTTACGCCACTATCCTACCCCAAAGCACGGGATACCGGCACAACTCGGCAGGGTATACCGCGGGTTTCAGGCGCGCGTTAACGAATTTTCACGCCAACCACGCGCCTGCACCCGGCCCGGCTAGCCGAACATCATCAGGCGCGCCACCCCCAGCAGCGGCCACTTCAGGCCGCGGCGCAAAAAGGCCGGCATCGGCAGCAGCGCCAGCAGCATGGAGACGGCCATGCGATAGGGGTAGTGGCTTTTCGCCCAGGGGCCGAGCGAACGGTTGAAGCGGTCCCAGGCCAGCGCGATTTCGTCGGCGGTGGCGCCGGGGTGGCGCCCCAGGTAGGCGTGCTTGAAGGCGATGTTGGAGTCTTCGCCGCGCGCTTCGGCGACCCGCTTGAATACCGCGATGGTAATCGCCCAGAAGCCCAGGCCTTCGCTTTCGCGGTATTGCTTGAACAGCTTCTGGAACTGCTTGTAGTGGCGTACTTCGTCGCGCTTGATGCGCCCGGCCAGATCGCGCAGCACCGGCTCGCGGGTGCTGCGCTCGACGCCGTTGTACAGGGTGGCGGTGCCGATTTCGACCACGCAGCGCGCCGCCATTTCCAGGCCACGATAGTGTTCGAGCTGCTCCATGGTGCACATGGCGCCGTATTCCTCGGCGAAGCCGGCGTAGGCGCGGTCCCAGTCGAAATCGGGCCAGGCGGCCAGGGCGTAGGCGCGCAGGGCGTCGCCGTGCTGGATTTCCTCGCTGCGCCATTGTTCATTGAGCCAGGCGCTGGCGGCGGCGTCGTCGGCGTAGCGGCGGCCCAGGTTGGCGGTGTAGAGGTCGGCGAGGATTTCGACGAAGGAGGCGGAGATCACCAGGTAAAACAGCGACTCGTCGTCGGCGATGTCTTCGCGGCGCACGGCGCCGAAGTCGATCTCGTCCAGGCGCCAATGGCGCTGGCCGGCGGGGTAGGCGCCGGACTGACCGCCGGGTTCGCCGCCGAGTTTACCGATGGGGTAAGCCGGATTCATGAATTTGAGCAGCGTTCTTGTAGGGAGCGGAAATAACCAGAACATGGGACCGCGACCGGCACGTAAAAGTTGCGGGCGCTCTCCCTTGAACGACAAGTTTAAACCATTCGTCATATCCCGGCCGGTTCGCGCCAGCGCGGACCGGCCGGGATTTTTCGATCAAAGCAGGACGCGCTCGATGCCGCCGGCGTTGGCTTTGCGCACGTATTGGGTCATCCAGTCCGCACCCAGAACGTGGCGGGCGATCTCGACCACGATGTAATCCGCCTCCACCGGCATGTCGTGGCGAAAGCGCGACAAGCCCTGCAGGCAGGACGGACAGGAGGTGAGAATTTTCACATCATTTTGCAACTCGCCGCCCTCGCCTTCCACCTTGGCGACGATTTTGTTGACGCCCTTGCGCAACTCTTCTTCCTTGCGAAAGCGCACCTGGGTGGAAACATCGGGCCGGGTCACCGCAAGCGTCCCGGACTCGCCGCAGCAGCGCTCGTTGAGGTCGACCTTCTGGCCCATCAGGGTATTGACCACCTCGGTGGGCTTGTAGGTCTTCATCGGCGTGTGGCAGGGGTCGTGGTACATGTAGCGCTGACCCGAAACGCCGTCGAGCTTGATGCCTTTTTCCATCAGGTATTCGTGGATGTCGAGCAGGCGGCAGCCGGGGAAAATCTTCTCGAACTCGTACTTTTGCAACTGATCCATGCAGGTGCCGCAGGAGACGATGACGGTCTTGATGTCGAGGTAGTTGAGCGTGTTGGCGACGCGGTGGAACAGCACGCGGTTGTTGACCGTGATTTCCTGGCCCTTGTCGGCTTCGCCGGCGGCGTTTTGCGGGTAACCACAGCACAGATAACCGGGCGGCAGCACGGTTTGCGCGCCGACGTGATACAGCATCGCCTGCGTTGCCAGCCCGACTTGCGAGAACAGGCGCTCGGAGCCGCAGCCGGGGAAGTAGAACACCGCTTCCTGGTCGTCCTGGTTGATGGCGGGATTGCGGATGATCGGCACCACCTTGTCGTCTTCCACCCCGAGCAGGGCGCGCGCGGTCTTTTTCGGCAGGCCGCCGGGCATCGGCTTGTTGATGAAGTGGATCACCTGCTCGCGCACCGGCGCCTTGCCCACCGTGGCGGGCGGATGGCGCGTCTGGATGCGTGCGACGCGGGTACCGCGGGCGAACTGGAAGGCAGCGCGCTGCACCCGTCCGCCGAACTGCAGCAGGGAAAAGCGCAGGGCCTTGATGGTGGCGGGGTTGGTGGCGTTGAGAAAAGCCATCGCCGCCGTGGTGCCGGGGTTGAACTTCTTCTGGCCCAGCTTGCGCAACAGGTTGCGCATGTTCATCGAGACGTCGCCGAAGTCGATGTCCACCGGGCAAGGCGTCAAACATTTATGGCAGACCGTGCAATGGTCGGCGACGTCGCCGAACTCGTCGAAATGGCGCACTGAAATGCCGCGGCGGGTCTGCTCCTCGTACAAAAACGCTTCGATCAGCAGCGAGGTGGCGAGAATCTTGTTGCGCGGGCTGTAGAGCAGGTTGGCGCGCGGCACGTGGGTGGCGCATACCGGCTTGCATTTGCCGCAGCGCAGGCAGTCTTTCACCGAATCGGCGATGGAGCCGATTTCGCTTTGCTCCAGGATCAGGGATTCGGTGCCGAGCAGGGCGAAGGACGGCGTGTAGGCGCGCGTCATGTCGCCGCCGGGCAGGAGCTTGCCCTTGTTGAAGCGGCCGTGCGGGTCGACCTTTTGCTTGTAGTCGCGGAAGGTGGCGATTTCGTCGTCGTGCAGGTACTCCAGCTTGGTGATGCCGATGCCGTGCTCGCCGGAAATCACCCCGCCCAGGTCTCGCGCCAACTGCATGATGCGGGCCACCGCCGCGTTGGCTTCCTGCAGCATCTCGTAATTGTCGGAATTGACCGGGATGTTGGTGTGCACATTGCCGTCGCCGGCGTGCATGTGCAGGGCGATCCAGGTGCGGCCGGAGAGTACGTCCTTGTGCGTCTTTTCGATGCCCTTGAACAGTTCGGCATAGGCGGCGCCGCTAAAGATTTCCTGCAGCGGCGCGCGCAACTCGCTCTTCCACGACACCCGCATGGTGTGGTTTTGCACCATCTCGAAAATGCTCGCGTGCTGCGGCATGGTCAGCGGGTCGCCTTTCACGCCGAGGGCGCACAGGGCCATGGCGCGGTCCACCACCTTGGCATCGAGGCTGTCGCGCACCGCCTGCCAGCGCACCTTGACGGTGGCCAGCAGGGCTTGCGCTTCGCGCACCCGCTCGTCCAGCAACTCGTCGCGCGACAGCGAGTCGTCGTCGGGATTGACCGGCAGCACCGGCTGCGCCAGGTAGGCGGCGAGGGCGTCGATCAGCTTGAGCTTGTTGCTGATCGACAGTTCGATGTTGATGCGCTCGACGCCGTCCGAGTAGTCGCCCAGGCGCGGCAGCGGGATCACCACGTCTTCGTTGATCTTGAAGGCGTTGGTATGCTTCGAGATGGCGGCGGTACGGGCGCGGTCCAGCCAGAATTTCTTGCGCGTCTCGCTGGAGACGGCGACAAAGCCCTCGGCGCCGCGCGCATTGCAAATGCGCACCACTTCGCTGGTGGCGCGGGCCACCGCGTTTTCGTCGTCGCCGGTGATGTCGCCGAACAGGGCCATTTTCGGCAACTGGCCGCGGCGCGACTTGGTGGCGTAGCCGACCGCGCGCAGATAACGTTCGTCCAGGTGTTCCAGGCCGGCCAGCACGGCGCCGCCCTTTTTGGTTTCGCTGTCGAGATAATCTTTCACCTCGACGATGGCCGGCACCGAGTCGCGCACCTGGCCGAAAAACTCCAGGCAGACGGTGCGGGTGAACTTCGGCATGCGATGCAAAATGAAGCGCGCGGAGGTGATGATGCCGTCGCAGCCTTCCTTCTGGATGCCGGGGAGGCCGGCCAGGAATTTGTCGGTAACGTCCTTGCCGAGGCCTTCTTTACGGAATTTGGCGCCGGGGATTTTCAACGCCTCGGGTGCGCCCTCGGGCGTACGGCCATCCTTCGCAAAACGCTGCACTTCGAAGCGCGCGTATTCGACGTCGTGGATCTTGCCCAGGTTGTGGTCCAGGCGCGTGACTTCGATCAGGTAGCCGTCGGCGTTGACCATCCGCCATGAGGCCAGGTTGTCGATCGCCGTGCCCCACAACACGGCTTTTTTGCCGCCGGCGTTCATCGCGACGTTGCCGCCGATGCAGGAAGCGTCGGCCGAGGTGGGGTCCACCGCGAACACCAGGCCTTGGGCTTCGGCGGCTTCCATCACCCGGCGCGTGACCACGCCGGCGCCGCAGTCGATCACCGCATAGTCGCGCGCGACGCCGGGCAGGCGCACCTGCTCGACCTTACCGAGCGCGTCAAGTTTTTCCGTATTGACTACCGCCGACCATTTGGTCAGGGGCACGGCGCCGCCGGTGTAGCCGGTGCCGCCGCCGCGCGGGATGATGGTCAGACCCAACTCAAACAATTCGCGCGCCAGCTCGGCGCATTCGGCTTCGCTGTCCGGGTAGAGAATGACGAAGGGGTATTCGACGCGCCAGTCGGTGGCGTCCGTCACGTGCGAGACGCGCGACATGCCGTCGAAGGCGATGTTGTCCTTGCGCGTGATTCTGGAGAGGCGCTTGACACAGGCGCGGCGCAGGCGGTCCATTTCGCCGAAGTCGGACTCGAAATCGGTGACGGCTTTTTTCGCGCTGGTGATCAGCTTGTCCACCTTGTCGCCGACATCCGGGCCGCGGCCTTGCGCGGCGTAGCCGGCGCGGCGCTTTTCCATGTCGTTCAGCCGATGATGCAGGGCATCGACCAGCGCGGCGCGGCGCTTCGGGTTGTCCAGCAGGTCGTCCTGCAGATAGGGATTGCGCTGCACCACCCAGATGTCGCCCAGCACCTCGTAGAGCATGCGCGCGGAACGGCCGGTGCGGCGCTCGCCGCGTAGTTCTTCCAGCACTTGCCACATCTCGGCGCCGAGCAGGCGGATCACGATCTCGCGGTCGGAGAAGGAGGTGTAGTTGTAGGGAATCTCGCGCAGGCGCGCCGGGGCGTCGGGCAGCGCGGCTTCGGGCAGGGAGTCGGCGGGGGGGTGCGACAAGTCGGTCATTTTTTTAGAGCCGGCGCGAGCCGCACTCGGTGGTGCGGTTCATCTTGATTCAGGTCAAGAATTTTACCGCAGTGCAATAAGCAAAGGGGCCAGCAACCCTAGGGGCGGTGCGGCTATGCGTGCGGCAAGCGAAAATGCGCGCGACGGGTAAAAACATTTGGCGCTCCCTTGCACTTCAGACCGGCGCGGCACGCCGGCGTTCCGCGCGGCTGCTTAAGGGGCTGGTATGACCCCGCGCATTCCTCAGGGTTTGATATAGCCCAGTGCGTTCCACCACAGATAGTCAAGCGGCAGCAGCACGGCGAGTGTGATCGCCGCCATCAACAAGCACAGGCGGGTGCCGTCGCGGATGCTGACGGCGCCCAGGGCCATGCCGATCAGGATCGGCGGACATTCGTAGGGCAGGAACACGGTGGAAAAGACCGGCACCTCCAGCATCAGCACCGAATACAGGGCCAGGCCGCTGGCCTGGGAGAATTCGCGCGCCAGCGGCGTCATCACCGCGGGCAGGCCGGGCAAGGTGGTGATCAGGCCGATGCCGGCGCCCAGCGCAGCGAGGATGGCGAGGTTGAGGCCGGGGTGGCCGGGCTGCATGTTGACCACTTGCAGCAACTGGTGGCCGGCCCAGGCGCCCAGGCCGGTTTGCGCGATCATCGCGGAAAGGCCGAGGAAGCCGGCGACGTAGATCAGCGGGGTGATCTGCACCTGGCTATTGAGCGCCTTGGGGGTAACCAGACGGGCCTGCGGCAGCATGCAGATCATGCCGGCGCCCAGGCTGATCCACGCCGGGGAGATGCCGTGCCAGGCGTCGCTGGCGTAAAGGCCGAGCGAGACCAGCAGCACGGCGATCAGCAGTTTTTCCTGCGCGCTGAGTTTTGCCTCTTTACCGGCGGCCAGTGCGCGCGGCGCTACGGTGTCAGGAAACAGTTTGCAGATGGCCCAGATCAGGACCATGGCCTTGAGAACACCCAGCACCGGGAAATGCAGCAGCAGGTAGGGGCCGTATTGCAGCTTGATGTTGTAGATCGAGTCCACCGCGCCCAGCAGCACGGTGTTGGGCACGTTGGCCGGCAAAATCGCGGTGGAGGGCATGTAGCTGCCGAAGGAAACCGCCAGCACCAGCCCGGTGCGCCCGGTGCGGCCGGACTCGAAGCCCAGGTGGTCGGCCAGCGCCAGCACGATCGGCACCAGCAGCATCACGCGGCCCAGAGTGGAGGGCATGACAAAGGCCAGGCCGACCGACATGACCACGATCAGCGCGATGTAGCGGTTGTAGGTGCGCGAAGGATCGCGCGACAAGAGGTGGCTCAGGCGCTCGCCCAGGGTGGTGGCGCGGATCGCGATGCCGATGACGGTGCCGCCGAACACCAGCCACCAGGTGGGGGTGGAAAAGCCCGAAAAGATGGTCGCCGGCGGCACCACCTGGAACAGGATCGCCAGCAGGAAGAACAGCAGCGTGGTGAGTGGCTCGGGAAACAGGTTCAGCGCCCAGGAACTGATGGTAAAGACGATCAGCAGCGCAGCGCGGCATTGCTGCACGGTGAAACCGGCCGGCAGGGGCAGCATGTCGGCCAGCAGCAGCGCAAAGATCAACGCGACGATCAGGCCCGGGCCGAAGCTGCGCCGCAGGTGGGCCAGCGGCGTGCTTTTGGGCAGAGCGGGGGAGATGGGTGCGGGAGCTTCCATGCGGCAATCCATGCGGTGCCGGGCTGCGCTGCCCGGTTGCACGCATGGTAGGCCGGTTTAGAATGGCAGGAATCCACTTTGCAGACAGCTTTTTACGAATTCATGCCAAAGCGCCCCGCCTATGACCCCCAGCCCCGGCGCGTTCCG
>DATAZV010000414.1:0-23013 GCA_036271855.1 Burkholderiales bacterium
TACCTGCTGCCGCGCGAAACCAACATCCGCCGCGTGTTCGTCGACAACACCACGCACCGGCCCACCTTCTGGGTCGGCAGCAACCACGGTGCCTCCATCGTCAAGCTGGAGACGCTGGACTAGGCGCAAGCGCGTCCGCGCGGCACGCCGCGCGGGCCCTTGTTCATCGGCAAACCCATTCCGCCAAGGACCGAAGCATGATCCACGTCATCGCCATCATCACCGCCAAACCCGGCCAGCGCGCCGCGATTCTCGAGCACTATCGCGGCAACGTCGCCGCCGTGCGCGCCGAGCAGGGCTGCATCGAATACGGCGCGGTGGTCGACGCCGACAACGCCCTGCCGTTCCAGACCGAATGGGGCGCCGACACCTTCGCGGTGGTGGAAAAGTGGCAAAGCATGGAAGCGCTCAAGGCCCACGCCGCCGCGCCACACATGGCGGCCTACGGGGCGAAAACGAAAGAGCTGATCGCCACCCGGGTGATCCACATCATGCAGCCGGCGTGAGTACCACCCGGGCAAAGCCGGTTAAACCCGCGCAAGCCCGGCCAGACCCAGCCCGGCCGGCCCGGGCAGGGAAAGCCCTGCCCTAAAGATTTCGTGCTGCCTGCCGTTAGCCTCTGGACCAGCACTACGCTGTTTTTCCGGACCTCAACGTGCAATACGCGCCCGAACCCTCCAACGAAAGCCTGCGCATCGCCGCCCTGCGGGCGATCGTGGTCGACGACACCTTGCCGGAAGAGCGCTTCGACCGCATCGTGCAGTTCGCCGCGGTGGAGTTCGACGCGCCCATCGTCGCCATCACCCTGGTCGACGCGCAGTACCGCGAGTTCAAGGCGCATGTCGGCCTGGACGGCTACGGCGGGCCGCGCGATCTCTCGTTCATCTCGCAGGCGGTGCTGGAACCCGACATGCTGGTGGTGGTGGACGCGCATTTCGACGCGCGCTTCGCCGACAACCCGCTGGTCACCGGCGCGCCGCATCTGCGCTCCTATGCCGGCGCGCCCCTGCGCACGCCGGCCGGTGAAGTGCTGGGCGTGCTGTGCCTGATCGACACCAAGCCGCGCGGCCTGGACGAATTCGAGCGCGCCATCCTGCGCACCCTGCGCGACCTGACGGTGAATGAACTGACGCACACCCCCGTGGTGCGCGCCGCCGGGTGCTCCGACGTGCTGGCTTCCACCGCGAAACTGTCGACCCTGCTGCCGCACCAGATGCCGGCCGGCCAGGACGGCGCCCAGGCGGGGGTGTGAAGCGATGGACGCGCAACTCCCCAGTTCAGCCGAAACCGCGACCGCCGAGGCGGCGGATTCAGGCCCCCGAAGTACCGGCGCGCGTTCGAAGGTCCTGCTGATCGTCGAACCCGACTACATGCTGCGCCGGACCGTCGCCCTGACGGCGCGCTCGCTGGACCTGGGTGAAATCAACGAAACCTCCACCTACGAAGACGCGCAAGCCATCCTCAGCCACCGGCATATCGACGGCCTGCTGCTCGCCCTGGGTGACGGCGAACAGGGCTTCGCCTTGCTCGAGCGCATTCGCGGCGGCGCGATGAAATGCGCCGCCGACCTGCCCGTCGCGGTGGTCGCGCATGGACTCGACCTGGCGCGCGCCACCCGCCTGCGCGACCTCGGCGTGGTGTACATCGCGGTGCGCCCGGCCAAAGCACGCGCCCTGCTCGAAGCCATGAGCGCCATCGCCCGGCCGCGCGCCTAGACCGCCGCGCCTGGCCCGCGGTTCCGGGTTAGCATGCGCCACCTTCCCGAATCCGGGAAACCTGAAATGTTCGCCCCGGCCGCATGCCCCTACGCCCGCTTCTGCTGCTTTGCGCGGTCCTGCTCGCCGCGCCCGCCCATGCGGAACGGCTGAGCGCCGAGCTCGAGCCCGGCTTCATCCAGACCTACCGCAAGCTGGCGGTGAAAATCCTGCGCGGCAACGCCGGCGATACGCAGTTCATCGGCACCGGCTTTGCCTGGATGGAGGGCGGCCGTGTGCTGACGGTGACCAATTTCCACGTCGCGCAAAAAGGCCTGGCGGCCGACCCCGGCACCCAGGGCCTGCAGGTCGGCTTCGCCGCGCCGGTGTACTGGCACACCGCCACCCGCGTACTCGGGGTGCCGGGAGCGGACCTGGCGATCATCGAGACCGACGTGGTGGCGCCGCAGGCGCGCCCCTACGAGCTGGGCGTGGCGGACCTGAACGAGGAGGTGTACTCGATCAGCTACGACCAGGGCGACTTCCAGCAGGCCAGCCCGGTGGTCTACAAGGGCCGGGTGATGGGCATCGTCGGCGCATTGTTCCCTTCCTCCGAGCTGCTGATCAAGCCGCAGGTGCCGCCGGACGCCGTCAAGGTGTATGTGGTCGACGGCTCCGACTGCGTGCCCGGCGCCAGCGGCAGCATGATGCTCAACAGCCGCGGCCAGGTGTTCGCCTACAACGCCGGGCGCATCGACAACGGCTATTGCATCGCGGTGGGCATCGAGGAAGTGCTGCGCGCGCTGGCGCGCTGACCGGCACAGCATCGGCCTGCGGTCGCCCCGCGCAAGCGGGCATATTAGTTGCGTGACCGATTATGCAAAATGCATTGATATCCACTCCGGGCGCGGCAAGACCGCGCGCGGGCGCGCGCCAATCTTCGCGGGGAACAGGGTGAGCCGATGATCGGGAGCGACCCACCGCCAGCGGGGTCACAGGGAGAGCCGGCCGCGGCGCCGCCGGGCGTGGCTGGAAAACCTGTGCCACCGCCGCCGGCCGAGCGCCGCGCGCGGCCGATCCGCCGCGTGCCGCTGCCGCGCATGACCGGGCTGCTCGACTCGCCGGTGCGCAACCTGACCGTCGGCATCAGCTACACCCTGGCCGTGATGGCGCTGGCTACCTTCGCCTACATGGGCACCGGCTGGAGCTTCCGGGACGCCCTCTACATGGTCATCCTCACGGTCTACACGGTGGGCTACGACGAGGTGCGGCCGATCAACACGCCGGCCCTGAGCGCCATCACCATGGCGCTGATCGTGATGGGTTGCACCGGCGTGATTTTTCTGAGCGGCGCCCTGGTGCAATACTTTACTTCGAGCCAGATCAACAAGGGGATCAAGCGCATGAACCATCAAATCGACGAATTGAGCGGGCATGTGATCGTCTGCGGCTTCGGCCGCCTGGGCCGCGTGCTGGCGCGCTCGCTCACCGCCAGCAGCGCCGGCTTCGTCGTCCTGGAGGAAAACGAGGCCGCCGCCGGCGAGGCGCGCCTGCAGGGCTACCTGTGCATCCATGGCGACGCCACCAGCGAGTCCACCCTGCGCGCCGCCGGCGTGACCCGCGCCCACGCGCTGGCCACCGTGCTGTCGAACGACGCGCTCAATGTGTTCATCACCCTCACCGCCCGGGCGCTTAGCCCGGAACTGTCGATCGTCGCCCGCGGCGAGCGCGCCAGCACCGAAAGCAAGCTGGTGCAGGCGGGCGCCGACAAGGTGGTGCTGCCGACGCAAATCGGCGCCGAGCGCATCGCCGAGCTGCTGCTGTACCAGGAATCGGCGCGCATCATCGATGGCCTGGAGCGCTCCCACGGCTTCCAGCGTGCCCTGCGCAACTTCGGCATGGAGCTCGAAGTCGTCACCGCCGCGCCGCACAGCGCCGCCGTGCGGATGAACGTGGCGGCGATCGAGCGCCAGGCCAAGGGCGCCTTTTTCGTGGTGCAGATCAACCGCCGCGACGGCGACGTCTTCACCAATCCGCCGCACACCACCATCGTCGGCGAGGGCGACGGCGTGGTGCTGCTCGGCCGCCCGGGACGCGCTGCCATTCTCGCCGCCCTGTTCGAATCGCGGCAACGCCTGGGGTCGCGGGATTGAAGGCGCGCATGTTGCCGCTGGTTCATTTACCCCGCGGTGTTAAAGTCCCATTCAACTCAAGCCATCCGGAACCCTAGAACATGAGCAACCTGCATTTCATCGGCGGCGAAAAAGGCGGGGTCGGCAAGTCGCTGGTGTCGCGCATCCTGGCGCAATACTGCATCGACCGCGGCCTGCCCTTCATCGGTTTCGACAGCGACAAGTCGCACGGCGCGCTGACGCGCTTTTATACGGACTATGCCGCCCCGGTGGTGGTGGACGACTTCAAAAGCCTGGACCGGATCGTCGAAACCGCCGCCGCCAGCCCGGATGAGCGGGTGATCGTCGACCTCGCCGCGCAAACCCACCACCCGCTGGTGCGCTGGCTGGAAGACTCCGGCGTGCTCGACCTGTGCGGTGACCTCGGCCTGACGCTTACCTATTGGCACGTGATGGACGCCGGGCGCGACTCGGTGGACCTGCTCAAGCGCCTGCTCGACCAGTTCGGCGCGCGCCTGAACCTGGTGGTGGTGCTCAACGCCCTGCGCGGCGACCAGTTCACCATCCTCGCCGAGTCGGGCCAGCGCGAGCGCGCCGAGCAGCTCGGTGCGCGGTTCATCACCCTGGGCCACCTGTCGGACGCCACCATGCAAAAAATCGATGCCCAAAGCACCAGCTTCTGGGCGGCGGTGAATCACACCGAAGGCAATCTCGGCCTGCTGGAACGCCAGCGCGTCAAGGTATGGCTGAACCGCGCCTACGAGCAGATCGCCAGCGTCGCCCCCTGAATTGCCGTCGGCACGGCCGGGATTGAACCTTGGTCACCGCGCCGAGGTCTGTAAAGACCGGGAACAATAATGCCGTGGGCGGCCGGCGCCGCCACGGGGAGACGGAATGAGCGATGAGCGGGCGCAAGATGAAGCCGCGGCACCAGCGCCCGAGAAAGAGCCCGGCTGGCTGGAGAAGCTCGGCCCCGGCCTGATCACCGGCGCCGCCGACGACGACCCCAGCGGCATCGCCACCTATTCGCAGGGCGGCGCGCAGTTCGGCTACAACGTCGCCTGGACGCTTCTTTTTACCTACCCGCTGATGGTTGGCATCCAGCTCGCCAGCGCGCGCATCGGCCGGGTCACCGGCAAGGGGCTGACGGAAAACTTCAGCCGCATCTGCCCGCGCTGGCTGGTGTTCGGCCTGGTTGCCCTGCTGGCGGTGGCCAACGTGATCAACATCGGCGCCGACCTGAATGCCATGGGCGACGCCGCCAAGCTGGTGCTGGGCGGCTCGGGCACGCTCTACGCGGTGGTGTTCGGCGTCGCCTCGATGCTGCTGCAGGTGTTCATTCCCTACGAGGCCTACGTGCGGGTGCTGAAGTGGCTCACCCTGAGCCTGCTGGCCTACATCGGCGTGGCGCTGGTGGCGAACATCGACTGGGGCAAGGCCTTGCTGGCCACAGTGTGGCCGCACCTCACCTGGAGCCGCGACTACGCCACCACCGTGGTGGCGATCCTCGGCACCACCATCAGCCCCTACCTGTTCTTCTGGCAGGCCGAGCAGGAGGTCGAAGAGATCAAGCGGGTGGCGCGCGACAAGCCGCTGCGCATGGCGCCGGAGCAGATCCGTTCGAACTTCCGGCGCATCCGCTTCGACACCCTGATCGGCATGGGCTTTTCCAACCTGATCGCGTTTTTCATGATCGTCGCCACCGCCGCCACGCTCAACGCCGGCGGCATCACCAACATCGCCACCACCGCGCAGGCAGCCAAGGCGCTGGAGCCGATCGCCGGGCACTTCGCCACTTTGCTGTTCGCCATGGGCATCATCGGCACCGGCCTGCTCGCCATTCCCGTGCTGGCCGGCTCCGCCGCCTACGCGGCGGCGGCGCTGCTCAATGTGCGGCGCGGGCTTGATCTGCAATTCGGCGCCGCGCGCTCGTTCTACATCATCCTGTGCGTGGCGGTGCTGATCGGCGTGGCCATCAGCATCGCCGACCTCGACCCGATCAAGGCGCTTTACTGGTCGGCGGTGATCAACGCGGTGATCTCGGTGCCCATCATGGTGGCGGTGATGGTCGCC
The DNA here is from genome assembly GCA_036271855.1 of Burkholderiales bacterium. GTDB lineage: Bacteria > Pseudomonadota > Gammaproteobacteria > Burkholderiales > JAEUOS01 > JAQGMJ01. Next base: position 5,900 of record DATAZV010000414.1, read on the forward strand.
GCCTGCAGCGTCAAGGTGATGAAAAACCTCACCCTGTCGAAAAAGTGGCGCGTGCTCGGCTGGGCCGCCACCGCCGCCATGGCGCTGGCCACCGCGGTGATGTTCTGGGCGATGGTGACCGGCTGAGCGCGGATTGCGATGGCTGCGCGAATCCGAGTTGTGGCGCAGGCGGATTCGGAGTGAAATCGCCTCCCCTGTCCAACAAGAGGAACACCCGATGCCCACGCGCGAACGCGTCGCCGCCTTCATCCGTCTCGTCGAAAGCGGCGACCACGTCAAGGCGATCGAGGACTACTACCACGAAGACGCCAGCATGCGCGAGAACAGCCGGCCGCCGCGTACCGGCCGCGACGCCCTGGTGGCCTACGAGGCGAGCGTGCTGGAGCGGCGCAAGCTCAAGGCCGTCGACACCCATCCCGCGCACGCGGTGCTGATCGACGGCGACAATGTGGCGATCCACTGGACCTTTGACTTCGTCGACCCGCAGGGCGGCCGCCTGCGCCTGACCGAAGTGGCGCTGCAGCGCTGGCGCGGCGACCGGATTGCCGAAGAGCGTTTTTTCTACGATCCTGCATCCATCCTGCCGCCAGCTTGAACCGCCCAATGCCGCGCGTGCTCTAGGGCGCCAGGCCTTCAAACAACTCGACCTGGCCGCGCCGCACCCAGCCACCCACCAGCGCCGCGGCCTGTGCGACCTCGGCAGTCCACTCGCCTGCCCGCGCCTGCCGCAAAACGCGCATCGTCGGATACCACGGCGTGCGCGCGCGCGGCCCCCAGAACAGCCCGATACCCTGCGCCGCCAGCAACAGCACCGGCTTGCCCAGCGCGGCGGCGAGATGGGCCACCGAGGTGTCCACGCTCACCACCAGGTCGAGGTTGTCGATCAGCGCGGCGGTCTGCGCCATGTCGTCGAGCTCAGTGCTGAAGTCGTGCACGCCGCCGGCCGGCGCGGCGCCGCCTTTTTGCAGGCTGACCAGGCTCACGCCGGGAAGACGCAGCAGCGGCGCTAGCGCCTCCGGCGGAATCGAGCGCGCCAGCCGGTCGCGCTCGAACTCGGGGTCGCTGTTCCAGTGGCCGGAAGCCCAGCACAAGCCGATCTTCAATCCCGGCAGCGCCTGCAGGCGCTGCGCCCAGCGCGCACGGTCGGCGCCGTCGCTATGCAAATAGGGTGTCGCGGCGGGAATGCTCGCCAGTTCGGTGCCGAACATGCACGGCAGTTCCAGCAGCGGAATATGCCGGTCCACCGCCAGGGTCGCGGCTTCGGCGAACACCTGGTTGACACCCGGCACCAGCGCCAGCAGGCGGCGGTTTTGCGGCAGCACGCTCCAGTGCAACTCGGCGGGCCGATGGATGCGCAGCAACTCGGGAATGTAGCGCGCGAACATCAGCTCGTCGCCGATGCCGCCCCAGTCCAGCCACACCAGCAGGCGCAGGCCGGCGAGCGGCTCACCCTGCCAGCGCGGCAAGGCGCGGGTCCATTCCGGCAGTGTGCCGTTGATGCCGGCGCGCGCGCGAAAATGCAAAAACGCCTCGCGGTATTGCTCGGTCAGGAACAACTGCTGCGCCAGCACTACGCGGGTGTGCGAGGCGCCCGGCTCGGCGGCCACCGCGAGGCGGCCGATGGCCAGCGCTTCATCCAGGCGCCCCAGGGCCTTCAATCCGAAGCCCAGCAGGTGCAACACTTCCTGCGCCGCCGGGCGCTGTGCCAGCGCGCGGCGCAGCAGCGGCTCGGCCTGCGCATGCTGCCCGGTCCAGGCCAGTTGCTGCGCCAGGCCGAACAGCGCGTCGAAATCTTCCGGCTGCGCCGCGTAACGGGCGCGCGCCTGCGCAATCGCGGCGGCTGAGCCGGGTTCGATCGCGGGCGCTGCGGGAATGGCCGGCGTCGCAGGCGCGGCGGGCGCAGCGGCCGTGGCTACCGCGGGTTCGGCCTTGGCGGACTTGAACAGGGAACGCAGCATGAGTGCCTGGTGCGGCGGCGGCGCGCGGGGAGGTGAGTGCAGCGATTATACCGGCGCGCTATAGTGGCGGCCCCGCCTTTGCAGCAGAGAGCAAGTCATGCGTTCCACCCGCGCCGCCGCCGCCGTCCTCCGCCTGAACCGGCGCCTTGAAGCGGCCGGCGGCAAGCATCACGTGATGATCGCCACCGGCGCCGGCCTGTTCATTCTCGCCGAGCAAGGCGAGGACGGCAGCGAAACCCCGGTCAGCGAGGCGATGGCGCAGGACGAATTCGTCGCCCACGTCAACGGCCTCGGCCCGCAGGAAGTGCGGCGCATGACCAAGAACGACGTCGCGTTCGAAAAGCAGCTGGTGAAAAAGCCCAGGCCGGAAGACCAGGAGTAGAAAAGCTTCAGCCGGGCGCCGGCTCGCGCACTGCATCCGCATCGACAATCGTCAGCCCTGGCTGTGCCGCGCGCATCGCCCGCAGGGCGGCAGCAGCGACCATCCTGGAAGTTGGCGGGTGATAAGCCTCCGGCATCAGGCCATGCAGTTGGCGCAGCAAAAAACCGGCGACGCGCTTGCCCCAATTGCCGCCACGCGCGAACTTCTCCGGCGCCGCCGGGCGCACCAGCACCAGGGTGTCGAAGCCCAGGCGATGCAGGTCGTACTCCGCCAGGTTCATCAGGTTGTGGCGAAACACGCTGGAGTGGCTGTAGATCGCCACCGGCGCCACCACCGCCAGGCGCGCGATGCCGGCTGCGCGCGCGGCTTGCGCCACCAGCAACAATTCGTCGAAGCCAAGCGCGCGAAACGCCTCGTCGCGGCGGTAAAAGGAGTTGTGCTCGCCGATCACCAGATAAGCCTCGTCGGCAAAGGGCAGGCTGAGCGCGGCACCGTCGGCGCGAAAGTGCACCGTGAGTTTGGGCGTGGTCGAGGGCAGCGGCAGGCGGGTGACGGCGACCACCCCGGCGTAGTGCCCGCCACCCAGCAGTCCGGTCAGCAGCAGTTCGCCGGTGGTGCCGCAGGCGCCGTACAGCAGCGCGGTCGGCCGCGCCGCCTCGCCGGGTCGGGCCAGGGTCTCGAGCGATTGCCCGCCGTGAATCGAATGCAGGGGATTTTGCAAGCCGCCAGTTTAGGGCCTAGCCATGAAACGGATTGGCGAAGCAGAACATCATCGCGATGCCCACGCCGATTAAAAAGTTGGCGTCGATCAGGCCGGCGAGCAGGAACATCTTCACTTGCAGGCGCTCCATCAGCTCCGGCTGGCGCGCCGAAGCCTCGATGAACTTGCCGCCCATCACGCCGATGCCGATGCACGCGCCGAGGGCGCCCAGGCCGATGATCAGTCCGCAAGCCAATGCAACCAGTGCGATATTGCCCATGATGTTTTCCGTATTCAGGTGTGGCAGCCCGGCCGGGTCATCGCCCGAAATATCTCCCGGTCGGCACCACCGGCCGGTTGGGCAGTGCGCAGGACCGATGGTCGCGCGGACCATGCGGGCACTCAATTACCCAACAGGTAATCAGCGAAGCCACGCAAGCCCGGCATGCGCCGGAACGCGATTCGATCTACAAATCAAGCAACCCGCGCGGGCAGCATGCCGGCGAGCCGGCCTGGGCCTAGGGCGCTTTGGCCAGCGGCAGCATGATTTCCACCCGCAGGCCGCCCTCCGGCAGATTGGCGGCGTGGATGCTGCCGCCATGCGCCTGTACCACCCGCCGTGCAATCGCCAGGCCAAGGCCGTGGCCCTCGGTGCCGCTGCCGTTGCTGCCGCGAAAAAACGGCGTGAAGATGGCGTCCAGCTCGCCCGGCGGCACCCCAGGGCCGGCGTCCTGCACCAGCACCCGCAGTTCGCCGGCGCCGCCCAGGCGGGTGGCGACCATCACGCTGCTGCCGGGCGCGGTATGTTTGACCGCGTTGCGGATCACGTTTTCGAAGGCCCGGTGCAGCAGTTCGGCGGTGCCGCGCACCGTGCCCTCGGCACCGGCGTCGAAGCTGACGTCGCGGCCGCCCGCCTGCGCCTCGAAGCGCGCGTCCTCGACAATGTCGGCCAGCAGCTCGACCGCGTTGACATCTTCCAGCGCGCCGTCGGCGACGCCGGCGTCCAGGCGCGACAGGGTCAGCAGTTCTTCCACCAGCTGGTCGATGCGCGCGGTCTCGCGCTCCACCCTGACCATCGCCGCCGCCAGCTTTTCCGGCTTCGGCGCCGCGCCGGCGGCGTCGTTTTGCCGCGCCAGGCCGATGGCGGCCTGCATGCGCGCCAGCGGCGAGCGCATTTCGTGCGAGACATCGTGCAGCAGGCTGCGCTGCGCCTCGATCACGTCCTGCAGGCGGCCGGCCATGTGGTCGAAGTCGCGGCCGAGGTCGGCCAGCTCGTCGCGGCGGGTGCCGATCGACGGGCCGATGCGGGTTTCCAGCTTGCCGGCGGCGGCGGCGGCGAAAGCGCCGCGCAGGCTCTTGATCGGCCCCGCGATGTATTGCGCCAGCAGGGCGGCGAACACCAGGCTGGCCAGTACGCCGCCGATCAGCGGCTCGACCGGAAACAGGCGCCATTCGCGCATCAGCGAGGAACGCCGCCCGCCGGGCGGCCCGCCGCCCATGCGCGCGCCGTCGCGCGCACCCGGGCCGGGCTGGAACAGCAGATAGGTATGGCCGTCGGCGGCGCGTACCTCGCGCACCCCGCGCGGCGGCTCGTCTTCGCCGGCCCGCTGCGCCGCCAGCGCACGCGCCTGGTCCAGGGCGGTAGCCGGCACTTCGCGCCCGAGCAGCTCGCGGCTGCTTTCGTCCACCGCCAGCACGCTGTAAGGCCGGCGCGGCTCACGGCTTAGCAAAAAGCTTTTCAGCGCGTCGGCGCCGCCGAACTGCAGCGTCGCCGCCGCCGCGCCGACGGCAAACGCCGCCGGCGGGCTTTGCGAGACTTCCTGCGAGCGCTCTTCCTGGCTGCGGATTTTCAGCCACACCAGGCTGGAGACGCCCAGCACCGTGGTCAGCTGCGCCAGCCAGATGAAAAAGAAGAACTTCCAGAACAGGCGGCCCATGGGGTGCGGCCTATTGCTCGATCAGCTGGTAGCCGAGTCGGCGCACGGTCTGGATGCAGGAGCGGCCGTCCGGCAGGGTGCCCAGCTTGTGGCGGATGGCGGAGAGGTGCACGTCGATGCTGCGGTCGAAGCGCGCCAGCGGCCGCCCCAGCGCCTGTTCGGAGAGTTCGGCCTTGCTGACTGGGCGCCCGGTGTTTTTCGCCAGCACCTCGAGCAGGTTGAATTCGGTGCTGGTCAGTTCCAGCGGGCGGCCGTGCCATTGCGCGCGGCGCTGCGCCGGCCACATCGCCAGCGCGCCGGCATTGAGTTGCAAACCCGGTGCCGCTGCCTCGCGGCTACCTTCGCCCTGCGTGCGGCGCAGGATGGCGCGAATGCGCGCCGACAACTCGCGCGGGGTGCAGGGCTTGGGCACGTAATCGTCGGCGCCCAGTTCCAGGCCGACGATGCGATCGGTATCGTCGCCGCGCGCGGTCAGCATCAACACCGGCATGTTGCTCTTCATGCGGATGCGCCGCAGGGTTTCGACGCCGTTCAAGCGCGGCATCATCACGTCGAGCACCGCGATGGCGTACTCTCCGCCGAGCGCGGCGGCGACGCCGTCCTCGCCGTTGTGCACGGCGGTGACCTCGAACTCCTCGCCCTCCAGATATTCCTTCAGCAGGGCCACCAGTTCGACGTCGTCATCGATCAGCAAAACCTTGGGCATGGGGGCGATCATAGCCGAGCGCGAGAGGGCGCGACAGGCGCGGGCGAATCTCTTTACGCAACTTAACACTGCCCGAAACAGCTTGTTACAAGCTCCGAACCGCACTTAACCGGGGGCCGCCGCAGAATCACCCTACCGCAAAGCCCTGCGCGATTCCGCCAGGGACCCCAGCGACCTTCCCCAAGGAGACTTAAATGAAATCGACCTCAAGCACCCTCAAACAAAACGCCAAGCGCCTGGTTGCCGGCGCCGCCCTGGCGATGGCCCTGCCCCTGGCGGCCTTTGCCCAATCCGCAGCGCCCGCCGGCCCCGGCGCCGATGGTCCGCGCCCCGAGCACCGCTGGCACGGCCAAGGTGGCCAGGGCGGCCAGGGCGGCGAGCATCGCGGCATGGAAGGCCGCGGCGGGCATCACCACGGCATGCACGGCCATCATCACCATCACGGCGGCATGATGCGCCTGCTGCACGGCGTCAAGCTGACCGACGCCCAGCGCGACAAGATGTTCGCCATCCACCACGCGATGGAACCGCAGGCTTACGAGAAATTCAAGGTCCTGCGCAAATCGCATGAAGACCTGCGCGGCGCCGCCACCTCGGCGAGCTACGACGAAGCCAAGGTGAAAGCCTCGATCGAAGCCGGCGCCCGCGCCAAGGCCGACCTTCAACTGATGCGCGTACGTGCCGAGCATGAAGTGTTTGCCATGCTGACCCCGGAGCAAAAAGCCCAGGTCGAGCAGAACAAACAGAACTTTATGCAGCACCGGATGTCGATGGAAGGGCGGGGCGGTCGCAGGGATGGTGGCGCGCCGCAGAAATAATCCTTTGTAATCAACGGCATTTTGCAGGAGGACGATGATGGCGCACGACATCCAGGGACTTTGGCAGCGGGGAAGCATGGTTGCGCGCCCGCTTTTTGTCAGCGCCTCCAGCCTGGCGATTGCCGGCTTGCTGGGCGCTTGCGCCAGCCCGTCGCCGGCGTCGCTGGCGGCGGTGCCGGGGCCTTCACCGGCTACCGGCGCGCAAGCGCCCGGCCGCTTGGACAGCCTGCCTGTCATCGGCTCCCTGAAAAACGCCGAATCGGCCGTCACCGACTACGCCCGGGCGTGGCGCCGAGAATCCGAACTGCGCGATAGTTTGCAGGCGGCCAGCGACGCCGCGCTGGTGGCACGGCATCGCCAGACCATCGCGCCGACCGACTTCCTGGTGGCCAGCGCCGCTGAAAACCGCCTGGCGATGGCCCGGCGCGAACTCAAGGCCGGTGAAGCGGCCACCCGTGCCGCGCGGACGCGCCTGTATCGCGCCTTCGGCATGAAAGAGGGCAGCATCGTGCCGGTGCGCGCGCCGGCAAGCGCGGGCGGACCCGGCGTCGAGGTCACGCCCCTTTAGCGCCTAAGTCAAGGACCCCTTGGGTTTGCCCGGGCCTTTGGCCTGAAGTAAATCCGTTCAGCCGGCCTCCAGCGCCGGCTTTTTTTTGCCGGTGCGAGGTGCCGCACGGCCCTTTCAGGTTTCGGTGAGGCGCCAGTACAGGAAGCGGTGCTCGGCGGAAAACAGGCGCTTGTAAACCAGCAGCACCACGCTCACCGTGCCCAGGCCGGAGGCAGCCGAGATCAGGAACATGATGACGATCTGGTAGCGGATCGCCGCCTCCGGCGCCTGCCCCGCCAGCACCTGGCCGGTCATCATCCCCGGCAGGCTGACGATGCCGACCACCGACATGGCGTTGATCACCGGGGTCATGCCGGCGCGCACCGCGCTTTGCGCCGCCGGGCGAAACGCCTCCCAGCGGGTCGCGCCCATCGCCAGCAGGGTCTCGATCTGGTCGCGCCGCGACTGCAGCTCGCCGGTGATGCGCTCCATCCCCAGGGCCACGCCGGTCAGGGTATTGCCGAGGATCATGCCGAGAATCGGGATCACATATTGCGGCTCGTACCAGGGGCGCACCCGCAGCACGACGAACAGGCCGATCGCCGCCACCAGCCAGGAACTGCCCCACACCGAGACGATGCTGTCGGCGCCCATCTGCTTGTAGGTCCAGCGGCTGCGCTCGCCCGCGGCGCGCCCGGCGACCAGGGTCATCAGCACCATCATCGCCAGCACCACGTACCAGCGGTCGACCGCGAACACCCAGCCCAGCACATAGCCCACCGCCAGCAACTGCACCACGGTGCGCAGGGCGGCGATGGCCAGCTTTTTTTCCAGCTTCAGGCGCAGCGCCAGCGAGATCGCGCCGTTGATCAGGATCAGCGCTGCCGAGATCGCCAGCGCCGGCCATGACAGGTCCTGCAGAAAACCGCCGCCGCTCATGCCGCCACTGCCTCGATGACGACGCCATCGGCTGAACACAGCCGGCCGGCGATCACGCGGTAATGCCGCGTGCCGACGCGCGCCCCCTGCGCCGGGTCGTGGCTGATCCACACCGTCGCCACTTCGGTGCTGCGCGCATGCGCCCAGCCCAGCACCAGGGTTTCGACCTGCGCGGTCGACTCCGGGTCCAGCGCCGCGGTGGGCTCGTCCAGCAGCAGCACCTCGGGGTCGAACTGCAGGGCGCGCACCAGGCCCATCACCTGCGCTTCGCCGCCCGAAAGGTCGCGGCCTTCCTTGGCCAGAAAATTGGGCGGCTTGCCCGCCGCTTCCAGCAGTTCCAGCGCGCGTTCGCGCATATAGATGCGCCCGGCATTGATCTTCAGCTCGAAAGGCAGGCGCAGATTGTCTTCCACCGTGCCGCCCAGCAGCGCCGGGCGCTGGCGCAAATAGGCCACCCGCGAGCGGAACAGCGGAATATCGCAGGCCGGCACCGGCCGGCCGCGAAACAGCAGCGCGCCGCCGGACAAGGGGTCGAGCAGCGCCAGGCTGCGCATCAGCACGCTCTTGCCCGCGCCCGAGGGGCCGGAGAGCACCACGTGCTCGCCGCCGCGCAGCTCCAGGCTGGCCGGGTGCAGCAGCACGCTGCCGGCGACGGGGTCGCGGCGTTCGATGCGCTCGGCGCGCAGCAGGGGTGGAGTGTCGGCAGGGGTCATGTGGGCAGCGCCTTATCGTGCACGCGCATCATGCCCCCGGGCGGCGGCGCGCGCAATTGACCGGCTTCAAGCGCGGGTGAAGTTTTACGCCGCCATCACGTCAAATGGAGGCGATTCGCATTTCATCCCCTAGCCTCCCGGCAGCCTGCCCGGCCGCCAGGCAGGCGCGAAATCCAGGCCTTTCCCTAGGCGATTGTCAGAGGATTTCCTACAGACGGCGACTTCGGCTGTCTTTAGCATTGCGTCATGGAAAATCTACTCGCCACTCCTTCCCGCGCCGTTGCGCGTGCCGGCACCGGTTTCGCCTTCGCCGGCGCCGCGCCGCGTGCCGCGTTCGAAGGCCTGGTCTACACGGCGGAAGCCGGCGCTGCTTTTGACGCGGCGCGCCTGCGCGAATTCAGCGCGGCTGCGGCCCGGCGCAATGCGCTTCTCGGCCTGACCGGCCACGCCTATGTGCACGGCGGGCGCGTGGTCGAATACATCGAAGGCCCGGCCGAGGCGCTGGAACAAGCCCATGCCGCCATCCAGGCGGACCCGCAATTGACGGTGCGCCAGTCGGCCCGCGCCCCTGTAGCGGCAGGACGCCGCTTCGAGGCGTGGCACCTGGAAGCCTGCGGTGCCGATCTGATGGAACTGCGCCTGGAACACGTGCTGGAAACGGTGTTGCAGAATCTGGCGGCAGACTTGTTCGGTGCCGGGGAAAACCTGTCAGCCATCTGGCGCCTGGTCGATGCGATAGCCCGGCGCCAGGCAAGCTCGCGCAAGCCGGTCGGCAGCGGTTCGACGCGCCTGGTATTCACTCACTAAGCGCGCTTCGCGCTCATTCTTCGCCCAAGCTCAGTCCGACCAGGACTTGAGTTCGCGCTTCAGTTCCATCGAGTAGGTGAAGCGCCGCTCCGGGTGGATGGTGATGGTGGTCTCGAAAATCTCGCCGCTGCGCCCGGTATAGCGCCGCACCACGGTCATCGCCGGGGTGTCCGGTGTCACCCGCAGCAGCTTGGCGATTTTCGCCGGGATGCGGCTGGCGAAAAACTCGAAATGCGCGCGCTCCACGGTTTCGCCGTAGCGCTTTTCGATCTGTTCGTACAGGGGCACCCGTTCCAGGGTCTTGGCTTTCACCACGCTGGCATATTTGGGCAGCACGTAGACATCGGTCCAGGCCAGCGGCTCTTCGACATAGTCCGAGCGGCGCAGGGCGGAGAGGCAGAACCATGCCTTGCCCGGCTCGCAGCCGAGCAGCGAAGCCAGGTGCTCGTCGGCCACCACGTCGCGCGCGTCCATATTTTCGCGATAGGTGTCGCTGGGAAAATTCAGCAGCTCGGAGAGGTCGCCCAGGGTCTGGGTGAACACCGCCCGCTGTTCGGTAGCAACCACCACCGAGCCGGCACCGGGCCGGCGTGTCACCAGGCCCTTGTCGGTCAAGGCCGCCAGGGCGGCGCGCACGGTGAAGCGGCTGACCTTGAAGCGCTCGCACAACTGCATCTCGGAAGGCAGCAGGCTGCCGACGGGGTAGCGCCCGGCGCTGATTTCCGCCAGCAGCAGGTTGACGATTTCCTGGTAGCGCGGCAGCGCCACCGGCTTGGCCGCGGTGCGCGTGACGCGGGCGGCGGCGGTCGCGGCGGCTTTGCTGGAAGGGAGTTTGCGGGCGGGATTTGTTGTGGCTGGTTTGGGCATCTTGTTCTCCGCGATGGGGCTATTATCGCCCAGGAAAGGCGCGCCGCCGCGGCCTTCCTGACCGGTCCTGATTTTTCCGCATGCGAATACCAAGAATAGTGGCTGCGCAGCCCCGATTTGTGTTCAAATTCCCGCGCGCAAAAAAACAAAGCGCCATGCCCCAGGCGCGTTTGAGCGCCGGCCGCCAACACGGCAAGCATGACCAAGACAAAGGAGACGGTAGTGGCAATCGCGGAAGTGCGTGGCGTCAAGATCAAATACGAAGTGGTCGGCGAGTCCGGACCCTGGCTCACCCTGACCACCGGCGGGCGGCGCGGGCATGAGGAGTTCCTGCCGCTGGCGCGCAAGGTCGCCGAACAGGGCTTTCGCGTCTTGCTGCACGACCGGCGCAACACCGGCGCCTCGCAGATCGTCATCGCCGGCGACGAGGGCGAAGAAGAAATCTGGGCCGACGACCTGGCCGAACTGCTGAGCCAGCTCAAGGCCACGCCCGCCTTCATCGGCGGCTCCTCGTCGGGCGCGCGCATGTCGATGCTGGTGTACAAGCGGCACCCTAAAATCGTGCGTGGCCTGATCCTGATGCGCATCACCGGCGGCGCTTTCGCCGCCGGCCGGCTGCCGGAAATGTATTACGCCCAGTTCATCCGCGCCGCGCGCGAAGGCGGCATGGCGGCGGTGTGCAACACCGAGCAATACCGCGACCGCCTGGCCGCCAATCCGGGCAATCGCGAATATCTGATGGCGATGGACCCGCAGGAATACATTCGCGTGATGGCGCACTGGCTGGACATTTTCCTCTCCGGCCCGACCGAGCCGGTGATGGGCGTCACCGAGGCCGACCTGCGCGCCATCGAGGTGCCCTCGATCATCGTGCCGGGCAACGACAAGACCCACGCCTCGGTCAACGGCCGCTCGGCTGCCCGCCTGGTGCTGGGCAGCGAGCTGTTCGAGTTGCCGCTGGAAGACGAGGACATTCCGCTGATTCCCTTCGGCGACTGGGCGCCGCACGAGCCCGCGCTGGCGCGCGCTTTTGTCGCCTTCATGCGCCGCCACAGCGCCGTGGCTGTACATAGTTAAGGAGACCGGTACCGTGTACGCGCAAGCCAGCGGCATCAGGATGCATTACGTGGTGGACGGACCCGATAATGTGGAACCCGGTGCCCCCTGGGTCACCTTCGTCACCGGCATCGCCAACGACACCACGCTGTGGGCCGGCCAGGCGCCGGCCCTCTCGGACAAATTCCGCGTGCTGCGTTACGACTTGCGCGGGCAAGGCAAGAGCGAAGCAACGCCGCCGCCCTACTCGATCAAGTCGCTGTCGGACGACCTGGTCGCGCTGTGGGACGCGCTCGACATCAAGCGCTCGCATCTGGTCGGCCTCGGCCTGGGCAGCACGGTGGCGATGCGCACGGCGATCGACCATCCCGCGCGCATAGACAAGCTGGTGCCCAGCTGCACCCGCGCGAAAATGGTGCCGGACTTCGCCGTCATGTGGGGCAAGCTCACCGAGACGGTGAAGGCCGGTGGCGTCGCGGCGATTGTCGAGCAGACCGCGCAGCGCTGGTTCACCGAGGACTTCAAGGCCGCGCATCCGGACGTGATCGATAACGTGCGCAAGATGGTCGCGGGCACCAGCCTGGATGGTTACCTCGGCTGCGTCAGCGCCTTTGTCGGGCTGGACCTGGAAGACGAGTTGCCGCGGATCAAAGCCCCGACGCTATTCATGGGCGGGGCCGACGACAAGAGCGGCGGGCCGGAAGTCATCATGCGCGGCCTGGCGGCGAAGGTGCCGGGGGCGAGTTACCAGCCGGTGGCCAATGCGGCGCACATCGCCAACGTACAGAATGAGGCGGAGTACAACCGCATCCTGCGCCAGTTCCTGCTGGCCTGAGCGCGGCATCCATAACAACCATCACGATGGGGAGACAGACATGATCAAGTTCGTACGCGCGGCCACCGTCGCGCTGTTTGCCGTCGCCGGCTTCGGCGCGCAGGCGCAGACCTGGCCCGCCAAGCCGATCCGCCTGGTCGAACCGGCAGGGCCCGGCAGCGCGGTCGACGCCTTCGCTCGCCAGTTCGCGCCGCTGCTGGCCGAAGCCCTGGGCCAGCCGGTGGTGATCGACAACCGCGCCGGCGCCAACAGCGCCATCGGCGCCTGCGAAGTGGCGCATGCCCCGGCCGACGGCTACACCCTGCTGCACGGGAACATCAACAACTCGCTCAACGACCTGATCAGCAAGGACACCCGCTGCCGCCTGAATGACGCGCTGGTCCCGGTGGCGCGCCTGACCGTCACGCCGCTGGTGATGGTGGTCCACCCTTCGGTGCCGGCGAACGACCTCAAGCAATACATCGCGCTGGGCAAGGCCAAGCCCGATCTGCTGACCAACGCCTCCGGCGGGCAGGGCTCGATCACCCAGTTGCTAGGCGAGAAATTCAAGATGAGCGCCGGCATCGGCTCGCGCGAGATTCCCTACAAGGCGATCGGCGCCGAACTGCCCGACCTGCTGGCCGGCCACGTGATGACGGCCTACCTCTCGCCGGTGGTGGTGCGCCAGCACATCGTCGCCGGCAAGCTGCGCGCACTCGGCGTGGCATCGTCGAAACGCCTGGCGATCATCCCCGATGTGCCGACCCTGGGCGAAGCCGGGTTGCCGGGGGTCGAAGCCTCAGGCTGGAACGGCCTGTTCGTTCCAGCGGGCACGCCCAAACCCATCATCGCGCGCCTGGCCGCCGAGACGGCAAAAATCCTCGCTTCGCCGGTGATCAAGAACGACTCCATCAGCCAGGGCTACGAGGTCGATGCCGCCGGGCCGGACGAGTATGCCGCCTACGTGCGCGCCGAAATCGCCAAGTGGGGCAAGGTGATCAAGGACTCCAACCTCAAGCTGGAGCAGTAAACAAAGGGCGCGGCTTACGCCGCCAGCGCGTCGATCTCCGCCACCAGCTGTTCCAGGGCGGCGAGCTTTTGTTTGCCGATATTGCGCCGGATCAGCGCTTGCGCCGCCTGCCACGCGGCCAGCGCTTCCTTCGACACCCTGGCGCCGCTGCGCGTCAGTGTCACCAGGCGCTCGCGTTGGTCCTGCTCGTTGGCGACGAATACCACCAGGCCCTGCGCCTCCAGCAGCTTGAGGTTGCGCCCCAGGGTCGTGCGGTCCAGGTTCAGGTACGCCGCCAGCTCGGTGATGCCCAGCGGGCCGGAATTGGCGGCGGCGCGCATCAGCGAAAACTGCGGCAGGGTGATGCCGTAAGGCGCCAGTTCGCGCTCATAGAGTTCGGTCAGCGCGCGCGAGGCGCGCCGGGTCAGCCCGCAGTAGCAGGGCTCGGCATTTGATTTTTCCGGAGAGCGTTCGGCCATGATGCGTGTAGTTACGCGTAAAAAGCGATTGTAGCCCCGATCAGGGTTCCGGCCGCGGCGCGGCCGGCGTCGGGGGGTTTACTCTGCCTATTCAGGCTGGATGCCGGAAATCTTCACGTATTCGCGCCAGCGCTGCACTTCGCTGGCGGCGAAGGTGCGGAACTCGGGGCGCGACATCGGCTTGATCGCCAGGCCCAGCTTCTCGAATTGCGCGCGGCCCACCGGGTCCTGCATCACCTTGACCATCAGGCCGTTGAGGTAGTCGAGAGCCTCCGGCGGCGTATGCGCGGGCGCGGCCAGGCCCAGGTAGGCGGTCAGCTCGAAGCCGGGGTAGGTTTCGGCCAGGGCCGGGATGTTCGGCCAGGCCTTGTAGCGGGTCGGGCCGGTGACGCCCAGGCCGATCACCTTGCCGCCTTCGAGCTGCGGCAGCGCCGGCAGGTATTCGAGAAACAGCACCTGGATCTGCCCGCCCATCAGGTCGGTGATGGCGTTGCCGATAGCCTTGTACGACACCCCGGTGAGGTCGGCGCCGGAGCGGGAGCGGAACAGCTCGGCGGTCATCTGCGAGGCAGAGTTGTAATAGCCGAAGAAGGTTTTGCCGGGATTCGCCTTGGAGTATTTGACCAAATCAGCAATTGAGTTGATGCCCTTGCCCGCCACTACCGTGGCCACCGAGCCGAAGGTGCCGAACAGGCCGATGTATTCGAAGTCCTTCACCGGGTCGTACGGCACCTTCTTGTACAGGCTCAGGTTGGCCGCGTGGGTGGTGTTGGTGATCAGCTCGATGGTGTAGCCGTCCGGCGGCGAGGTCTTCACCAGCTCGGTGCCGATGATGCCGTTGGCGCCAGGCTTGTTGTCGATCAGCACCGTCTGCTTGCTCTGGGTTTCGAGGTACTGCGCGAAGGCGCGTGCGGAGATGTCGCCCGAGCCGCCGGGGCCGAAAGGCACGACGATGCGTATCGGCTTGGAAGGATAGGCCTGCGCATGCGCCGCGCCGCCCAAGGCACAGGCAGCGAGTAACAACAGGGTTTGGCTGATGGATGAAAATTTCATGGAGTGTCCCGACAAAAAACCGCCAAAGGGGGCGGCAACCCATTGAGGAAATTTATGTAAACAACTTATACCGGCTGCGGCTGCTGGCCGACAAACCAGTCGCAGATCTGCTGCCCGTTCCAGAACACCACGCCCGGATGCCGGGCAAAGTATTCGAACACCGGCGCCAGATATTTGATGCGGTGCGCCGCGCCGGTAATGTAGGGATGAAAGCCGATCGCCATCACCCGCACGGATTTTTCCGACTCGGCGTAAAGCGTATCGAAAGCATCGAAGGCGCGCTTTTGCAGCACGTCCGACTCGTGCTGGCCGCTGACCATCACGGTGATGTCGTTCAGCTCCACCGAATAGGGCAGCGACACCAGCGGCCCGTGCGCGGTCTTCACCCACAGTGGCTGGTCGTCGAGAATCCAGTCGCCGAACCAGGTGCAGCCGGCGGCTTTCACGTAATCCAGCGTGTCGAAGGTCTGGGTGCGGCCCGGGCCGAGCCAGCCATTCGGGCGCTTGCCGAGGAAAGACTCCAGCACGTCGAGCGACTGCTTGATCATCGCCGGCTGGTCCTTCACCGCGTGGATCGACATCTGCTCATAGCAATGCGCCATGAATTCCCAGCCGGCATCCGCCAGCGCGCGGGCCACCACCGGCGCGGTCTCGCAGACCTTGGCATTGATCGAGACGGTAGGCTTGATCCGCAGGCGTTCGAAAGTCTCCAGCAGGCGCCAGATCCCCACGCGCATGCCGTACTCGTGCCAGGCCCAGTTCGGCACGTCGGGAATCGCGCCGGTGTTGCCTCCCGGCGGCGGCGAGACATGGCGCGGCATGGCACGCTGGATGCTCCACTCCTCGATGTTCACCACCGGCCAGACGATCATGCGTGCGCCGCCGGGCAGCTTGAGCGGCGGGCGCAGGAAGGGGGAGGAATAGTCTATGCGTTCGCGCGGTTCGGGCATGAGGCTGATCGGGGTTCGGGGTCGAGAGGATTATTGGAATTGCGGCGGATGGCGGCCGCCGAGTTGCAGCACGCCTTCAAGTGCCAGCGCGGCGCGATACACCGTCGCCTCGCCCCAGGGGTGGCCGACCACCTGCAAGCCGATCGGCAGGCCTGCTTTGGAAAAGCCGATGGGCAGCGACAGCGCCGGCGCGCCGCTCAAGTTGAAGGGCATGCGCGCGGCGCGGTCGTAGGTGCGCTCCACTTCGGCCGCGTCGTCGATGCGCGCCGGGAACACCAGGCTGGAAGCGGTGACGGCGAGGTCGCAGCCGCGCATCGCCTCGCGCATTTCGTTCGCCAGGAATGCGCGCAATTGCTGCGCCTTGATGTAATCGCCGGCGGAGAGCAGCGCACCGGCCATCAGGCGGCGCCGGCCGCGCTCGCCGTATTCGGCGTGGCGCGCGCGCAGCCAGTCGGCGTGCACGGCCCACGATTCGGCTTGCAGCAAAATGCGCCCGCAACTGTTGTAGGTGGCCAGCGGCGACACCTGCAAGGGCTTGACCACCGCGCCGAGGTCGGCGATGCAGCGCACGGCGGCATCGGTGGCGGCGGCGATCTCGGCATCCACATCCGGGCCGCGGTAAAAATCGTCGAACACGCCCACCGTCAGTCCCGCCAGGCCGTCGCCGATGTTCGGGAAGGGCGCGTCGCTTGCGTTGCAATCCACCGCGCAACCGATCTTGCTGGCGGCTTCGGGGCTCAGCAGCACGGCCAGCGCGATGGCGTTGTCGGCTACATCGCGCGTCATCGGCCCGGCATGATCGAGCGAAGACGACAAGGGGAACACGCCCTGCAGGCTGACCGCGCCGTAAGTCGGCTTCATCCCCACCACCCCGCAGGCCGAAGCCGGGTGGCGGATCGAGCCGCCGGTGTCGGTACCCAGCGCAAACGGCACCAGGCCGGCGGCCAATGCCGCGCCGGAGCCGCTGGACGAGCCGCCCGGGTGCACCTCACGGTTCCATGGGTTGCGCGCCGGCGGCCACGGCAAATCGAAGGACGGGCCGCCGGTGGCGAACTCGTGCAGCGCGGTCTTGCCCAGCAGCACCGCGCCGGCATCGTTCAGCAGCGTGATCACTTCAGCGTCGGCTTGTGCCACGTGGTCGCGGCGGATTGCCGAGTGGCAGGTGGTTGGCAGGCCTTCGACGTCGAAAATGTCTTTCGCGGCGTAGGGCACACCATGCAGCGCTCCGCGATAGCCGCCACGGCCGATTTCCGCATCCGCCTGGCGCGCCGCCTTCAGCGCGTGCTCCGGCGTCGCCAGCAAAAAGGCATTCAGCCCGCCGTCGAGGCGCTCGATGCGCGCCAGCAGGGCGCGCGTCAATTCTTCGGACGACACCTCGC
>DATAZV010000415.1:0-8866 GCA_036271855.1 Burkholderiales bacterium
CGGTTCGAAACGCAGGCAGTGCACCAGCCCTTCGACAGGCTCAGGGCGAACGGGGAGGCGGGCGAGGCTGGGGAAGGCCGCGCCTTAACCCCCCGCAGCCGACAGCGACGTATTGACGAGGTGCTCCGACAGGAACCACGCCTGCAGCTCGTTGGTGCGCAGCACGTTGCTGACAAGGATGTCGTTGCTGCCCAGGTCGCCCATGTCGTCGGTCTTTTTCGCGTTGGAGCGCGCTTCGAGGATGATCATCTCGTGGGCTTCGAGCAGGCGCGAGAGCTGCATCGGCGCGGCTTCGCGGCCCTTCGGCGGGCGCGGGATCATGGTGGTTTCGGCGATGTCGGCGGCCATCGCGAGCGAGAGGCCGCCGAGCACCTGGATGCGCTCGGCCAGCAGGTCGACCAGCAGGACTTGCTCTTCGTAGTGCTTGTCGTAGAGCAGGTGCAGCTGGTTGAAAGTGGGGCCGGAAACCTGCCAGTGGTGCTTTTTGTACAGGTCGCGCAGGGTCATGGTGTCGGCCAGGGTCTGGTTCAGCAACTCGACGCTGGCGGCGCAGACCTTGGCGGAAAGCGCGTTGGGCAGCTTGATCAGGTGGCCGAAGGCCTGGATTTCATGCCCCTTCAGGTGCAGCTTGGGGCTGGCGATGGAGCCGGTGTCGGCGGCGGCGGCGGGGGTCTTGCGGGCAGTGCTCTTGGAGGCTTTGGTCTTTTTGGCCATGGTGTTACTCCTGTGGTGGGCGCCCGGGCGCCGGGCCGGCGGGCGTGCAACACGCCGTTGTCGATATCGAAGCAGCTATAAAAGCGCTTCATTGTGGGGGGCGCATTGTGACGGGTCTGTAGGCGGAGGCTTACGTTACGCCCTTTGTTTGCATAAAAAAAGCCCCCGGCCGGGGGCTTGTGGGGGTGCTGCTTATCGTGCGCTTATCGTGCTTTGGCGCGCTCGTTCCGGCCTCAGGTGGGTTCGCCTCAAGTGGGTTCGGTACTGGCGTCTTCCGCCATGCGGATCACCCCGGTGTTGAAGTCGTATTCGAAGACATTGCCATAGCGCCCCCATTCGATCGCCACCCGCAGGGCGCGCTCGGCGTCTTCCTCGTTGAGGGTGTAGCGCAACAGGCGCAGGAACAGGCCGCGCGGCAGGTCGCCGGAGGGGTCCTGCTCCAGGCCCTGGCGGATGTAGGCCACCAGCGGCACATGCTCGACCACCTGGCGGCCGAACAGGGCCTGGCGTTCCGGGTTGCTGGCGCGCACGTATTGCTCGCCGGTCGGGGTGATCAGCATGTCGCCGTGGTCCAGCTGCACGAAGTCGAGCAGGGTCAGGGCATTGGAGACGGTGAGGAATTCCTCGTCGATCAGTTCGGTCTCCGCGGCCAGCTTGGGCAGGTCGGCGCGGCCGGAGAAGGGCGGCTCGGCCAGGCTTTCGAGCACGCCTTCCATGCGCGTGATGTCGGCTTCGGGCAGGCGGTCGCCCAGTTTCACCTTGATTTCCTTTTGCGTCATGCGCCCCGGGCGGCCGCCGCCGGCGGTCATCAGGCCATACACCTGGTCGATCAGGCTGCGCACCTCGGGGCTTTCGGCCGAGCGCGGGCGCGGCAGGGCGATCGGCAACTCGGCGCGGATATGCCCGGGGTCGCTGCCGAGGATCAGGATGCGGTCGGCCATGGTCACGGCTTCTTCAATATTGTGCGACACCACCAAAATCGCCTTGGTCGGGATCTTGCCGCCCTGCCAAAGGTCGAGGATGTCTTCGCGCAGGCGCTCGCCGGTGAGCACGTCGAGCGCCGAAAAGGCCTCGTCCATCAGCAGCACCTCGGGTTCCAGCACCAGGGCGCGGGCGATGCCCACGCGCTGGCGCATGCCGCCGGAAAGCTCGCGCGGCAGCGCGCCCTCGAAGCCGGAGAGGCCGATCATCTCGATGGCGGCGCCGGCGCGGCGCTCGCGCTCGGCCATCGGCACGCCCTGCGCCTCCAGCCCCAGCTCGACGTTTTTTTGGACGGTGAGCCAGGGAAACAGGGCGAACGACTGGAACACCATGGCGACGCCGCGCGCCGGCCCGAACAGCGGCATGCCGCGCAACAGCACCTGGCCGCCGTCCGGCGGGATCAGCCCGGCGATCACCCGCAGCATGGTCGATTTGCCGCAGCCCGACTGCCCCAGCAGCGCGACGATCTCGCCTTCGCTCAAGGTGAAATCCACCCCGTGCAACACCGCGCGCTCGCCGCCGCTGGCGGCGTGGAACGACTTGCCGACGGACTTCAGTTCAACGATGGGGGTGCTCATGATCCGTTCCTCATTCTTTGCCACGCAATGGCGCAGTTGACCTGCTTTTTCGTTGCTTTTACTTCTTGAAATCATCTGGCTTTGCCAGTGATTTCAAGCCGTTCAAAATCAGGCAAAAGCGGAGCTTTCTTTTAAAAGAAAGCTCCGCTTTTGCCTGTCCCTCAGAAGTGCAAACCGCTTTCCGCCATGCGATACAGCCGCCGCCAGACGAAATGGTTCAGTCCCATGACGAAGATGCACATCACGCCGATCCCCAGGGCGATGCGCGGAAAGTCGCCGATGGCCGTCATCTCGGCGATGTAGCTGCCGATGCCGTGGGCCTTGAGCGTGGTGTGGCCCCAGGTGACGTACTCGGCGACGATGCTGGCGTTCCACGAACCTCCCGTCGCCGTGATTGCGCCTGTCACGAAGCTGGGAAAGATCGCCGGCAGCAAATAGCGCCGCCACTTCAGCCAGCCGGTGAGGCCGAAGTTTTGCGCGGCGTAGCGCAGCTCGGTGGGGATGGTGGAGGCGCCGGCAATCACGTTGAACAACAGGTACCACTGGGTGCCGAGGATCATCAAGGGCGAGAGCCAGATGTCGACATTGAGCCTGAATTGCACGATACCCAGCACCGCCACCGGGAACATCAGGTTGGCGGGAAAGGCGGCGAGAAACTGCGCCACCGCCTGGGTGCGCGAGGCCAGGCGCGGGTTCATGCCGATCCACACGCCGACCGGGATCCACACCAGCGCGGCGAGGAAGATCAGCACCAGCACCCGCGCCAGGGTGAAGCTGCCGAGCATGACCACGTGGCCGACCTCGGCCCAGCCGACTTCGGTGTGGATGAAGTTGAGCAGGGTCCAGAGCGCATAGATCACGGCGGCGGCGATCAGCGCGTCCCACACCCGTTCCGGGGTGCGCGAGGCGGCGTGGGGTTGCGCGCGCACCGAGGTGCCGTCGTAGCGCACGCGCCAGAAGGAAAACGAGCGCTCCAGCAGGTCGGCCGCGCCCTGCACCAGTTGCTGGGTGCGCTCGGTGCGCCGCAGCCAGTTGAGCAGCCAGGAGGTCTGCGCGGTGTCGCCGGCGGAGTCCTCGAAGCGGAACTTGTCGGCCCAGGCCAGCAGGGGCCGGAAGAACAACTGGTCGTAGAGCAGGATGCCGAAGAGCATCGCGCCGATCGCATAGCCGATGGCGTGCAGGTCGCGCTGCTCGATCGCCAGCGCGATGTAAGAGCCGATGCCGGGCAGCTTGATGTTCTGGTTCGACACCGAAATGGCTTCCGAGGCGACGACGAAAAACCAGCCGCCGGACATCGACATCATCATGTTCCACAGCAGGCCGGGGATGGCGAAGGGCAGTTCAAGACGCCAGAAGCGCTGCCAGCCGGAGAGCTGGAATACGGCGGCGGCCTCGGTGAGTTCCTCGGGTACGGTACGAAAGCCCTGATAGGCGGAGAAGGCCATGTTCCAGGCTTGCGAAGTGAAGATGGCGAAAATCGCCGCGCACTCCACGCCGAGCAAATTGCCGGGAAACAGCGCGATAAAGGCGGTGACGGTGATCGACAAAAAGCCGAGGATGGGGATGGACTGCAGGATGTCCAGCAGCGGCACCAGCACCTTTTCGGCGACCCGGTATTTCACCGCGACGGCGGCGAACACGCAACTGAACACGATGGAGGCGCCCAGCGCGATGAACATGCGCAGGGTGGTGCGCAGCAGGTAGTAGGGCAGGTAGGCCGGCTCCAGGGACAGCGGCAGGGTCTCGCCCAATTGGTAGGGCGTGCCCATCTGCCGCGCGGCATAGGCCAGCAGCACCAGCGCCGCCAGCACCAGCGGCAGCAAGGCCCAGTCCCAGCGGTTGCCGCCGGCGTCGACCACCTGCCTGGGAAAGAACTGCCTGTAGTTGGCCATGCTTTCAAGTCCCGCAAAGTCCAGCCTCGGGGACGGGCGCCCGCTTCAAGCGTCGCCCGTGGTTCCTTGCTTGCCTCCGGCAGGCGTGCGGGGCGCAGGTGCATGCGCCGATCGCATTCAATGCCATGGACCGCTTCGGCCGTGATGCCCGCCCGTGACAGGTGAGAATGAAAGCCTGCTTGCGGGCGCTGTTGCCCGGGCGCCCGGCTTGATCTGCCGCTTCCCGCGTCCCAGCGGGCGGCAGCAGGGGAAACCTGTGCTTCAGCGCCTGAGAAACTAAACCCGGCCGGTCAATTCAGACCGGCAACTGTCACCACTCGAAGCTGAACCCATGGAAATCCCGCCATCAACAAAACGGCGCGAGTCTAGTTTCCTTGGCGCCGCGCTGTAAAGTAAAAGTGTGTGATTTTTTGCGGCGGCGGGCCGGCTAGCGCTTGGGCTTTTCCAGGTGCGCCACCACGGCGGCCAGGCGCACCACGTTGCTTTCCGAAGGCGCGGCGGGCAGGGCGAGCAGGGCGTCGAGCATTTCTTCGGCGGTCTTGGCGACGGCGCGATTTTTCATCGCATCGGCCAGGCGCTCAAGCTGGCGGGTGCGCCGCGCCTGCGCCAGTTCGGGCGGCGACTCGACGCCCAGGGTGAGTTCGAGATCGAGCAGCAGGGTGAGGCGGGTCTGGCCGCCGGCCTGCACCAGCTTGCCCCATTCGGCGGGCGCGGCTGCGCCCTTGACGATGCGCTCGGCGCGCGCCTTCAGGCCCTTGTGGCGCGACAGCGCTTTCGCCAGTTCTTCCTGTTGCGCGGCGACGGCGGCGAGGTCGATCTCCGCGGCGCCTTCGGCTTGCGCCTGTTCGATTCTGCACAGCGCGGCGTCGAAGGCGAGCAGCTTGCCGGCGACGGCAGCGGCGGCTTCGCGCTTGAGCTGGTCGATGCGGGTGCGCGCACGCGCCACGCCGTCGTCGAAACGTTTGCGCGCGGCGTTGTCCGGGCGCTCCATCGCGTTCCACTCGGTGAGGAGCTGGTTCAGGTGGGCGCCGGCGGCGACCGCGTCGCCGGCTTCGGCCAATGCGGAGACGTTGTTGAGCACCAGGGCGCGCGCGCCTTCCTGGGCGGCGGCCTTGCCTTTTTCCTCTTCACGCTTGGCGTCGCGCAGGGCGAAAATCGCCGAGCACTTGGCGCGAAAGGCTTCCCACAACTGCTGCTCTTCCTTGCGCGGCAGGGGCATCGGGTGGCGCTCTTCCTGCCAGCGCTTTTGCGCGTCCTGGGCCACGCGCATGGCGTTGATCAGCGCGGCGGGGACGTTGGCGTTGCGATTCGGCGGGCCGCGGCGGTCGCTGTTTCGTTCGCCGCCGCGCTCGCTGGAGCGCTCGTTGCGATCACCGCGTCCACCGCGCTCATTGCCTCGTTCGTTGCGTCCCGCCCCGCGCTCATTGCGCTCGTTGCGGCCGCGTTCCGGCGCGGCGGCGGGCGCCGGTTCCGGCGGTGCGGCTTCGGCCGCCTCGACGGCGGCGATGGCGGCGCTGAGCGCGGCATCGACTTCGGCGATCAGCGCGGACTTGCGTTCCTTCTCCTGCTTGCGGGCGAAGTTGCTGGCGGCGTCCAGCGCTTTCATGTGGCTGGCGAACTGCGCCTGCAGCTCTTTCATTTCGTTGCGGTTGACCGGGCCGGCGGCATGCCAGCGGTCGTGCAGCGAGGCGCGCTGGCCGATCAGCGCCTTCCAATGCTCTGGGCTGGGAGTGACGCCTTCGGCGAACAACTGGCTGATCGGCTCGGCCTCGGCGATCAGCGCGCGGCGCGCTTCGGCATTGACTTCGCGTTCCTTGGCCTGCTGCTCGCGGTAGACCTTGACGCGCTCGTAGGCGGCGCTGGTGGCGGCGTGAAAACGTTCCCACAGGGGCTTGGGCGCGCCGCCTTCCTGCTGGGTGTCGAGCTTTTTCCACTCGTCCTGCACCAGGGTGATTTCCTTGCCCAGGAGGTCCGGCGTGAGGTGGCTTTCCTTCAGCTTTTCGGCGGCGTTGATCAGTTCTTCGCGCAGCTTTTCGCCGGTGTAGCGCTGCCAGCCGCGCAGCTTGGCGACCTGTTTTTCGGCGATGGAGAGGCGCGACTTCCAGCCCGGCGAGAGCTGCCCGACCTGGTTGCGCAGCACGCGCATTTCGTCGTTCAGCTTGATGGCGATGGCGGCGGCGCCTTGCTCAAGCGCGGCTTCGGTTTCGGTGATCAGCTGGCGCAGGCGTTCCTGTATCTGCTTTTTGTCGGCGCCCTGGCGTTGCGCTTTTTCGCGCGCTTTCGCTTCGGCTTCGGCGTGCGGCGCCTTCAGGGTGGCGATGCCGGTGGCGAAGCGCTGCTTCAGTTCTTCGTCTTCGGCGCTGTTGCCCAAGGTGGCCTTGGCCCAGTCCGCTTCGAGGTTCTGGCACAGCTCGAAGGAGGCGGCTTCCAGGCGTTCGAGCTGGCCCAGCATCTCGCGCGCATGCACGCGGCCGGTTTCGAATTGCTGCTGATCCTGCTTGGCGGTGAGCAGCGCATCGTTGAAGGCCGAGACCCGGCCCTGGGCTTCGTGCAATTGCGCGGGCGGGGCGTCGGCGGGGTCGATGCCGGCCAGCAGGGTGTTCAGGGCGGCGGCTTCGTTCTCCAGGGCGGCGGGGTCGGCGCCCGGTTCGCGCACCTGGGTTTCGCCCGCGCTGGCGGAGGCGATGATCCGGCGCAGTTCGAACTGGGCCTTTTGCTCGTTTTCAATGCGAGTGCTTACTTTCGCTCTGACATCGGCCAGAGGCCCAGCTTCGATAACGGATTGAATGAGTTCCCAGCGCTTGTCGAGGTCCACCAGGCGCACCAGGTCGACCGGGCGTTTGGCCAGGACCTGTTCCAGGCCGGCGATGATGGCGCCGCGCTCGGCTTGGGCGCGCTCCTGTTGGCGTACGCCGGCCAGGCGGTCTTTCATCAGCTTCCAGACCCGGCGGTCGCGGTCTTGCGCGCTGTTGAGCAGGCTTTGCCAGGATTCGTGGCTGCTCAGGGCACCGGCGGCTTTCAGGCGCACGGCAGCGATGCGCGACCTGCCGGCCAGGTCCAGCAGGGTGGCTTCGCGCTCCGGTCCGACACCCATCGCCAGCGCTTCGGCCAGGCGGGGTTCGCTGTCGTCCAGCGGCGCGGGAGGTTCGGGCGCCAGGACAGGGGCGGGGACGATGACGGCGGCGGGGCCGAAGAATTTGCGCAACAGACTCATGGTGGGATAAAGCGTCAAGCGCCAGGGCTTGGACTGCATCAGGGAAAACGGCAGAGGCGAAGTATACGGGGCTTGTCGTCTGAATACGGCGTTTTTTGTGCCGCCACACTGGCGCGCCGCGCGCTGTTGGCGGATGATGGCGCCTGCGCGCCAGGGGGTTGTCGATGTTTGCATGGCGCCGCTGCTGATTCAAAACAAAAGCTTTGGCGCGAGCCGTGCGCTGCGCCGGGTGTTTCACGTGAAACTACAAGCAGGACCAAATGAGGAGACCCGAATGAACAAAAAACTCGCCCGCCACGCGCTGGCGTTTGCCTGGCTCGCCGCCGGGCTGGTCCAGACCAGCCATGCCGAGCTGGCGGTGTCAGCCAACGACGGCAAGGTGACCCTGGTCAATGGGGTGGCCAAGGTCCACCCGGACGGCAAGGATACGGTGGCGGTGATCGACCTCGCGCCCACCCACAGCGGCAAGCCGCCGCGGCTGGTGGCCGAGTTCGCGGCGCCGGCTTCGATTGTCGGGCCGCCGCAGTCGGTGGCGATCACCCCGGACGAGAGCCTGGCGCTGGTGACGGCGAACCAGAAGATCAACCCGGCCGATCCGACCAAGACCATGCCGAACAACCAGATGTCGGTGATCGACCTCAAGGCCAGCCCGCCGGCGGTGATCGCGACGGTGGAAACCGGGCTGGGGCCGGCGGGGGTGAGCATCTCGGCCAAGGGCAATATGGCTCTGGTGGCCAACCGTGAGGAGGGCACGGTGTCGGTGTTCGCCATCGAGGGCAAGACGCTGACGGCGCTGGGCAAGATCGAGCTCGGCAATCCGAAGTCCGGTCCCTCGGGCATCGCCATCAGCCCGGACGGCCAGATGGCATTGGTGACGCGCGATGGCGACCATCGCATTTCGGTGCTGGCGATCGAGCAGACCAAGGTGGAGTACATCAAGCGCGACATGTTCGCCGGCCAGCGGCCTTACGGCATCCACTTTGCCAGCACCAGCGAGTTCGCGGTGATGGCCAATTTGGGCATGAACCAGGGCGACGCCGATACCATCAGCCTGATCGACACCAAGGTGGTGCCGCCGCGGGTGGTGGAAACGGTGAGTGTCGGGCAGGGGCCGGAAGGCATCGCGCTGTCGCCGGACAACAAGTATGTGGCGGTGTGCGTCACCAACGGCAGCAACAAGCCGATCAATTCGCCCTTCTACAACGCCCTGGGCGTGGTCAAGCTGTTCAAGGTGGTGGGGCAAAAGCTGGTCTACCTCTCGCAGGTGCCAAGCGGCGTCTGGACCCAGGGGGCGGCTTTTTCCGCCGACAGCAAGACCCTGTTGATACAAAACAAGGAGGCGAACGAGCTGCAAGTGCTCAGGCGCGTAGGCGACAAGCTGGTGGATACCAAGCAGCGCGTCAAGCTGTCGGCCGGGCCGGTGGGAATCCGTACTAAGGAGTAGGGGACGCTTTCGAGCCTTGCTTCATATCTATATGGTGCGTCGA
>DATAZV010000416.1:0-7105 GCA_036271855.1 Burkholderiales bacterium
CGCGACCTGCGCGAGACGGACGAACGGGGCCGCCCGGTGCAGGACGATACCTTCCTGGTGCTGTTCAACGCCCACCACGACGCCATCGAATTCAGCCTGCCGTCGTTCGACGGCTCGAACGCCTGGATGCGCCAGATCGACACTTCTTACGAAGACGGCGGCGCGCCCTATCAGCATCATGCCGCCGGCAGCACTTACCCGCTGCAGGGCCGCTCCCTGGTGGTGCTGCTCCAGGGAGGGGAGATGCTGTGAGGCTGGCCCATGCAATGCCGTTTGGCGCACAACTGGGCGAGGACGGCAGCACCTGCTTTCGCCTGTGGGCGCCGGCGGCAAAAAAAGTCGAACTCGAACTCGGGATGAAGAGCAGCCAGCAGCCGCGTCCGATGCATGCGCTGGAGGAGGGCTGGTTCGAACTGGTATTGCGCGATGCGCCGGCCGGCACCCGCTATGCGTTTCGTATCGACGACCAGATCAGCGTGCCAGATCCGGCATCGCGCTGCAACCCAGACGATATCCACGCGCCATCGATGGTGGTCGATCCGCGCGCCTTCGAATGGCCGGACGCGCAATGGCGCGGGCGGCCCTGGCACGAAGCGGTGATCTATGAACTGCACATAGGCACGTTCACCGAGCAGGGCGGCTTCGCGGGGGTCGAGTCGCGCCTGGACTACCTGGCCGACCTCGGCATTACCGCGGTGGAACTGATGCCGGTGGCCGATTTTCCCGGCAAGCGCAACTGGGGCTACGACGGCGTGCTGCCGTTTGCGCCGGACGCCAGCTACGGCAGGCCGGAAGACCTGAAGCGGCTGGTCGCCGCCGCGCATGCGCGCGGGCTGATGGTGCTGATGGATGTGGTCTACAACCATTTCGGGCCGGACGGCAACTACCTGCACGTCTATGCCCCGCAATTCTTCAACCCGGAAGTGCATACGCCGTGGGGCGCGGCGTTGAATTTCGACGCCGGGCACAGCGAGATGGTGCGCAGCTTCTTTATCCACAACGCGCTTTACTGGATCGAGGAATACCATCTCGACGGCCTGCGCCTGGACGCGGTGCACGCGATCATCGATCGTTCCAAACCCGGCTTCATCGCCGAGCTCGGCGCTGCCGTACGCAAGGGGCCCGGGGCGCGGCGCCAGGTGCACCTGGTACTGGAGAACGACAAAAACGAGGCCCGCCACCTGGAACGCGGCATCGACAGCCTGCCGCTGCGCGCCAGCGGGCAATGGAACGACGACCTGCACCATGCCGTGCATGTCCTGACCACCAACGAGCGCGACGGCTACTACATCGACTACGCCGAGCGTCCACTTTGGTACCTGGGCCGCAGCCTCGCCGAAGGCTTCGGCTATCAAGGTGAGGCTTCGGCCACCCGCGACGGCGTGCTACGCGGCGAGCCCAGCGCCCACCTGCCCGCAAGCGCCTTCATTTCCTTCCTGCAGACCCATGACCAGGTGGGAAACCGCGCCATGGGTGAGCGTATCGGCATGCTGGCGCCACTCGCGCCGTTGCGTGCGATGGTGGCCGTGCTGCTGCTATCGCCGCATATCCCGATGCTGTTCATGGGCGAGGAGTTCGGCTCGTCCTCGCCCTTCCTGTTTTTTTGCGACTTCGGTCCCGAGCTTGCCGATGCCGTGCGTGAGGGGCGGCGCAACGAGTTCGGCCGTTTCGAAAAATTCAGGGACCCAGCGGTGCGCGCGGCAATTCCCGACCCGAACGCGTTAGAGACTTTCGAGCAATCCCGGCTGGTCTGGTCCGAAGCCGGCGAGCCCGGCCACAAGGAATGGCTTGAGTTGTATCGCGAACTGTTGCACTTGCGGGCAACGCATTTGATGCCACGCCTGGCGGGTGTCGAGGGCAATTCCGGCTTCGAGGTGGTCGGCCGTTCCGGTTTGCGGGTCAGCTGGCGTTTCAGCGATGGCGCCCGCCTGCACCTGGTCGGCAATTTTTCCGGCACGGCGATCGACGGTCTTGCGCGGCCGGCGGGCCAGGTGATCTATGCCAGCTACGCGGAAGAGCAGGGCGGCCACGCGCCGCCCTGGTCGGTCGCGTGGATTCTGCAAGGGCGCGGCGCATGAGCGTCCCCGCACCGCCGGCCGGTGGCGCGCGCATACCGCGGGCGACCTACCGATTGCAGCTGAACCGCGACTTCAACTTTCGCGCGGCCGCCGCCATCGTCCCGTACCTTGCCGACCTGGGGGTGAGCGACGTCTATTGCTCGCCCTACCTGCGCGCGCGGCCGAACAGCATGCATGGCTACGACATCATCGACCACGGCAGTTTCAACCCGGAAATCGGCACGCCTGAGGACTTCGCGGTCTTTTGCGCAGCGCTCAAAGCGCACGGCATGGGGCAAATTGCCGATGTCGTGCCCAATCACATGGGCGTACTCGGTGGCGACAATGCCTGGTGGCTGGATGTACTGGAAAACGGCCAGTCGTCGGCCTATGCGGAGTTCTTCGATATCGACTGGCTGCCCGCGAGCCCGGACCTGCAGCACCGCATCCTGTTGCCGGTGCTGGGCGACCATTACGGCCTGGTGCTCGAACGCGGCGAGATCAATCTGAGTTTCGATGGCGCGCAGGGCGCCTTTCGCATCGACTACTACGACCATCGCTTCCCGGTCGACCCCCGTACCTACGTTGAGATTCTCGATCACGCGGCCGACGAGACCGTGCTCGCAAGCTTGCCGCCGGCGGCGGTGGCCGAATTGGGCGGCCTGGGGCTGCTGTTTCTCAACCTGCCGCGCCGCGACGAGCGCGATGCCTTGCAGGCCGCACGCAGGAACAGCGAAAAGGAAACGCTGAAACAACGCCTGGCCGTGCTGGTGGGGCAGCATCCGCCGCTGGCCGAAGCGATTGCGCGCGCGGTGAAGAAATTCAACGGCGCGGACGGCAGCTTCGATGCCATGCACGAATTGCTCGAGGCCCAGGGCTATCGCCTGTCGTACTGGCGGGTGGCGGCCGACGAGGTTAATTACCGGCGCTTTTTCGACGTCAACCATCTCGCCGCCTTGCGGATGGAAAACCGTTCCGCCTTCGAGGCGACCCACCGTTTCATTTTCGAGCTGGTGGCGCGCGGCGATGTGCAGGGCCTGCGCATCGACCATCCGGACGGGCTGCGTGATCCGGGCGCCTATTTCGAGGTGCTGCAGGCGCATTTCAGGCGGCAGTCGGGACAGGCCGGCAATGGCAGCGCGGCGCCGGCCAAGCCGCTCTACGTGGTGATCGAGAAAATCATCGCCCCGTTCGAGCGCCTGCCGGAATCCTGGGCGGTGCACGGCGATACCGGCTATCGCTACGCCAACCTGCTCAATGGCGTGTTCGTCGACACCGATTCCGAATCGAAGATGACGCGGGCCTACCAGGCCTTCGCCGGCGATGCACCGGAGTTTGCCGAAGTGGCTTATCGCGCGCGCCGCGTGGTGCTGCGCGATTTGCTGGCCAGTGAATTGACCGTGCTTGCCAACCAGTTGTGGCGGATCGCGCGCGCCGATCGCCGCACCCGCGACTACACCTTCACATCACTGCGCCAGGCGCTGGCCGAGGTGATTGCCTGCTTTCCGGTGTATCGCACCTATATATCGGACGCGGTGTCGGAAGTGGACCGGCGCTACATCGAATGGGCGGTGGCGGGCGCGCGGCGCCGCAGCAGCGCGGCTGACGGCACGGTATTCGACTTTGTCCGCGCCATGCTGCTGTGCGAGGCGCCGCCCGGCTGCACGCCGGAAGCGGCGGCGGCAATACGCTTGTTCGCCGCCAAGGTGCAGCAGGTGACCTCTCCGGTGATGGCCAAGGGCATCGAAGACACCAGCTTCTACATTTACAACCGGCTGGTCTCCCTCAACGACGTCGGTGCCGACCCGGTGGTCTATGGCATTCCGGTGAAGAGCTTTCACAACGCCAACATCGAGCGTTTGCGCGACTGGCCGCATGCCATGCTGGCAAGCTCCACCCATGACAACAAGCGCTCGGAGGACGTGCGGGCGCGCATCGATGTGCTTTCCGAGATGCCGGCCTTGTGGCGCCTGCAGTTGCGGCGCTGGAGCCGGACCAACCGCAGCAAAAAGCGCGAACTCGCCGGCATGGCCGCGCCTTCGCGCAACGACGAATACCTGCTCTACCAGGTGCTGCTCGGCAGTTTTCCCGACGGTGAGATCGGCAAGGGAGAACTGGAGGCCTATTGCACGCGCATCGAGCAGTACATGATCAAGGCGCTGCGCGAAGCCAAGGCCGAGACCAGCTGGATCAGCCCGAACCAGGCCTATGAGGAAGCCACCGTCGACTTCGTGCGCGCCCTGTTGTCAAGCCGCAAGCGCAATCTGTTCCTGGAAAAATTCCGCACCGTGCTCAGTCCGCTGGCGCGCCTAGGGCTGTACAACAGCCTGTCGATGGTGGCGCTCAAGCTGAGCTCGCCCGGCATGCCGGATATCTACCAGGGCAACGAGATATGGGATTTTTCCCTGGTCGATCCGGACAATCGCCGGCCGGTGGATTACGGCATACGCCGCGCCGCGCTGACGCGCCTGCGTGCGGTGGCGCGGGATGGGTTTCTGAGCGGCGAGGAGTTGCGCCAGCTGATCGAGACGCCCGCCGACGGTCTGGCCAAGCTCTATGTCACCTGGCGCATGCTGAGCCTGCGCCGTGAGCGTGAAGGCTTGTTCCGCGACGGCGCCTATACCGCGCTTTTGATCGAAGGCAGGCGGGCAGAGCATGTGGTTGCGTATGCGCGCCGCCATCAGGGCCAGGGGGTGGTGGTGATCGCGCCGCGGCTGTACGCCGCACTCACCGGCAACGGCAACAGCCTGCCGTGCGGCGAGGAAGCGTGGAAAGATACGCGCGTGGCCCTGCCTTTTCTCGCGCCCGGTACGGCGGTGCGCCACGGATTCACCGGCGCCGCGATGGTGCCGGAGGATGGCGCACTTCGAGTGGCGCAGGCGTGTGCGGATTTTCCGGTCGCCGTCCTCGTATATGATGAGGGCGATCTGGGGACCGAATAGCGGCTGCGCAGTGAATCCTGTGACCAACGCCCTGCCGCCGGCCGACGCGGCGCTGATAGAAGAATGCCGCCGCCGCTCGGTGGCGCTGTTGCACGAAAACCAGAGCCCGCATGGCGTGCTGGCGGCGCGCCCGACGGCGCAGGCGCATGAACGCGGCTATACGGCGATCTTCGGCCGCGACGCGGCGATCTGCGCCATTGGCATGGCATTGTCGGGCGATGCCGAACTGCAGCGCCTGGCGCCGCTCAGCCTGGACACTCTGGCCGCGCATCAGGCGCCCAACGGGCAGATTCCGAAATTCGTCGACACCGAAAGCAATGAGGCGGACTTCTGGTACCTCGGCTGCATCGACGCAACCCTGTGGTGGCTGCTGGCGCTGGATTTCCTCGACCGGCGCCAGCCCGCGCTCGGCTTGCGCGCCCGCCACGCGCCGCGCATCGGGCAGGCGCTGGCCTGGCTGGGTGCGCAGGAACACCAGCGTTTCTTTCTGCTGCAGCAGAACGAGGCCAGCGACTGGGCCGACATCATGCCGCGCTCCGGTTTCGTTCTTTACACCAATGCGCTGTGGTACGACGTCAAGCGGCGCTATGCGCAGCCGCAAATGGCCGCCACGCTGCTTAATTTCAACCAGTTGTTCCATCCCTTTTCCGCCGACCTTGCGCCGTACCGGCGCGCGCGCCTGCTGGCCGGCTATGCGATCGAACAGGCACAGCATCGAGAACTCTATTTATCGTTCGTGAATTTTTCTTTTGTCGGCGACGAGGGGGACGTGT
Source organism: Burkholderiales bacterium (assembly GCA_036271855.1). Taxonomy (GTDB): domain Bacteria; phylum Pseudomonadota; class Gammaproteobacteria; order Burkholderiales; family JAEUOS01; genus JAQGMJ01. The sequence goes on from DATAZV010000416.1 coordinate 5,773, forward strand.
TCGGCAACCTGCTGGCGCTGCTGTTCGGCCTGGCCGACGCGCCGGCTGCCGCGCGGGTGCTGGACGCCTTGCACGTGCGCCGGGTGGATGATCCTTTCCCGGTACGCGTGGTTTGCGATCCGATACTCGAAGCCAGCTCTCTCTGGCGGCCCTATATGTCGCGCCATCAGCAGAATTTCGCCTGGCAATACCATAACGGCGGCATCTGGCCCTTTGTCGGCGGCTTCTGGGCCTGTGCGCTGGCCGCGGCCGCGCGGTACGCCGAAGGCTGGTCGGCATTGACGGCCCTGGCGCGCGCCAACGCACTGGATGAATGGCGCTTTACCGAATGGCTGCATGGCCAAAGTCATGTGGCCAGCGGGATGGAAGGCCAGAGCTGGAATGCCGCCGCCTTCCTGATTGCCCATCACGCCCTGCACCGCGGCGTCACACCCTTTGCCGCGGATTTTTCCGGCCCGCCCTAGTGAAGGTTCAGGCGCGGCCCAGGTGGGCGCCGGCCATCGTCGCACGGCCCGCGTTGCGCAACGCGGCTTGGCGCTGGCCGGTGAGTGCCGGCCGCGTCGCCGCTGCCGCCCCCCGCTGCAGCACATCGGCCAGGCGCAGTTGCTCCCCCAGGTTTTGCTGGGCTGCCCGCAAGTCGGCGGCGTACGCCTGATTGAGGCGGCGTTCGAAATTGCCGTCACTGGTGGTTTCAAAGTCCCATAGCCCGGCCCCGTGCCAATGCGAGGGGTTGTTCCAGTCGGGCCGATCCACCACCGCGTAGAGGCAGACACCCTGGACCGGAACGCCGCGTTGCAGCGCCTGGCGCACCTGATCGGCGATTTCCCGTATCCAGGCACCGCGGCCGATGCCGGTGTGTCCGGTCTCGGCAATCATCAGGGGGCGGCCGTAGCGATAGTGCGCCTCGGCCAGCAGGTCCGAGAGATCGGCGCGGCGCGCATCCCGCAAGTGCCAGGCGAGGGGCCGGCCGCTACCCAGTTCCCATTGGTTGCCGGGGAAATAGTTCAAGCCGAGCAGGTCGAGATAACGCGGGGCCCCGCCCAGCTCCGGCGCGGCGCGTCCGCTGAGCATGTCCCAGGCGTCGAACTGCTGCTCGCGCTGGCGTGCAGCGACAGCGTCGAGGTCGGGCCGCCCGACGGGCGCGGCGATATGGATCAGGGGATCGGTATGCAGGATGCGGGCGCGCGGGTCCACCGACCAGATGGCGTCGCAGGCGGCCAGGGCGGCGCGCACCAGTTGGCGCTTGACGAGCGCGGTCTGGCCGCGCAGATCGCGCTCGCCGGGCTGCGTCAGATTGCTTTCGCAAAGCGCCCAGGCGAGATAGGAGATCTCG
>DATAZV010000417.1:0-2983 GCA_036271855.1 Burkholderiales bacterium
CTCTCGGCGATTGCCGCCCACGCGGTGGCCACCCGCATTCCCCTGCCCAAGAGCGAGGAAGTGTTTCTTTCCGCCTGGCTCAACGCCACGCCGGCCTGGCGCCAGGCGCCGGCCAGCTGGGGTCCGACTTCGGCGGTGGCGGCAGCGCTGGACCGGCACGCCAAATTGCCGGTCGGCGCGCAACTGGTCGCCGATCGCGCGGACCTGATGGGGCAAGCGGTGCGTCTCGGGGAGGCTTTGGCCAACCTAGCTTCGCGCTATCCCGAAAGCGGGGTGTTCGACGCCATGCAGCGCGCTGCCCGTCTGGGCCTGGCGCCGCGCGACCTGGCAGTGCTGGCCGCCGACATCGCCCGCCATGCCGGCGACTGGAGCCGCCTGCTGGGGCGCGAAATTCCGGTCGACCTGAAACTCGACCTGGACGCGCCGGGCAATACGGCGGCGGTGCGCTTTGCCTCCGAACTGGCCGAGACCTACCGTTATTTGCTGCAAAACGCCGCCATCGACGCCGAAACCGGCCTGCCGAACGCGCGTTATTTCCGCACCCGCCTGGAAACCGAATGGGCGGCGGCGCGCCGGCGCGGCGCCGCGCTGTCGGTGATCGCGGTCGAGTTCGAGGGCGATGCCGTCAAGACCGCCCGCACCATGCGCGAAACCGCGCGCATGCAGGACGTGGTATGCCGCACCGGCGAGACGCAACTGGTGCTGATCTGCACCGACACCCATGCCGAATTTGCCGAAAAGGCGGCCGCGCGCCTGGCAAAAAGCGCGGCCGCCAACGAGTGCAAGGTATACCTGGGCGTGGCCACCTTGGATTCGCTGATTTCCAGCGTCGACGACCTGATCGACCGCGCGCAGTCGGCCTCGCGCGACGCGCATGCCGGTGCGGTCGGCTACAAAGTCTGGCAGGCGGAATAGGCGCGGCGAAGTCGTGTTGAGCTGGAGCGGGCCGAAGACGGGCAGGGCTGGAGCAGGCCTGATAGCCGGCCGCCGATGGCGGGCCGGTGAATAGGAGAAAAGATCATGCTGGTGAAGGAAATTCTGCGCATCAAGGGCAACACGCTCTACACCGTGACGCCGGCGACCCTGCTGTCGGACGCGGTGATGACCCTGGCCGAACATGACATCGGTTCGGTGCTGGTGATGGAGGGCGGCGGCCTGGCCGGCATGCTGACCTTCCGCGAGGTGATCAATGTCCTGGCCAAGCGCCAGCACGAGCACCGCATCGGCCCGACCCCGACCATGTCGGAAATCAAGGTGGGCGACGTGATGGACCCGTCGCCGGCCTTGGCCGTCCCGGAGATGGCGGTCGACGAATTGCGCGTGCTGATGCTGCAACGGCATCAGCGTTATGTGCCGGTGATGGAGGGCGACACCGTGATGGGCGTGATCTCCTTCCACGATGTTGCCAAGGCCGTGCTGGAAGAGCAGGCATTCGAGAACCGCATGCTCAAGGGCTACATCAAGAATTGGCCGGCCTGAGCCGCTACCGCTACCGGCAGTAGCGCGCGCCGCTACCCCGAAGGCGTCGTTTGCACGCCTGCACAAGTCTTCTTAGGATGGGTGTCCAAGGAGATTTGCCATGCACGATGCTCTGTCTGTCCGCGAGGCTGGGAAACCGCAACGGGGTTGTGTTACAACGCAGTCTGCTGAATCCGTGCCATCGGCCCGGCGCAGTGAACCCGTCAAAAAAAGACCAGCCATGAGCGCGGAACCCAAAAAGAGCCAGTTCAGCCTGCTTGCGGAACGCCGCTTCGGGCCGTTTTTCTGGACCCAGTTCCTGGGTGCCGGCAACGACAACCTGCTGAAGTTCGCCTTCACCATCCTGGTGACTTACCATGCCGCCCTCTATGGTGGCGCCGACCCTGAGACCACCGCTTTTCTGATCGGCGCGGTATTCATCGCGCCATTCGTGCTTTTTTCGGCGACTGCCGGACAGCTGGCCGACAAGATGGAAAAGTCGGCGCTGATCCGCCTGGTGAAGGATCTGGAGATCCTGATCATGCTGATCGCCGCGGCGGGCTTTGTGCTGCACATGGTGGTGCTGCTTTACGCGGCGACGTTTTTGATGGGCCTGCATTCGACCGTGTTCGGCCCGGTGAAATACGCCTACCTGCCGCAGCATCTGCGGCCGGATGAACTGGTCGGCGGCAACGGCCTGGTGGAAATGGGCACCTTCGTGTCGATATTGATCGGCACCATGGTGGGCGGCGTGCTGGCGGCAATCGAGGGCAGCGGGCCGGTGTACGTGGCGGCTTGTTGCGTGGCCATCGCGATTGCCGGGCGGGTTGTTGCGGGGCGAATTCCCGCTTCGCCCGCCAGCGATCCGCAACTCAAGGTGAACTGGAACCCGTTTTCCGAGACCTGGAACAACCTCAAGCTGGCGCGCGGCAACCGCACGGTGTTCCTGTCGATGATGGGGATTTCCTGGCTGTGGTTTTTCGGTGCCACTTTCCTCACCTCGTTTTCGCCCTTTGCCAAGGCGGTGCTGGGCGGCAATGAAAACGTCGTCACCTTGCTGCTGGCGGTGTTCTCGGTGGGCATCGGCACCGGTTCGCTGCTGTGCGAAAAGCTCTCCGGGCACAAGGTGGAAATCGGCCTGGTGCCTTTCGGTTCCATCGGCATGACGGTGTTCGCGGTCGACCTGTATTTCGCCACCCATGCGATGCATCCGGCCGCGCTGATCGGCGTCGGCGAATTTCTCGCGCAGGGCGCCAGCTGGCGCGTGCTGGCCGATTTGTTCCTGCTGGCGATGTTCGGCGGCTTTTATTCGGTGCCGCTGTACGCATTGATCCAGACCCGTTGCGAGCCGGCGTATCGCGCGCGGGTGATCGCCGCCAACAACATCCTCAATGCGTTTTTCATGATTGCCTCCAGCCTGATCGCCGGGGCGGTGCTCAAGGCCGGCTTTTCGATTCCGCAACTGTTCCTGCTGACCGCTTTGCTCAATGCCGTGGTGGCGGTCTACATCTACGGCCTGGTGCCG
>DATAZV010000418.1:0-22404 GCA_036271855.1 Burkholderiales bacterium
ATGCGCCAACGCCTGATCCCATTGTCTTTGTTCATCCTTGCCTGCACCGCAGCCCGCGCCCAGGACATCTCTCCCGGCTTGTGGGAAATCACCGTCAACTCCCTGGTGGCAGCAAGCCCGGGCTTTGCGCCCGACCCGGTCAAACAGACCCAGTGCCTGAGCGCGCAGGACGCGCGCGACCCGCGCCGGCTGTTCGGCGAGCTGTCGGCGCCCGGCGCCTCCGGCTGCAGCTATGGCAAGAGCAGGATTTCCGGCAACAATCTTCAATTCACCATGCAATGCGCGGGCAGCCTCAATTTGCACGCCAGCGGCGATATGAGTTTCGCGCCCGAGTCCATCTCCGGCACCATCACTTCTTCCGCCAACCTCGGCGGTCAGCAGGTGAGCATGCAAAGCCAGGTGTCGGGGCGCCGCGTCGGCAGCTGCTGATTCGAACAACCGGCGCCGAATAAAAAAGGGAGCCGAAGCTCCCTTTTTTATTTCCACGGCGGCAACTCAAATATTGGTGATCTTGAGCAGCTTGGCGGCATTGCCGCCGATGATGGCGGCGCGCTCCGCCGGCTTCAATCCCGGCGTGGCCATGACGTGGTCGACCGGCGCGATTTCCCAGGGAATCGGGCTGTCGGTGCCGATCACCACCTGGCTGGCGCCGACTTGCGCGACCAGATGGCGCAGCGCTTCCGGCGTGAACACCAGCGAGTCGAAATACAACTGGTTCAGGTATTCAGTCGGCTTTTTCTTCAGCACGATGTCCGGATTGCAGCTGGTCGGCGAGACGAAGCAGGAGTGATCCATGCGCGGCGCGTAGGAAGGCAGGAAGCCGCCGCCGTGCGCGGCGATCAGCTTCAGGCCCGGAAACTTGTCCAGCGTGCCCTCATAGATCAGTTTTTCCAGCGCGATGGTGGTGTCCAGCGGATTGCCGATGGTGTTGGAAACCCAGCCGTTGCCCTTGAAGCGGGCCGCCAGTTGCGGCGTGCTTTGCGGGTGCATGAACAGTACCGCGCCCAATTCTTCTGCCTTGGCCCACACCGGATGGAACTTGGGATCGGAAAAGTCCGTCTGCAGCACGGTGGCGCCGACTGCCGCGCCGCGCATGCCGGGCATTTTCATCGCCTTGGTCAGTTGCTCCACCGCGAGGTCCGGGTATTGCAGGGCCAGCGAGCAAAAGGCGGTGAAGCGCTTCGGGTGTGCCTCGCACAGCTCGGAGAGCTTGGCATTGTGGATGTTGACAATTTCGGTGGCGATATCGCGATTCTTGTTGTACCAGAAGGGATTGATCGACAACACTTCCATGTCGACGCCTTTGGCATCCATATAGGCCAGGCGGTCGTTCACCGCATCGGTATCGGTGGCCGGCAGGATGTAGAACTGCGGGCCGCCCTTGACCGCCGCGTTCACCGAAACGCCGGGGCCGGCCATTTTCACCGTCTCGCGGAAAAAGCAGTGGGCGTGGGTATCGATCGCCTTCACCCGCTTGCCGTTGATCATTTCGCTCTTGCGCTTGGTGCCCAGCTTGGGGTGCTTGTATTTCAGCGCCGGGTTGTCGCCGTTGTCGTGGCCGCCTTCCCGGGCATCGGCCAGGGCGGCACCGCCGGGCATTTGCGCATGCGCGGTCTCGAACATGTTGCAGCCGCAAAACGTGATACCGGAAGCAGCCGCGCCCTTGACGAAATTTCTGCGATTGGTCATCTTTGTCTCCTTGATTTCAGGCTTTTGTTACGCACCGCCGCGGGTCTAACCGCAACAGTGCTTATGAATACGGCGCGCCGATTGTCGCACCCGGGGCAATTGCGCCGCACGAATGCGGCGGATCGGCAAATCAGATTTCCTTGATACGCAGCAGCTTGGCGGCATTGCCGCCGAGGATCGCCGCTTTTTGCGCGGCCGAGAGCGAGGCCGTGCCCATGATGTGCTCGACCGGATGCTGCTCCCAGGGAATCGGGCAGTCGGTGCCGACCATGATCTGGCTGGAGCCGACCTGGGCCACCAGATGGCGCAAGGCTTCGGAAGTAAATACCAGTGCATCGAAGTGCAATTGCTTGAGGTATTCGGTCGGCTTCTTTTTCAGCACGATGTCCGGATTGCAGCCGGCCGGCGAGACAAAGCACGAATGGTCCATGCGCGGCGCGTAGGAACCGAGGTAGCCGCCGCCGTGCGCCGCGATCACCTTCAGGCCCGGATATTTGTCCAGCACCCCTTCGTAAATCAGGTGCTGCAATGCGATGGTGGTATCCAGTGGATTGCCGACCGTATTGGCCATCCAGCCGTTGCCCTTGAAGCGGCTGGCCAGTTGCGGCGTGCTCTGCGGGTGGATGAACAGCACCGCGTTAAGCTCTTCCGCCTTGGCCCACACTGGATGGAACTTGGGGTCGGAGAAATCGACGCCGGCCACGCTGCCGCCGATGGCCGCGCCGCGGATGCCGGGCAGTTTCATCGCCGCGGTCAGTTGCTCCACCGCCAGGTCCGGGTGTTGCACGGCCAGCGAGGCAAACGCGGAAAAACGCTTGGAGTGCGTTTCGCACAATTCGGACAGGTGCTGGTTCTGCAGGGCGATTATCTTGGTGCAAAGATCGCGGTCCAGGGTGTACCAGGTGGGGTTGATCGACAGCACTTCCATGTCCACGCCCATGGCATCCATGGTGTCCAGGCGCACCTTGGTGGCGGCGGCATCGTCGGTCAGGTAGAACTCCGGAGCGCCTTTGACCGACTGGTCGACCTTGGTCGGCAGCAGCGCATTGGCATCGCGGAAAAAGCAGTGCGAATGCACGTCGATCACCTTGACGCGCTTGCCCGCCACCATCACCGGCTTGTGCTTGGTGCCGAAGCCTTCGTAGCGATAGGAAAGGGGGTTCTGCTGCGCATGCGCCTCAGGCGCGCCACAGCCGCAAAACACCAGGCCGCCGGCGGCGGCTCCTTTGAGAAACTTTCTGCGATCAGTCATCTTTTGTCTCCGTTGATGAATCCGCTTGTTGTATGGTGCCGGCCGCGGCCAGGTACAGCCCGGCGCGATTATGGCACCGGGCCCGCCTCATGAATTTGCATAGGCTCGATAGGTCCTCTAGAGCTTGACGCAGCGTCTAGGCTTTGCCCTGGCTCTTATGGGCGAAAAAAGGGAGCCACCGGGCTCCCTTTTCCTGGCGCACATTTGCTGCATCAGATCTCGGTGATCTTCAGTAGCTTCGCCGCATTGCCGCCGAGGATCGCCGCCTTTTGTGCGGGCGTGAGCGACGCCGTCGCCATCACGTGCTCCACCGGATGGTCTTCCCAGGGAATCGGATGGTCGGTGCCTATCATCACCTGGCTGGCGCCCACCTGGGCCACCAGATGACGCAGCGCTTCCGGCGTGAACACCAGGGCGTCGAAATACATCTGGTTCAGGTATTCGGTCGGCCTCTTTTTCAGCACGATTTCCGGGTTGCAGCCGGCCGGCGAAACAAAGCACGAATGGTCCATGCGCGGCGCATAGGAGCCGAGGTAGCCGCCACCATGCGCAGCCAGCACTTTCAGGCCGGGAAACTTGTCCAGGGTGCCTTCGTAGATCAGGTGTTGCAGCGCAATGGTGGTGTCCAGCGGGTTGCCGACCGTGTTGGCCATCCAGCCGTTGCCCTTGAACCGGCTGGCCAGTTGCGGCGTGCTTTGCGGGTGGACGAACAGCACCGCACCCAGTTCTTCCGCCTTGGCCCAAACCGGGTGGAATTTGGGATCGGAGAAATCGACACCGGCCACGCTTCCGCCGATGCCGGCACCGCGAAAGCCGGGCATTTTCATCGCCGCGCCGAGCTGCTCGACCGCCAGGTCGGGGTATTGCAGCGACAAGGTGGCGAAAGCGGAAAAGCGCTTGGGGTGGGCAGCGCAGAGTTCGCCCAAATGGGTGTTGTTGAGCTTGACGATTTCCGCGGCGCGGTCGCGCTCGGCCTTGTACCAGAAAGGATTGACCGACAATACTTCCATGTCGATGCCCATCGCATCCATCGCATCCAGGCGCACCTTGACCATGTCCTGGTTGGTGACCTGGATATAGTGCTCGGGAGAGCCCTTGACCGGCGCGTTGATCGAGATACCGGGACCCGCCGCCTCGATCGCGTCCTTGAAAAAGCAATGCGAATGCACGTCGATGGTCTTGACGCGCTTGCCGCCGACCATCACCGGCTTGTGCTTCCTGCCGCTATCGGGATGGCGATAGGAAAGGTTCGGCGGGCTGGACTGGGCTTGCGCGGGCGTCACGCCACAGCCGCAAAACATCACGCCGCCGGCAGCCGCGCCCTTGATGAAATCCCTGCGTTTGGTCATCGTTTGTCTCCGTAATTTGTTTGTCGCCGCGCTTTTTTACATCGCGCGCGGCTGGCTTCCTTTGAGGCGGAGCCGATTATGGCACCTGTATGGACAGGTTGTCCATAACAGAGCAGGCCCTGGAACCGGGGCCGGTTGACCGGTCCTGTTCGGTCCGGCGCCGCTGCCGTCTAGTGCGTGGCGGGCGGAACGTCGAAAAACTTGTTCGGCTTGAGGAAAAACGCCAGCAGCATCACGCCCTTGGGCGAGCGCGCATTGTGGCGGCTGCCGGCCGGGCGCCAGACGAAGTTACCGGCAGTGCAAATGCCGTCGTCGTCCTCCAGTTCGCCGGACAGCACGAAGGACTGCTCGATCTCCACGTGCTCGTGGTCCGGCAGGAGCGCGCCCGGCGCCCAGTCGAACAGCACTGTCAGCAGGCCGCTTTGCTTGTCTTCCAGCAGCACCTTCATGCGGATCTTCGGAAAGCGCGTGTCGCGCCAGGGCAGGCTCTCGACATCGACAAAGCGCGAAGCCAGGGCCGCCAGCGGCGCATGCAGGGTGGCACTCAGATCAGGGGTTACGGCGGGCATGGCGTCTCCTCGGTATGCGTGGAACACTCGACCTACTGCGGCGCGCAAACACCGGCTATTGGTGAACTGCGAGCACCGGCTATTTGCGGACCATCTTAGCAGGCGATACGCATGCGCACAAATCGCCGCCGGCCGCAACTGGCACCGCCCACCCTCGTTCCAGGCCCCTTCGCAAAATTCAGATTGTTGAAATAAATTCACTACTCTTCTGATCCTGGTGGCATAGATAGGTGCGCAGGCATCCTTTAGCATCGTTGCACTTAAAGGAGCGCAATCGTGGACGATCTGGACGCGTGGAAAAAACTGGCCCGTGAATATCGCGGCATTACCCAGGAACTGGCGGGTTTCATTGCCGGGCTGCGCGCCCAGCACCTGCCGGCGCATACGCGCGGGATTCTCTCCAAAGCACTGGTCGATACGCTCGGTTGCGGCCTCTACGGCCTGACCACGCCCTGGGGCGGCATCATGCGCGACTTCGCGCTTGAGCAGCAGGGCCCGGCGGAAGCCGCCCTGTGGGGCGCCGGTGCCAGGGTAAGCGTAGCCAACAGCGTGCTCTCCAGCGGTACCGCGATCCACAGCTTCGACTTTGACGATCATAGCCGCGCGAAAATCCATCCCGGCGCGCTGGTGGTGCCGGTGGTGCTGGCCCTCGGCGAGCGCGAGGGAGCGGACAGCGAGACCCTGCTGGCGGCGATGGCGGCGGGTTACGAAACCATGAACCGGGTCAGCCAGGCCGCCAATCCGAGTCGCACACGCATGCGCGGCTGGCACCTCACCGGCACCACCGGCACCCTGGCCGCGGCCGCCGCGGCGAGCGTCATCCTCAAGCTCGATGCCGCCACCACTGCCAGCGCCCTCGGCCTGGCAGGCACCCAATCGGCCGGGCTGTGGGCTTTCACCGCCGATGGCGGCATGAGCAAACGCATGCATCCGGGGCGCTCCGCGCAGGCGGGTGTGGTGGCGGCCCTGCTGGCCAAGCGCGGCTTCCAGGGCCCGCGCTACATCCTGGAGGCGGAAGATGGCGGCCTGCTGTTCGGCATGTCCGACTCACCGCGCCCCGGGCAACTGGTCGACCGCCTGGGCAGCCGCTGGCACTCGGACGAAACCTGCTTCAAGCCGCATGCGGCCTGCGGCAGCAATCACGCCTGCATCGACGCGGCCCTGCAATTGATGCGCGAGCATCGCTTCGCGGTCTCCGACATCGAGCGGGTGATCGCCGGCGTGGCCAGCGTGGTCAATACCCAGACCGGTTTCGACTATCGCGCCGATTCGGTGTTGAACGCGCAAATGAGCCTGCGCTACAACGTCGCCGTGGCGATGTGCGACGGCCAGGCCTACCTGGAGCAGTTCACTCCGGAGCGCATCGTCGAAAAGAACGTGGTGGCACTGGCGCAAAAGATCGAAATCGAGATCGATCCGGAGATCGACCGCGCCTATCCGGAAATCTACGGCGGCAAAGTGACCTTCGTCACCCGCCGCGGCGAAACCTTCACCTGCAAGATCGACTATTCGCGCGGCATGCCGGAAAACCCGATGCAGCGCGAGGAGATCGCGCGCAAGTACATGTCGCTGGGCACCGCCGCGGTCGGCCAGGAGGCGGCGGCCGAAATCCTGGCGGCGGCCGACCGGCTGTTCGAATCCGGCACTGCCGCGCCGCTGGCCGAGCTGCTGATGAACGCGCAAATCCGCGCGCAAGCACCCGGCAGCGAGGCGCTGGCGGCCTAAAGCCTATTGCGGGGTGATCTTGTCCCAGTCCGGATTGGCCGGGATCAGGTCCTGCAAAAAGTCGACAAAGGCGCGCACCTTGGGCGACAGGTTGCGGCTGGGCAGGTAGACCACCGAGACCTGCGGGCCCTCGGCGACGTACTCGTTGAGGATGCAGCGCAGCTTGCCGGCGCGGATGGCGTCGGCGGCGATGAAGTTGCTGATCATCGCGATGCCCAGGCCGGAAGAGGCGGCCTCCAGCAAGGACTCGGCGTTGTTGATGTTCAGGCGCCCGGAGACCGCCTTGGCGAAGGTCTCGCCGTCGCGCATGTATTGCCAGTCGCGGTAGCGGCCGGTATGCAGCTGTACATACGCCAGGCAATGGTGATGATCCAGTTCCTCGGGCGATTTCGGCTCGCCGTGGCGCGCCAGGTATTCGGGCGAGGCGCAGGTGACAAAGCGCAGGTTGCACAGGCGCCGCGCGATCAGGCGGGCGTCGGCGAGGTCGCCGATATGCACCGCCGCGTCGATGCCTTCGTAGGCGAGGTCGACGATGCGGTCACTCAGCTCGGCGTCCAGGATCAGGCCGGGGTTGCGCTCGATGAAGCTGCTCAGGGCCGGCACGATGACACGGCGGCCGAAGCCCACCGGCAGGTGCACGCGCAGGCGCCCATGCGGCGCGGAGGTGGCGCGAATCAGCACGTTTTCCGCATCCTCGATCTGTGCCAGGATTTGCACGCAATGGTCGCGAAAGCTGGCGCCGTCGTTGGTCAGGCCGACCGAGCGGGTTGTGCGCTGAAGTAGCCGCACATTGAGTTCCTGCTCCAGGCGGGTGATCGCCTTGCTCACCGCGGAGGAAGTCAGGCCGAGACGCTTGGCCGCTTCAGTGAAGCTGCGCGCCTCCGCCACGCGGACGAAAACGCGCATCGCGTTGAGGTTTTCCAAGGCGCCATCTCCATTGATGAATTATTTTCAGAAGTATTTTGAATTGTACGGGATTGATTCAATTATATAAGGTAATTAAACTCCTCTAGAGTTCTTGGCCGGCACCCCAACAGGTGTGGGCCAAGCCCAACATTCAGGCTGTGACGACTGGCATGAGGAGACAATGCCGATGTGTCTACAACGACCCGGCGCCGCGCGAGACGCCGGCGGGAAAACGGCGCAGCGATGAGTTCGCCCCTGCAAGCCTTCGGCGCCTTCGCCGCGCAATTGCAAATCGGGCAATGTCCGCCCGCGCTGGTGGAAAAGGCCCGCGCGCTCCTGCTCTACGGCGTGGCCGTCGGCGCCAGCTCGGCGGATTCGCGCATTCCGGCACAAGTCAGCACCGCGCTGCGCAGCGAATACGGCGCCGGCGGCGCGGCGACCAACCTGGTGGACGGCCTGCCAATGGCCGCTGCGGGCGCGGCGTTTTGCAACGGCGCGCTGTTCCACGTGCGCATCCAGGACGACGCGCACCCCGCCGGGCACATGGGCACCATCATCCTGCCGGCAGCGCTGGCACAGGCCGAGGCGCTGGACGCATCGGGCGAAGAACTGCTGGCGGCGATCATCGGCGCCTACGAGGTGTCGCTGCGCGTCGGCCGCGACCACGCGGCGGACCTGAGCTCGCGCGGCTTTCGCACCACGCCGATTTACGGCGCCCTGGGCGCGGCGGCGGCGTGCGCGCGCCTGCAAAGCCTGGATGCAGCGCACACCGCCAATGCGCTGGCGCTCACCGTGCACGCAGTCGCCGGCCTGCGCGAATTCGCCGACGCGGGCACCGATGAATATCCGTTCCAGGCCGGCTATGCCGCACGCAATGGCCTCACCGCGGCGCTGCTGGCGGCGCAAGGATTGATCGGCACCGATACCGCGCTCACCGGGCGCGCCGGCCTGCTGCCGGTCTACGGCGATCCGAGCAAAGACTACGGCAGCCGCTTGCTGGACGGTCTGGGCTCTTACTACGAGACCCTGAAAGTCACCTACAAGCCCTACCCCGGCGGCCAGTTTCACCGCGGCGTGATCCGCGGCTTTGCGCAATTGAGCGAAGCCGCCGGCGGCGCGGAAATCGAATCGGCCGCCATCCACATGCATCCGTTCGAAGCGGGCTACCTGGGGCTGGCCTACAACGGCCCGTTCCGCACCTACACCGAAGCCTTTTTCAGCATGCCGTTTTGCGCCGCGCTGGCGTGGCTGCACCGCACCGTGACCTTTGCGGCGCTGAATCGGCTTGACGACCCGGCGGCACTGGCAGCAGTGGCGCGCATCCACGTGGTCAGCGACGGGTCGCGCGCGCGCTACAAGCCCTATCTGCGGGTGGCGCTGAAGGACGGCCGGGTGCTGGAATGGGAGGACGATTCCGGCGAGGAATCCTACATCCTCACCTGGGATATAGCCGTGCGCATGACGCACGAGCTGTTCGCCGAAGTGGGGCTGCCCGAGGGCTATGCGCAAGCGCTGATCGAGGCGGCGCATGGCATCGGCGCGGCGAAAAACGTAGCGCAACTGATGCAGGCGGCAAACCACGCGGCGCAGGCAGTCCGCAAGCGCACGGCAGGCTGAGGGCAGGTTGACTGACGGCGGCTGCCGTCCAACAAAATATAGCGAGAGACAAACTCCGATGAACCTCTTCAGGCTGCAGTACAGCCCTCTTCGATTCGCCGCCGTGATCCTGTGCGCCTGGTCCTGTTCAGGCATCGCGGCCGACGCGCCCTACCCGAGCCGGCCGGTGCGCCTGGTGGTGCCCTACCCGCCGGGCGGCACCACCGACATCGTCGCGCGCCTGGTCGGGCAAAAACTTTCGAAGACCTGGGGGCGCGAAATCTGGATCGACAACCGCGCCGGCGCCGGCGGCAACATCGGCGTGGACAACGTCGCCCATTCGCCCGCCGACGGCTATACGCTGCTGATGTCGGGCGTAAGTTTCGCGATCAATCCGGGGCTGTACAAGAAGCTGCCCTTCGACCCCCTGGCCGATTTCGCCCCCATCACGCAGGTGGCCTCGACCCCGGAAATTCTCGAGGTCCATCCCGGCTTGCCGGTCAACTCGGTGAAGGAACTGGTCGCGCTGGCGCGCAAGGAGCCGGGCAAGCTGTTCTACGGCTCGGCCGGCGCCGGCACCACCCTGCATTTGTCGGGTGCGCTATTCAACATCATGGCGGGCACGACCATGACCCATGTGCCTTACAAAGGCGTCTCGGCCGCCCTGGTCGACCTGATCTCTGGGCAGGTGCAGATGATCATCGATTCGCAGCCTTCGTCGCTGCCCTACATCAAGGCCGGCAAGCTCAAAGCGCTGGCGGTGACCACGTCCAGGCGCGCACTGGCCCTGCCCGACCTGCCCACGGTGGCCGAGTCCGGCGTGCCGGGCTACGAGGCGACCAGCTGGTACGGCGCCTTCGCGCCTGCCGGCACGCCACCTGAGATCATGAAAAAGCTGGAGGCCGATTTCACCGCGGCGATCAAGTCACCGGACCTGCAGGCCGAACTGGTGAACCAGGGCGCCGAGCCGATCGGCGGCACGCGCGCGCAGTTCGCCAAAACCTTGAAGAGCGAAATGGCCAAGTGGGCCAAGGTGGTCAAGGTCTCCGGCGCGCAGGTCGATTGAATCGCGGAGATGAACATGGGATTGCCGGAATACGAGGTTTACGCGGTCAAGTACGCGGAGCGCACCAATGTGCGCCGCGCCGACAATTTCGTCGGCGGCGACCCGCACGACGGGCCGATGCCGATGGACTATTACTTCTGGGTAATCCGCAACCAGGAACGCCTGGTGCTGGTCGATACCGGTTTCGACGCCGAGATCGCGGCCAAGCGCAAGCGCACCTTCGTGCGCGAACCGCGCGCCGGACTGGCAGCGCTGGGCATCGACCCTGCCGAAGTCAGGCAGATCATCATCACCCACCTGCACAACGACCACGTCGGTACCTTCTACGACTTTCCCAATGCCCTGCTGCATCTGCAGGACGAGGAAATGGCCTATGCCACCGGGCGCTACATGTGCAACCACACCTTCGCCCGGCCCTTCGAGGTGGAGCATGTGGTCGGCGTGGTGCGCCTGGTGTTCAAGAACCGCGTGGTATTCCACAAGGGCGACGAGGAAGTCTTTCCCGGCATCAGCGTGCACCTGATCGGCGGGCACACCGCGGGCCTGCAGGCGGTGCGCGTGCATACCCGGCGCGGCTGGGTGGTGCTGGCTTCCGACGCCGCCCACTATTACGAAAACATCGAGGGCCGGCGCCTGTTCCCGACCGTTTTCAATCTCGGGCAGATGGCCGACGGCTATGAAAAACTGAACCGCCTGGCCGATTCGCCGCAGCACGTGATCCCCGGGCACGACCCCGAAGTGCTCCGGCGCTATCCGCCGGCCTCCCCGGAACTCGCCGGCGCGATCGCGCGCCTGGACGAAGCTCCCCTTTCCTAGAAGCGCCGCGGCGCATTCACCCCGTATTCACCCACATCCAGCAGAGGTCAGGCAAGATGGAACTCAAAGGCAAGATCGCCCTCATCACGGGCTCCACCCAGGGCATAGGCGCGGCCTTCGCCGAGGCGATGGCCGCGCAGGGCTGCAGCGTGGTGATCAACGGCCTGGGCAAGAAGGAAGACATCGAAGCGCAGCAAAAGCACCTGGCGCGCCACGGTGTCGAAGTGGCCTACTCCGCCGCCAACATGGCCAAGCCGGATGAAATCGAGCAAATGATGCGCGAGGCGCAGGAGCGTTTCGGTTGCATCGACATCCTGATCAACAATGCCGTCACCCGGCACATTGCGCCGCTGGAGGAGTTCGCGGTTGAAAAATGGGACTACGCCCTCGCGGTCAACCTGTCGGCCGCCTTTCACACCATCCGCCTGGTGTTGCCGGGAATGCGCGAGCGCAACTGGGGGCGCATCATCAACCTCACCTCGATGCTCAGCTCGCGCGCCCTGGCGCACAAGGTGGACTACGTGGTGACCAAGCACGCCCTGGTAGGCCTGACCCGCACCGTCGCCGTGGAAACCGCCAAGACCGGCATTACCTGCAATTCGATTTCGCCCGGCTGGGTGCTCACCCCGCACAGCGAAGCGCAAATCGCCGGGCAGATCGCCAAGACCGGGCAGACGCGCGAGGAGGCAATCGCCGAACTGGCACTGGTGCGCCAGCCGTCGCGCCGCATCATCGATGCGGAAAAGATCGCCAGGCTGGCGGTCTTCCTATGCAGCGAGGATGCGTCCGAAATCACCGGCGCCGCCTTGCCGGTGGACGGCGGCTGGTCGGCGGGCAACTAAAGCTGCACTGGAGACAATCCCGGCATTACTGAATTGTATTCAGTAGTATTTTGAATTGCATGCGATTGATCCGCGCTTCGATGGTAATTACACTCGTCTAGCTGTGCGTACCGCCCCCAGGGCGGCGTACCCGGAACACGAGGAGACAAAAGCAATGCTGTTGGAACAGCCCGGGCAAGTGGGGTCGCTGCGCCTGAAAAACCGCGTGCTGATGGCGCCGATGGGCACCAACTACAGCACCACCGACGGCCTTTCCACCGAGCGCGACAAGCGTTACTACGAAGAACGCGCGCGCGGCGGCGTGGCAATGATCATGACCGAGGCGATGGTGGTCACCGAGCAGGCGCGGCCGCACCACAACTCGCTGTGCTGCTATCACGACCGCTTCATCCCGGGTCTGGCCAGCATCGTGGAAGCGATCAAGCGCCACGATTGCCATGTGTTCGCGCAACTGAATCACCGTGGCGCCCTGCTGCGCCGCTCGGTGCTGAACATGGAGCCGGTGGGTCCCTCGCCCTGGGCCAATCCGAACACCGGTGACCGTGTGCGCCCGCTGGCGGTGCCCGAGATCGTCGAAATCCAGAAACTGTTCGTCGCGGCCGCGCGCCGACTCTGGCTGGCGGGCTACGACGGCGTCGAGATCCATGCCGGCAACGGCTACCTGTTCCAGCAATTCTTCAGCCAGCGCATCAATCATCGCGACGACCAGTACGGCGGCGGCATCGAAAACCGGATGCGCTTCCTGCTTGAAACTGTCGATCGCGTACGGTCCGCCCTGCCCCGGCTTTGCCTGGTGATCCGCCTGAGCGTCAGCGAGTTTGTCGAGGGCGGCTACAGCGCGGAAGAAATCCGCCACCTGGCCCAAACCCTGGAGGCGGCAGGCGTTGACGCCCTCGACCTCTCCGGCGGCAGCAACGAAAGCCCGCAACTCTCCAAATACTGCATCCAGCCGCCCTCCTTCCCACGCGCCTGTCTCGCCGATCTCTCGAAGCCGATCAAGCAGGCGGTGAAGATTCCGGTCTTCGTTGCCGGCCGCCTGGTCGAGCCGGCGGATGCCGAGCAGGTGCTGGCCTCGGGTAGCGCCGACTTCGTCTCCGTCGGCCGCGCGCTCTATGCCGACCCGCACTGGTGCCTGAAAGCCTTCGGCAAGGTAAAGGCGCCGATCCGCCAATGCATCGCCTGCAATGTCTGCTTCGAGCGCCTGACCCTGGAAAAAGACGTCGCCTGCGTGCAGAACCCGATGATCGGCACCGAGTTCGAGACCCTGGAGAATGCCGAGCCGCAGCTGTTCAAGCCGGCCTCGCCACACAAGCAGCGCGTGCTGGTGCTGGGCGCCGGCATCGCCGGCATGGAAGCCGCGCGCGTACTGCGCGGGCATGGCCATGCGGTTGAGGTTTGGGAAAAGCAGTCGCGCAGCGGCGGGCAGATTCCGCTCGCCATCGCCGCACCCGACAAGCTTGAAGTGGAGCCCGCCTGGAGCTACCGGCGCGACAGCGTGCAGGCGATGGGCGTGCCGGTGCACACCGGCGTGAACGCGGACGCCGCGCGCATCCGCGCCTACGCACCCGACTTCATCGTGCTGGCCACCGGCTCGCAGCCCGCGCCGCCGCCGGCCTTTACGCAGGAGCTGGCCGCGTCCATCCGCGTCATGCACGCCTGGGATGTGTTGAAACAACTCGACGACCTGCCCCCCGGCTTGCGCGTCACCATCGTCGGCGGCGGCATGGTCGGCGCGGAAACCGCCGATGCCCTGCGGGTGCGTGGTGTGCAAGCCAGCATTCTCGAAATGCAGCCGCTGATCGCCGCCGGCATGGCGCGCAACAATCGGCTGGAGCTGATCGAGCGCCTGGCCGCCGACGGTGTGCGCCTGGTGACGGACTGCCGCATCCTCGGCGGCAGCGGCACCGGCCTGGACGTGCAGATCAAGGATACCCCGCAAAGCCGCCATGAAATCGGCGACTGGCTGGTCTTCGCCACCGGCCCCAAGCCCAATCTTGAGGTGCTCGACATGGTGGAAGCCACCGGCATCCCTTACGCACGCGTCGGCGACTGCAATGCCCCCGGCGATTTCCTCGCCGCGCTGCGCGATGCCTGGATGGTGGCGGTGAGCGTCGCTACCCAGGCCGAGCGCAATACCGAATCCGCATCAACGGCGGCTCACTAGCCGGCAATGGACCAAGGACCCGCAATGAAAAAACTGTCCGCCTGGCATGCACTTCTGGGTTGCGCATTTCTGCTCTGCACGGCCTGCCCGCTCGGGGCCATCGCCGCAGATGCCTACCCGAACAAACCGGTGCGCCTGATCATCCCCTTCCCGCCCGGCGGCGGTACCGACATCCTGGGCCGCCCGATCGCGCAAAAACTCGGCGAAAAATGGGGCCAACCGGTGACCATCGACAACCGCGCCGGCGCAGGCGGCAACATCGGCACCGAGGCGGCCGCGCGCGCCCCGGCGGACGGCTACACCCTGGTGCTGGGCACCGTCGGCACTCATGCGATCAACCAGAGCCTGTACACTAATCTTTCCTACGATGCGGCGCGCGACTTTGCCGCCATCACCATCGTAGCCAATACGCCCAACGTGGTGGTGGTGCACCCTTCGGTGCCGGCCAACTCGATCCGCGAACTGATCGCCCTGCTCAAGGCCAAGCCCGGCACGATCAACTATGCCTCGCCCGGCAACGGTACCCCGCCGCACCTGGCCGCGGAAATTTTCAAGAACATGGCCGGGGTGCAGATCACGCACGTACCGTACAAGGGCAGCGGCCCGGCGATGACCGACCTGCTGGGCGGCCAGGTGCAGATGATGATCGCCAACGCACCGGTGATCATTCCCTACATCAAGTCCGGCAAGCTGCGCGGCCTGGCTTCCACCAGCGCGCGCCGCCCGGCGATGCTGCGCGACCTGCCGACCCTGGCCGAAAGCGGCCTGCCGGGTTACGAGGCCGACACCTGGTACGGCCTGTTCACCGCCGCCGGCACGCCGAAGACGGTGGTGGCGAAAATCAATGCCGACGTGGTCGAAATCCTCAAATCGCCGGAGATGGACAAGCTGTTTGCCGATCAAGGTGCCGAAGTGATCGCCAATGACCCGGCTGAGGCGCAGGCCAAGGTACGCAGCGAAGTCGCCAAGTGGCGCGACGTCGTCCGTGCCATCAACGTCAAGCTCGACTAGGCGCATGCAAAACCCGACCGCTTGCGCCAGCCTGTCGATTCGCCTCGGACAATTTGTCGCCGCGACGCGCTTTGAGAGCCTGCCCACTGCGGCGGTAGAAGCGGCGAAGCTGCGAGTACTCGATATGCTGGCGGCTTCGTGTTCGGGCTTGCTGATGGGCAACCATCGCGGGTTGTTGAAGCTGTTGCCGGGCGACGGCCCGTCCGGCGTCTGGGGCACCGGCGCCTCGCGCTCCCTTCGCGATGCGGCGCTGATCAACAGCGCGGTCGCGCATTCGACCTACTTCGAGGACGGCTCGCGTTACACCGGCGGCCATCCCTCCTCCGCGCTGATCCCCGCCGCGCTCTGCCTGGCGCAGGCGCGCGGCGCCTCTGGAGGCGAACTGATCGCGGCGATTGCCGCCGGCTATGAAGTGTTCCTGCGCCTGGGCAGCGCCATCTACCCCTCGACGGTCAAGCGCGGTTTTCAAAGCACCGCCATCCTGGCCGCACCGGCAACTGCCGCCGCCGCCGCCGTGCTGCTCAAGCTCTCGCCCGAGCGCGCCACGCACGCGATCGGCATCGCCTGCAGCCACGGCGCCGGCCTGAAGGAGGCGCTCAAGAGCGCGGACAGCCAGCCTTTTCAGGTCGGGCGCAGTAGCGAAGGCGGCCTGCTTTCCGCGCTCTACGCCGAGCAAGGCGCGACCGGCGCGCCCGACATCATCGAAAAAGGCTTCCTGCCCGCCTTTGCGCAGGACGCCTCCGGCGCAAGCATCACCGCCGGCCTGGGCCAGCGCTGGCAGGTGACTGAGACTTACCTCAAGGCGCACGGCGGCTGCCGCGGCAACCACGCGCCGGTGGACGCCACGGCCGACCTGTTGCGCGTGCAAGGCGTAACGCCGGAGCAGATTGAACGTATCGATGTGCAGGTAGACACCGTGACCCTGGCGGCAGCCATCGAGCAGCCGACGAACGGTGACCAGGCGCAGTTTTCCATCGGCTTTTCCATCGCCGCGATGCTGATCGCCGGCGACGCCACCCCGGCGCGCTATACCGATGCGCTCCTGCGCGACAACCGCATCCGCGACTTGATGGCGCGTATCCGTGTCCAGGCTTCGCCGACGCTCGACGCAGGCTACCCGGAGCGCCGGCCGGCAGTCGTCAGCGTGCTTTTATTCAACGGCCGCCGACTGCGCCATGAGATCGACTACGCCCGCGGCGAGCCGGAAAACCCGATGACCCGTGCCGACGTCGAGCGCAAGTTCGACTCGGTCGCCACCCCGGTCTACACCGAGGCGACGCCGCATATCCGCGAACTGGTGTTCGCCCTCGATACCCTGCCCTCTCTTGAACCCCTTTGCAAACTGCTGACGCCGGCGCAAGCCGCCGCCGCGCTTTCCCGCGAGTAAACCATGCCCAACTCCCTGCCCGATTACGAAATCTACGCGGTGCGCTACGCCACCCGCGATGCCAAGCGCTCCGCCAATTTCATCGGCGGCGACGCCCACGACGGGCCGATGCCGATGGACTATTTCGTCTGGCTGGTGCGCGGCCCGGGCTATGAACTGGTGGTCGATACCGGCTTCGGCCCGGAGGTAGCGAAAAAGCGTGGCCGCACGCTGTTGCGCACGCCAGCCGAAGGCCTGGCCCTGCTCGATGTCGACGCATCGAAAGTGAAGAACGTCGTCATTACCCACCTGCACTACGACCACGTCGGCACCTTCGATTCGTTCACCGGCGCGCAATTTCACCTGCAGGACGACGAGATGGCCTACGCCACCGGCCGTAACATGCAATACCGGCAGTTCAACCACGGCTATGAAGTCGATGAGGTGGTGGGCATGGTGCGCATGGTCTACAAGGACCGCGTCAGCTTTCACGCCGGCGACGCCGAGCTGGCACCCGGCGTTTCGATTCACCGCATCGGCGGCCATACCCACGGGTTGCAATGCGTGCGGGTACATACGCGCCGCGGCTGGATGGTGCTGGCCTCCGACTCCAGCCACTACTACGAGCACTTTGAAAAGCGCCGTGCCTTCACCACCATGTACAACGTCGGCGAGGCGATCGAGGGCTACAACACGCTGGAACGCCTGGCCGATTCGCAGCGCCACATCATCCCCGGGCACGATCCGCTGGTGATGCAGCGCTACCCGGCAGCTTCCAAGGCGCTGGAAGGCATCGTAGTGCGCCTGGACAGCGAACCCACCTACTAGACCGACAGCACAATAACCAGGCCCGCGGCACGGGGCACGACAATAAAACAGGAGACATCCATGAAGCTTTTCGAGATCGCGGCATCCGGCCTGACGGCCGTTGCCCTGCTCGCAGCGAGTCCGGCGCAGGCAGAGGACTATCCGAATCGTCCGATCCGGATTCTGGTGGCCTTCCCCGCCGGCGGCAGCGCCGACATCGTCGGGCGCCTGGTGGCGCAAAAGGTGACGGAAATGACCGGCTGGAACCTGGTGGTGGACAACCGTCCCGGCGCCGGCGGCAACCTGGCCTTCGAAGCCACCGCTACCGCCGTCCCGGACGGCTACACCTTGCTGTTCTCCACGCCCGGCATTGCGATCAACCCCAGCCTGTACAGCAAGGTCAACTACAGGCAGAGCGACTTCAAGGCGATCGCGCTGGTGGGCGAGGCGCCGTTGCTGCTGATGGTGCGCAACAACCTGCCGATCAAGACTGTGTCTGAGCTCGTGGCCGCCAGCAAAAAAGCGCCCGACGCGATCCGCTTCGCCAGTTCCGGCAGCGGCAGCTCTTCGCACCTGGCCACCGAAGTTCTCAAGGCGATGAGCGGATTGCAGTATCTGCACGTGCCCTACAAGGGCGGCTCGGCCGCGATGACCGACCTGGTCGGCGACCGCGTGGACATCACCATGCTGCCGATTTCCGAGAGCATGCCCTACATCAAGGATAACCGCGCCCGCGCTCTCGGCCAGACCGGCGCCAAACGTTCGCCCATCGCCCCCGACATCCCCACCATCGAGGAAGGTGGCGTCAAGGGCTACTCGGTCGCTACCTGGTACATGCTGCTGGGTCCGGCAAAGATGCCTTCGCAGGTGGTGGGCATGCTGGAGAAGGCGGTGGATAACGCGGTAAAGACACCTGATCTGCAGGGCCGCCTGAAGAATGCCGGCGTCAGCATCCTCAACGAGGGGTCGCAAAAGGCCGGCGAGTTCCTCGAAATCGAGTCGGTGAAATGGGCCAAGGCGATCAAGGCCTCCGGCACGCACGTCGATTGATCCAGCATGCGTTCGGCCGAACAGCCAGACTGCAATAACCAGGAGCCACTGATGAAGCGATTCGAGAGTACCTTTGCCGCGTTATTGGCGGCTGCCTGCCTGCTGCCCTGTGTTGCTTCCGCCCAGGACTATCCCAGCCGCCCCATCCGCGTGCTGGTCGGTTTTCCGGCCGGCGGCGCCTCCGACATCGTCGCCCGCATGGTGATGCAAAAGACCAGCGAAATCAGCGGCTATAACCTGGTGGCCGATAACCGGCCTGGCGCCGGTGGCAATCTCGCCTTCGAAGCCGCCGCAAGCGCGCCGCCCGACGGCTACACACTGCTGTTTTCGCCGCCGGGCATCGCCATCAATCCCAGCCTGTACACCAAGGTCGGTTTCAAGTCCGGCGACTTCAAGGCGATCTCCCTGGTCGGCGAAGCGCCGCTGCTGCTGATGGTGCGCAACGGCCTGCCGATCAAGACCGTGGCCGAACTGGTCGCCGCCAGCAAGAAGTCGCCGGATGCGATCCGCTTTGCCAGCTCCGGCAGCGGCAGCTCATCGCACCTGGCCACCGAGGTGCTGAAGTCCATGACGGGGATGCAGTACCTGCATGTGCCCTACAAGGGGGGCGCCGCGGCGATGACCGACCTGATCGGCGACCGCGTCGACATTTCCATGCTGCCGATCTCGGAGAGCCTGCCCTATGTGCGCGACGGGCGCGCCCGCGCCCTGGGCCAGACCGGCGCCAAGCGCTCCCCCATCGCCACCGACATTCCCACCATCGAGGAGGGCGGCGTGAAGGGCTACTCGGTCGCCACCTGGTACATGCTGGTCGGTCCGGCGAAGATGCCGCCGGCGATCGCCAGCCAGATCGAAAAGAAGGTCGACGAAGCGATGAAGACGGCTGAGCTGCAGAACAAGCTCAAGGGCGTCGGCGTCACCGTCATCAACGAAGGTTCGCGCGCCGCCGGCGAGTACCTCGAAAGCGAATCAGCGCGATGGGCCAAGATCGTCAAGGCCACCGGCACCCACGTCGACTGATCCACAAGCCTTATCTACGGAGCCACGTGCATGAGCAGTTCCAAACCTCCCCTACTGGCGGACGCCACCCGCGACCTGGCGGTCTTTACCGCTTCTTTTCAATACGAGGATATTCCGGCTGAAGTCGTCGCGCGCATCAAGACCAGCGTGCTCGACAGCATCGGCTGCTGCGTGTTCGGCGCCACCCTGCCCTGGACGCAAGCGGTGCAAGCGATGGCCGAGGAAGAGCAGGCGGCGCCCGTAGCCTCGATCTTCGGCAGCGGGCGCAAGACCTCGGTCGCCAACGCGGTGCTGGTCAATGCCACCGCCGGCCATGCCTTCGAGCTCGACGACATCCACAAGGAGTCGATCGTGCACCCCGGCTCGATCGCCATTCCGGTAGCCCTGGCCTTCGCCGAGCGCGACGGCGGCTGGTCGGGCAAGCGCTTCATCACCGCGCTTACCGCCGGCTATGAAATCGGCACGCGGGTCGGCAATGCCGCGACCATGAGCCTGTTCTTCCGCGGCTTTCACCCGCAAGGGACTTCCGGCGCCTTCGTCGGCGCGGCCACCGCGGGCAAGAGCCTGAACCTGAATGCCGGCCACATGCAGCATGCGCTGGGCATCGTCGGCTCGCAGGCCGGCGGCCTGATGGCGGCGCAGGAAGGGGCGATGGTCAAGCGTTTTCACTCCGGGCGTGCGGCGCAAAGTGGGGTCTATTCAGCGCTGCTGGCGCAAAAGGATTTCACCGGCATCACCGACGTGCTGGAAGCGGCCTACGGCGGTTATCTCAGCGTGTATTCGGACCAGCCGAACGCCACGCGCCTGACCGACGGCCTGGGCACCGAATGGGAGACCGGCAAGGTCGGCTACAAGCCGCATGCCAGCGTCACCAGCATCCACTCGGCGCTGGACGCCCTCACCCACCTGATGACGGCGCACAAGCTCAAGCCCGACGACATCGCCAGGGTGCAGGTAGGCGTCAGCCACATGACCTTCGTACATTGCGCCTGGGACTACAAGGCGCAGGGCGTGACGGCCGCGCAGATGAATCTCTACTACGGCCTGGCGGTGATTGCCTATGACGGCGTCGCCTTCGTCAGCCAGTACAGGCAGGAACGCCTGGCGGACCCGAAGCTGCTGGACTTCATCAAGCGTATCGAGGCGCGCGCCGACCCGGAGATCGACGCCATGGGCCCGGCATTCCGCCACGCCGCCAACGTTGCCCTGCAGACGCGCGACGGCCGCAGCTTCAGCCACCAGATTTTGAACCGGCGCGGCAGCCCGGAAAATCCGCTCAGCCCGGAAGAGGTGGAATACAAATTCCGCAACGTGGCGCAGTCCTGCCTCTCTCCCGAATCACTGGAGCGCGTGGTGCAGCTTTGCGCGCAACTCGACAAGCTCGACGATCTCGGCGAGTTGATCTCCCTGCTGGGCGCGCCGCGTCCCTGACCCACCCATTCAATCCCAAGAGCACACCATGGCACAAACCATTGCAGAACAACTGGCGGCACATTTCGAGTCCTTTCAATACGGCGCGCTCACCGCCGATGCGCGAAAGGCGGTCAAGCGCCTGCTGCTCGACTACCTCGGCGTCGCCGTTTGCGGCGCCCAGACCAGCAGCGGCGAGGTGGCGCGGCGTTTCGCGCAATTTTCCGGCGGCAACGCCGAGGCCACGCTGATCGGTGATGGCGCCAAGGTGCCGGCGATGCAGGCGGCGTTTGCCAATGCCATCTCCTCGCATAGCGTCGAACTCGACGACATCGACGTGCTGGCGCTGTTCCACTTCAGCCCGCCGGTATATTCCGCGGCGTTGGCCACCGCCGAGCAGGCAGGGGCCAGCGGCAAAGACCTGCTGGTGGCACTTGCCGCCGGCTGCGAGATGATGGAACGCGTCAGCAAGGCGGCGAACGCCTACTCGTCGCTGCGCAATCGCAGCTATCACACCACACCGACCTGCGGCGTTTTCGGTGCCACCATCGCGGCGGCCAAGCTGCTGAAGCTGTCTGCGGAGAAGATCACTTCGGCGCTGGGCATGGCGGGTGCGCAGTCCGGCGGGCTGATGGAAATGTACGGCCCGTCGATGCAAAAACGCTTCAATCCGGGCCCGGCCTCGCGCAACGGCGTCACCGCCGCCATCATGGCGCAACTCGGCTTCACCGGCGCGGCGACGATTTTCGAAGGCGAGCGCGGCTTTCTCAAGGCCTTCACCGACAAGAACGATCCCGCGCAACTGACCAACGGCCTGGACCAGCCCTACCAGCTCGACATCGAGTTCAAGCCCTATTCCTGCGCACGGCCGATCCACAACGCCATCGATTGCGCACTGGAAATCCGCAAGAAGAACGCACCGGACCTGAATCGCGTCAAGGGCATCAGGATGGCGCGCAACTCCGCCTGGGCGCTGTACCACCAGAACGCCCATCCGCAGACATACCACGAGGCGCAGGTGAGCCTGCCCTATTCGGTCGCGGTGGCCCTGACCGACGGCCAGGCCCTGTTCGCGCAATACAACAATGCCCGCCTGAAGGAACCGATGCTGCTCAAGCTCTCCGAAATGGTGAAGATCAGCGTCGACGACAGCCTGCCGCGCGGCGTCTCGTGCAAGATGACCATGGAAATGGACGACGGCAAGGAGTATGTCTCGCAGGTGGACTACCCCAAAGGCTCGATCCAGAATTCGATGTCGGACGACGAACTGCGCGCCAAATTCGACAGCCTGGCCGAACCGGTGCTGGGCAAGGCGCGCGCCAGCGAAGTGGCGGCGATGGTTGCCGACATCGAGAATGTGACCGACGTGCGCAATCTGACCCGCCTGCTCGGGCCCGAAGGCGGCGCAAAAGCCAAAACCGGCCATGCCTGAAGCGGCACTACCCGAATACGAAGTCATCGCGCTGAGGTACGCCACGCGCGAGGGGCGGCGTTCGGCCAATTTCGTCGGCGGCGACCCGCACGACGGGCCGATGCCGCTGGACTACTACATATGGGTGGTGCGCAATGCCGAGCGGCTGTACCTGATCGACACCGGCTTCGCCGAAGACATGGCGGCAAAGCGTCATCGGCAGTTGCTGCGCACGCCGATGGAGGCGCTGCGCCTGCTGGGCATCGCGCCCGAAGACGTTCGCGAGATCGTCATCACCCATTTGCATAACGACCACGTCGGCACCTTCGACGCCTACCCGAACGCGCGCTTTCAT
>DATAZV010000419.1:0-2998 GCA_036271855.1 Burkholderiales bacterium
GGCTGCTACCCCACCATCGGCGAAGTGCGCGTTGGCCAGATGTCCATGCTCAAGGGCGCCAGCGCGGGCCTGGCTGCCAGCCGCGGGGTGGAGGCGGCCTACCTGGCGCAGGCCGGCATGACGGGCCCGCGCGCAATCTTCGAAGGCCAGCGCGGCCTCTCCAAGCAGGTGTTCGGCGCCTGCGAGTGGGGCACGCTCACCGCGCCTTTCGACGAGTGGCGCCTTCCCATCACCTGTCTCAAGCGCTATCCCGCCGCCTACATCATCCACGCCGCCATCGACGCCACCCTGGCGCTGGTGCAGGAACATGGCATCAAGCCCGAGATGGTCGAGCAGGCGCAGGTCGACGCCTTCGGCTGGCTGATCGAGGACATGGTCAACGGCATGGGTGGCATCTCGCGCTACGAGGTAGATGAACGCGAAACCGCCGACCACAGCCTGCCCTATTGCGTCGCTGTCTCGCTGGTCGAGGGCAAGTATGACATCGGCCAATTGCGCGACAAGAAGTGGGAAGCGCCGGCGGTGAAGTCGATGATGGGCCGGGTCAAGTGCGTGCATGAAAAGGCGATGGACGCGCGCTTCCCGCCCGACCGGCCTTCGCGCGTCACCATTCATCTCAAGGACGGCAGGACCGTGATGAAGGAACTGCCGTACCCGAAAGGCGACTACCGCGACCCGTTTTCCGATGAGGAGCTGGCGCAGAAATTCCGCGAACTCTCCGGCCAGGTCCTCAAGCCGCAGCAGCAGGAAAAAGCGATTACCTGCGCCCTCGGCTTTTCCAAACGAACTCTGCCGGAACTGATCGCTGCCTGCGTCAAACAAACTTGATAAGCGCGCTACCTTAGTCCGGCATCGCGATCACCCGGCCGTCGGCCACCGCGTAAATGCGGTCGCCGGCGCGGCGCGCGATGGTCGAGGTGCCGGTGAAATCGCCGAAGGCCGGCAGCACCCCCACCTGTTCACCCAGCCAGAAGCAGGGCAGGCGCAGGCTCTCGCGCCGGCCCGAAAGCCGGTAAGCCGGGTGCAGGTGCCCGGCCAGCACATAACTGTCCATGAAGGGCTTGGGGTGATGGCAAAAAGCGAACGGACCTTCGATATACGGCTCGCCCACCATTTCAATGCGCAGGTCCGCCGGCGGCGCGCCCGCATTCAAATCGTGATTGCCCTCGACCAGCAGCAATTGCAAATCGGCGCGGCGCTCGCGCCACTCGCGCAGGGCGGTGAGCGTCACCGGCGCATGCGACTCGCGCGCATGAAACAGGTCGCCGAGGAACACCACGCGCTCGACCTCATGCGCATCGATCAGCGCATCCAGCCGCGCCAGGTTGTTCGCCGTGGTGCCCATCGGCACCGGCATGCCGCGCGCGCGAAAGGCGGCAGCCTTGCCGAAATGGGCGTCGGCAACCAGCAGCGTGCGCCGCGCCGCCCACACCATCGCGTGGTCGCCGCACAGCACTACGTTCTCACCGGCCAGTTGAATCGACTGCATGGGTGCGATTTTACCGTCTCTGCTTGCCGGTTTCCGGCTCATCGGCGGCCTGCTCCAGTTCGCCCAGCAGGCGCTCCACCATGCCGCTGACCGACTCCGTGCTCACCGCCTCGCGCAAGCGCTCGACCATCAGCGGAAACGAAAACGGCGTAAAGCGCGGCGGTCGGGTGATCACCAGCTTGCGCGATCTCATCCGCTTTAACGTTTCACTGAGGCGGCCGATTTCCAGTTCCTGCTCCAGCGCCTCGCGCTCGGCCTGCGACAGCAGCAGGTTGCCGCGGTCGTGCTTGCGAAACACCTCGTAGAACAGCGAGGACGAGGCCTGCACCTGGCGCGTCGATTTCGGCGCTCCCGGAAAGCCCTGGAACACCAGACCGGCGACGCGCGCGATTTCGCGAAAGCGCCGCTGCGCCAACTCGGAGGCGTTCAGGCTGTCGAGCACATCTTTCAGCAGGTCTTCTTCCGACAGCAGCCCATCGCGGATCAGCTTTTTCCAGTCGAAGGCCTGTGCCGACAACAACTCGAAGCCGTAATCGTTCATCGAAATCGAAAACGTCCCCGGCGCCTCGCGCGCCGCGCGCCAGCCCAGCAGCGAGGCCAGGCCGATGTGCACCATGCGCCCGGCGAACGGGTAGACGAACAGGTGATGCCCCTCACCCGAAACGATGCTTTCCAGCACCAGGTTGTCCGGCCCCGGCAGCACCGACCAGCGTTCCTGCAACTCGATCAGCGGGCGCACCGCGCGCGTCTCCGGTTCGTCGAAATGTCCCGCGTGCATCTGCCCCATCACCTCCAGCGTGCTCTCCGCCAGTTCGCTGGAAAACGACATGCGGCTGCCGTTCCACTGCGGCACGATGCCGGTCTTGCGCTTCGCCTTCTTGACGTAAGCCGTCATGTCCTGCACGCGGATCAGTTCCAGCACCCGTCCGCCGAAGGTGAAGGCGTCGCCCTGCTTCAGGCGCGCGATAAAACCTTCCTCGATGCTGCCGAGGCGCCCGCCCGCCAGCCACGCCACGTGCATCATCGAATCCGCCGTGATGGTGCCCACCGACATGCGGTGGCGCCGCGCGATCATCTGCGAGGGCACGCGATACACGCCGTGCTCATCCAGCGCGACACGGTGATAGTCCGGGTAGGCCGACAGTGCGCCGCCGTTTTGCACAAAGCCGAGAGCCCAGTCGAATTCCGCCCGCGTCAGCTCGCGATACGCATACGCCCCCTTGACCTCGGCAAACAACTCCTCCGCCACAAAGCCGCCGCCCAGCGCCATGCTCACCAGGTGCTGCACCAGCACGTCCAGCGGCTTCTCCGGCGACTTGCGCGACTCGATATGCCGCAGCACTGCCGCCTGCCGCGCGGCTGCCGCCTCCACCAGCTCCAGTGCATTGGTCGGTACCACCGTGGCACGCGAAACCCGCCCCGGCGCATGGCCCGAGCGCCCGGCGCGCTGCAGCAGGCGCGCGACGCCTTTTGGGGAGCCGATCTGCAGCACCCGCTCCACCGGCAAAA
>DATAZV010000420.1:0-5759 GCA_036271855.1 Burkholderiales bacterium
TCGTCCCAGTAGGCGTAGGAGCGGGCGATGCTGCGGTAGCTGGGCTCGTCGGCTGCGCGCAGATTGGCCAGGGTTTCGTCGGAAAGCACGATGCCGAAGCCGAAGGTGTCGGTCGGCGCATTGCGCTCGATCACGCGGATCGCCGCCGTCGGGTACGACTTCTTGATCAGGATGGCGGCGTACAGGCCGGCCGGGCCACCGCCGAGGATTTCGACGCGCATTGCAGTCTCCATCAGACTTCCCTATAATTACTTTAAGTCTAAAGTAATTTGACCCCGAAGCGCAACCGCCTGGCCAATTTTTTTGCTTGGGGTGCGCCGGTTTGGAGACCGAACGCCATGCAAATCCTGCAACCCCCGGGCTGGGCCAAGCCGCGCGGCTTTTCCAACGGCATCGCCGCCCGCGGCACCGCCATTTATGTCGCCGGCCAGGTCGGCTGGGACCCGCGCAGTCCCACGCCGGATGGCCGCTGTGCCTGGCCTTCCCTGGAGTTCGCCGGCCAGGCCCGCCAGGCCCTGCAGAACATTGTCGAGGTGCTGGCCGAGGCCGGCGCCAAGCCGGAGCACCTGGTGCGCCTGACCTGGTATGTGCTCAATCGCGATGAATACGTGGCTGCCTGGCCGGCCATCGGCGCGGCCTACCGCGACATCGTCGGGCGCCATTTCCCGGCGATGGCCGCAGTCGGCGTCACCGCCCTGGTCGAGCCGGAGGCGCGCGTTGAAATCGAGGCCACCGCGGTGATTCCGGACTGAGGCTGGCACCGGCGCCAATCCGAGCACGGGTGCGCGGTGGCGCGCACGTGTGGCAGCTATAATTTCAGGGTTACCCAACCGTGTTTTAGGATTTGCTCATGTCTTCCAGTCAAAAAGCCGCTTTCAAATGGGACGATCCCCTGTTGCTCGACGAGCAATTGACCGAGGACGAGCGCATGGTGCGCGACGCTGCGCACGACTACTGCCAGAGCCGGCTGGAGCCGCGCGTGCTGGAGGCGTTTCGGCATGAGAAGACCGATCCCGCCATCTTCCGCGAAATGGGCGAGATCGGCTTGTTGGGGCCGACCATTCCCGCCGAGTACGGCGGCCCGGGCCTGAACTACGTCGCCTACGGCCTGATCGCGCGTGAGGTCGAGCGCGTCGACTCCGGCTACCGCTCGATGATGAGCGTGCAGTCGTCGCTGGTGATGGTGCCGATTTTTGAATTCGGCAGCGAGATGCAAAAGCAGAAGTACCTGCCGAAACTCGCCACCGGCGAATGGATCGGCTGCTTCGGCCTGACCGAGCCGAACCACGGCTCCGACCCCGGCTCCATGGTCACCCGCGCCAAGAGCGTGCCCGGCGGCTTTTCGCTGAGTGGCGCGAAGATGTGGATTTCCAACTCGCCGATCGCCGACGTGTTCCTGGTGTGGGCGAAGAACGATGCCGGGCGCATCCGCGGCTACCTGCTGGAAAAAGGCATGAAGGGCCTCTCCGCTCCGCCGATCCACGGCAAGGTGGGCCTGCGCGCCTCCATCACGGGCGAGATCGTGATGGACGAGGTGTTCGTCCCCGCCGAGAACGAGTTCCCCGAAGTCGAAGGCCTGAAGGGTCCGTTCACCTGCCTGAACTCCGCGCGCTACGGCATCGCCTGGGGCGCTTTAGGGGCCGCCGAGTCGTGCTGGCACCGCGCGCGCCAGTACACCATGGACCGCAAGCAGTTCGGCCGGCCGCTGGCCGCCAACCAGCTGGTGCAAAAAAAGCTCGCCGACATGCAGACCGAAATCTGCCTGGGCCTGCAAGGCGTGCTGCGTTTGGGAAGGATGAAGGACGAAGGCATCGCCGCGCCGGAAATCACCTCCATCATGAAGCGCAACTCCTGCGGCAAGTCGCTCGACATCGCCCGCGTCGCCCGCGACATGCTGGGCGGCAACGGCATCTCGGACGAATTCGGGGTGATCCGCCACATGGTCAATCTTGAGGTGGTCAACACCTACGAGGGCACCCACGACATCCACGCCCTGATCCTCGGGCGCGCGCAAACCGGCATCCAGGCTTTTCAATAGTGCGGGCCGCCCCGGTGCTGCGGTCCGGCGGCGCTTAAGGGCCGCCGGCGCGTGCAAGAACCCCGGCAAAACGGGCAGCCGCCGGCCGCGGACCTCGCCGAACAGGTGTTCCGCGAGCAGGTGCGCCTGGCGTTCGAGCTGCTGCCGCTGGCGATCGCCGCCAATCTCGCGCTTACCCTGGCGGTGTTCGCGGTGCTGGCGCGGGAGGTGCCGCTCACGGCTTTAAGCGTCTGGACCCTGGCCATGCTGGCGCTGATCGGCATGCGCGCCGCCGCCCTGCTGCATTTCCGCCGCACCGAACCCGACAAGCGCGACTACCGCCGCTATGTGCTGTGGTACTTCCTGCCCTATGCGCTCACCGGCCTGGGCTGGAGCGTGCTGGCCACCTTCATCGTCCCGGCCGACAACGAAATCTACGCCGTGCTGGCGATGTGCGCCATCTACGGCCTGGCCGCGGGCAGCATGACCTTTCTCGGCCACATGCGTGATCTGTACGGCGCCTATCTGCTGGTGACCATGCTGCCGGCGGCCGCCAAATGGCTGGCGCTGTGGTGGCAGTTCGGCGGCAGCTTTCGCCTGGTGATGGGCGTCACCACCCTGGTATTCGTCGGCCTGCTGTACAGCGCCGCGCATCAACTGAGCCGGCTGGTGGCCGGTGCGGTGCACGCGCGGCTGGAAAAGGAAACCCTGGCGCGCCGCCTGCAGGAGCTGGTCGCCACGGTCGAGCGTGCCAACCAGGCGAAAAGCGATTTCATCGCCCGCATGAGCCGGCAGGTGCATGCGCCGACGGCGGCGATCGTCGGCCAGGCGCAGGAACTGCTCGATGACGAGCGCAGCGAAGGCCGTCACGCCCTGCTGCGCGACCTGCAAACCGACGCGCAATCCCTGCTGGCGATCCTGGGCGACGTGCGCGACTACACCAGCCTGGAAGCCGGCCAATTGCAGATCGAGCGTGTCGAGTTCGACCTGCGCGAGTCGCTCGCCCGCAGCGCTGCCGCCGGCGAGACCCTGGCCGGCGCGCGCGGGCTGGCCTTCTCCTGTGGCATCGCCGCCGGCGTGCCGGACCGGGTGATGGGCGACCCGCGGCGGCTGGAGCAGATTCTCGCCAACCTGCTTTCCAACGCCGCCCGCTTCACCGACGCCGGCAGCATCAGCCTGGAAGTCAAGCAGGTCAGCGCCGAGGGCACGCGCCACACCCTGGCCTTCGCGGTGCGCGACAGCGGCGTCGGCATCCCGGCGCAGCGCCTGGGCGAAATCTTCCAGGCTTTCGGCCATGGTGAAGGCGGCGCCGCGCAACGCGCGGGCGGCAGCGGCCTGGGCTTGGCGATCTGCCGCCGCTTGGCCGGCCTGATGCAGGGCGCGCTGGCGGTGGAGAGCGAACCGGGGCGCGGCAGCGTCTTCACCCTGATGCTGGCGCTCACCGCCGTCGATCGCGGCGCCGATTAAAGGCTGTATTTACAGTCTCACCGCGCGACCGCGGGTGGGTGGGGCTGGTACAATGCGTGCATGCGGTGATTGTTCCAGTCCCCACGCCGCTGTCATTCCGACCCCCGCAGCAACCCTCCTCAGCTCGCGACTGGCGCCCCTTTGATCCGGGGTGACGGGCCGGATTTATCTAAAGTTCCTCATGCCTTTTTCCAATCTCGGCCTGTCCGAGCCGCTGCTTCGTGCTGTTGCCGAGCAGGGTTATACCCAGCCCACCCCGATCCAGTCCCAGGCGATTCCCGCCGTCCTGGCCGGCGGCGACCTGCTCGCCGGCGCGCAAACCGGCACCGGCAAGACCGCCGGCTTCACCCTGCCTATCCTGCAGCGCCTCTCCGAATCCAAGGCGCCGGTCAATCCCTTCGGCAGCCGCCCGGTGCGCGCCCTCATCCTCACCCCCACGCGCGAACTCGCGGCGCAGGTCGAGGAAAGCGTGCGCACCTACGGCAAGCACTTGAAGCTCACCTCCACCGTGATCTTCGGCGGCGTCGGCATCAACCCGCAAATCTCGATCCTGAAAAAAGGCGTCGACATTCTCGTCGCTACCCCGGGCCGCCTGCTCGACCTGCACCAGCAGCGCGCCGTCAATTTCGACAAGGTCGAAATCCTGGTGCTCGATGAAGCCGACCGCATGCTCGACATGGGCTTCATCCACGACATCAAGCGCATCCTCAAGGTGCTGCCCAAGCAACGGCAGAACCTGCTGTTCTCCGCCACCTTCTCCGAAGAAATCAAGGACCTCGCCGACGGCCTCTTGAACAAGCCGGCGATGATCGAAGTGGCGCGGCGCAACTCCACGGTGGAGGTGATCCAGCAAAAGATGCATCCGGTAGACCGCGACAAGAAAAGCGCGCTGCTCATCCATCTGATTAAAGAGCACAACTGGTTCCAGGTGCTGGTGTTCACCCGCACCAAGCACGGCGCCAACCGCCTGGCCGAACACCTCAACCACGCCGGCATCTCGGCGATGGCGATCCACGGCAACAAGAGCCAGGGCGCACGCACCCGCGCCCTATCCGAATTCAAGACCTCCGACCTGCAGGTGCTGGTGGCCACCGACATCGCCGCCCGCGGCATCGACATCGAAGAGCTGCCGCACGTCGTCAACTACGACCTGCCCAACGTGCCCGAAGACTACGTGCACCGCATCGGCCGCACCGGCCGCGCCGGCGCCACCGGCGAAGCGATCTCGCTGGTCTGCGTCGACGAAAAAGACTTCCTGCGCGATATCGAGCGCCTGATCAAGCGCGAGATCCCGCGCGTGGTGGTGCCCGGCTTCGAGCCCGACCCGCATGCCCGCCCCGAGCCGATTCCGATGGGCCGCGGCCAGGGCCGCCCGAGTGGTGGCGGCGGCGGCCGAGGCCAGCAGCGCCATGGCGGCGGTGGCGGCCGCTCCGGCCAGGGCCAGGGCCAGGCCAAGCAGCCGGCCCGCCAGGCCACTTCTGGCCGCAGCGGCGCCCCCGCGCCGCGTCCCGCCGGCAAGGCCTCGCCGCGTCCGGCGGCGCCTTTGCATCGCACCGGCGGGCGCGGGCGCTAAGTCGCTTCGCGGTGGCCTGCGATGCTCAGCCGCAGCCTCCGCAGCCCCCGCACCCTCCACCGCCGCCACAGCTTCCACAGCTCCCGCCGCCGCCTGGTCCATCCCTGCGTTGCGGGATGGCTTCCAGGTCGAAGGCGAGGCTCATGCCCGCGGCGACCAGTAGAAAGGCGCCCATGAACAGCATGGGCGGACTGTGCTTGAGGGTGAAGCAGAGCAGGAAGACGCCGGCGAAGGCCGTCGCAATGGCGGCGGTGACATATCTGCGGGTATTTCCTGTCTTTCCGCGCACTTTTTTCGGCTTGACCGGCGGCCAGATGTCGGCCGGCGGCTCTTCGCCAAACACTTCGCGATAGCGGCTCAAGGTCTCTTCATACACCGCCGTGTAGTGCGCGCTTTCCCTGGCGCTGCCGCTGGGCGTATGGTCCAGCACGCGGCACAGGGTGCGCTGGCACAACCCCACGTTATACGCGCGGGTGTAGGTCAGGTGCAGATGCCAGGCCGCATCGACCATCGCTGGCGGCGACACCGGGCCAAGTTGGGACAGCAGCAGGAAGCGCCGGTACTCGGCGCACACGCGGATGGCTTGGGCGTACGTCCATTTCTCTTCGCGCATCAGCCGTCTGGCAAAGCCGGTTTCCGGGGCCGGCTCTTCGGCCAGGCGGTCCAGCGGTAGCTCGACAAGTTTCATCCACAGTTCTGGTT
>DATAZV010000421.1:0-7389 GCA_036271855.1 Burkholderiales bacterium
CGCGGCCGGCACGGTGACTATCAGCGCGCCGCCGACCCTCACCAATACCCTGATCGCGCCGCGCCTGGGCGAGTTGCTGCAGCGGCACCCGGGCCTGCAGGTGCGCCTGATCGGCGAAAAGCGCAGCGCCTCGCTGTCGCGCCGCGAAGCCGACGTGGCGGTGCGCCTGTCGCGCCCGACCGAAAACAGACTGGTGGCGCGCAAGGTCGGCAGCTTCGGCTTCGGGCTGTACGCGGCGCCGGACTACCTGGCGCGGCATGTGCCGGCGCAGTACGGCTTCATCGCCTACGACGAAAGCCTGGAGGATGTGCCGCAGCAGCAGTGGCTGAAGGCGGTGGCGGGCACACGGCCAATCGTCGCGCGCATCAACGACCTCGAAGGCCACCGCGTCGCGGCGCGCGGCGCGGTGGGCGTCGCCGCCTTGCCTTTGTTCATGGGCGAGGGCGATCCGTTATTGAAGCCGGTCGCCGCCAGATTGAAATCGCCCAGCCGCGAAATCTGGCTGGTGGTGCATCGCGATCTGCGGCGCGCGGCGCCGGTGCGGGCGGCAATGGATTTTCTGGCCGCCTGCCTGGGGTGAACTGTCCGCGCGTGCGCCTGCCGAACCGCATGCCCCCAGGTTGGGGGCTTGGTGTTGGTGCCGCCGCCTGCTATGATCGCATTTGGTTTTAACTAGAACAAAACCGGGCCGCTGCCCTCGGTAATACCCCCAAATTCTTTAAGGACATTCGCATGAGCTCAGTACTTTCCGACGCCGACCTCGACCAGCTATTCCGCGTTGCCCGTACCCAGAACGCCTGGACCAGCGAGCCGGTGACCGATGCGCAACTCAAGGCGCTGTACGACATCTACAAAATGGGCCCCACTTCGGGCAACTGCCAGCCGGCGCGCGTGCTGTTCATCCGCTCCGAAGCGGCGAAGGCGCGCCTGCTGCCCTGCATGAGCCCGGGCAACCAGGAAAAGACCAAGACCGCACCGGTGAACGCCATCATCGGCTTCGACACCCACTTCTACGAGCATCTGCCGCGCCTGTTCCCACACAACCTGGCGATGAAGGATAACTTCGCCGGTGCCGGCAAGGAAGCCGCCGCGCACGCCGCCGCCTTCCGTAACGGTTCCCTGCAGGGCGCCTACTTGATGATCGCCGCGCGCAGCCTCGGCCTGGACATCGGCGGCATGTCGGGCTTCGACGCTGCCAAGGCGGATGCCGAGTTCTGGGCCGGCACGACCGTCAAGACCAATTTCGTTTGCAACATCGGCCACGGCGATTCGTCCAAGGTGATGGGCCGCCTGCCGCGCTTTGATTTTGATGAAATCAATAAGATCCTTTGATTTCGTGGTTCAATGAGATCAACAAGATTCTCTGATCAGTACTTCGCGAAGTCCGTTTCGCTAATACACAAAGCCCGGCCATGCCGGGCTTTTGTTTTGATATTGTTCGCCTCCGTTCGTTCTATCGCCTCAGGGAATACAAGTGAAAATCACCGCCATTCGCGAAATTGCGATCCCGCTCAAATCGTCGCTACGCAACGCCGTGTTCGATTTCAGCGAAATGACCACCTCCGTAGTGGCGGTGGTCACCGACGTGATCCGCGACGGCAAGCCGGTGGCGGGCTTCGCCTTCAACTCGACCGGGCGCTATGCCTGCGGCACGCAAATGCGCGAGCGCTTTATTCCGCGCATCTTGCGCGCTGACCCCGAAAGCCTCCTGGACGAGACGGGTCAAAACATGGACCCGGCGAAAATCCTGCCGCATGTGATGAAGGGCGAGAAGCCGGGCGGCCACTCCGAGCGCTCGGTGGGCATCGGCACCATCGAGGTGGCGCTGTGGGACGCGGTGGCGAAAATCGCCGGCAAGCCGCTATACCAGGTGCTGGCGGAACGCTTCAACGGCGGCAAGGTGCCGACCGAGGTGTCTTGCTACGTCGGCGGCGGCTGGTATTTTCCCGGCCAGACCCATCAGGATTTGCAGGACGAGATGAAGCGCCACATGGACGCCGGCTACACCAAGCTGAAAATGAAGGTCGGCGGCGCGCCCCTGGCCGAGGACATGAAGCGCATCGAGGCGGTGCTGAAAGTGGTGGGCGAGGGCAGCAATATCGCGGTCGATGCCAACGGCAAGTTCGAGCGCGAAGAGGCGCTGGCCTATGCGAAGGCGATGGCGCCTTACAAGCTGCGCTGGTTCGAGGAGCCCTGCGACCCGCTGGATTTTGAATTGCTGGCGGAGGTGGCCTCCATTTACGAGCCGCCGCTGGGATCGGGCGAGAATCTTTACTCGACCATGGACGTGCAGAACCTGGTGACCTTCGGCGGCATGCGCGCCGACCGCGACATCATCCAGGTCGACCCGCCGCAGGCCTATGGCATCACCATGCTGTCGCGCACGCTGGACATGCTGGCCAAACGCGGGTGGAAGCGTGATTCGTTTTACCCCCACGGCGGCAACCAGATGACCCTGGCCAACGTCGCCGGTTTCGGGCTGGGCGGCTGCGAGTCCTACCCTGGCGTGTTCGGCGTGTTCGGCGGCTTCGGCGACGATGCGAAGGTGGAAAACGGCATGCTCAAGCTGTCGCAGCGCCCGGGCATCGGCTTCGAGGCGCAAAGCGCCCTTTATCCACTGATGCGCCAATTGGCCGAAGGCTGAAGCGGGCGAATCGGTTCAAGGGGTAAACCCTAGGCGAAATTTGCGCGCATTTGGGTCAAACTGGACCGGCAACACGGCTGTGCCGCGCCGATAGCGGTAACAGGGCGGCAAAGCGCGGAACGCCTATCGCGGGAATAAGCCATAGGTATGGGCGGCTCGCCATCCTGTCCGTACAATCAGCGCGGATTCGTGGCGATGCGTCCGCAGTGTCGGCAGGTCACGTACAACTTCAACCAAGCCCGCTGTCAGACGGGTGCGGCGCAGGCGGCTTAAGGTGCGAAGCAAAAGCACCGGCCATCGGCGCCGGATAGCAAAAAATCTCAATAGCGGCACATAACGGAGGCAGACAAATGGGTATCAATCGCAGACAGTTCGTCAATGGCGCGGTCGCGACGGGCGCCACCCTGGGTTTCCCGGCCATCGTGGCAGCGCAGGCCGCGCCGATCCGCCTGGGGCTGCTCACCATCAAGACCGGCCCGCTCGCCTCCGGCGGCCTGGACATGGAACGCGGCCTGCTGATGTACATGAAGGAGATCAACAGCACCATCGCCGGGCGCAAGGTGGAGGTGTTCGTCGCCGACACCGCCGCCAACCCCACCACCACGCGCACCAAGGCGCAGGAACTGGTGGAGAAGGCCAAGGTGCACGCCCTGGCCGGCCCGCTGGCCGCCTTCGAGGCGCTGGCGATCGACGATTACATCCGCCAGGCGCAGATGCCGATCATGTCGGTGGCCGCGGCCGAGGACATGACGCAGCGCAAGCCCAACCCGTGGATGGTGCGTTCCTCGGCGACTTCGGCGCAAAGCTCGATGCCGATGGCCGACTATTGCTACAAGGTGCTGAAGTGGCGGCGCGCCGTGGTAGCGGCCGACGACTTCGCCTACGGGCACGAGCAGACCGCCGGCTTTCAGCGGGTGTTCGAGGACCTCGGCGGCAAGGTGGTGCAAAAGCTGTTTTCGCCGCTGGCGGTGCCGGATTACGGCTCCTACCTGGCACAGCTCAAGACCAACATCGACGGCGTGTTTTTCGGCTATGCCGGTTCCAACGGCTTCCGGTTCCTGCGCCAGTTGAACGAATATGGCCTGAAGGGCAAGTTCGGCCTGGCGGGCGGCCATTCCTCGCTGGACGAGTCGGTACTGCGCAATATGGGCGACGAGGCGCTGGGCGTGTATACGGCCTGCCCGTATTCGGCCGACCTGGCCAACCCGATCAACCAGCGCTTTGTGCCGATTTTCCGCAACGAGATGAAGTACGACCCCGGCTTCTACACCATGTCGACCTATGTGATCGGCGAGATCTTCAAGGCGGCGGTGGAAAACATCAAGGGCAAGGTCGAGGACAAGAAGGCGCTGGTGAAGGCACTGCGCGCCACCAACATCCTGACCATGCGCGGCCCGGTGAAGTTCGACGAGTACGGCAACATCGTCGGCGACATGTATATGCGCCAGGTGCAGCGCAAGGGCGGCAAGCTGGTCAACGCGGTGGTCTATACCTACCCGAACGTGAGCCAGTTCTGGACCTACGACCCGAAGGAGTTCCTGAAGAACCCGGTGTATTCGCGCGACTGGCCGCCGGCGAAGAATCTGGAATCCTGAAGACAGGCGTTTGCTGCCGGGCCTGCGTTCCCAAAGGACGCAGGCCTTTTTATATCGGAAACATGCTCATGAATTTCTTGGCCGTTGTCCGCGCGACGCGTGGTCTGTGCGCAATCTTCGCGCTTTGCGCTTTCGGCGCGCAGGCGCAGCCTTTTCCAAACAAGCCGGTGCGCCTGGAAGTGGCTTTCGCGCCCGGCGGGCCGGCGGACATCATCGCGCGGCTGATCAACCAGAAATTGTCGGAGGCGCTGGGCCAGCCGGTGCTGGTGGAAAACCGGCCGGGGGCGGGCGGGGCAGTGGCGGCGCGGCAACTCGCCACCAGCGGCTCCGACGGCCATACGGTGCTGATCACCACCACGGCGTTCGCGGTTACGCCCAGCCTGTCGCGGCCGGCGGGCTTCGACATTGAAAAAGACTTCGCGCCGGTAAGCCTGATCGCCACCCAGCCTAGCGTGCTGGTGGCTTACCCGGGGCTCAACCTGAACACGCTGGCCGAGGTGATGGCGGCGGCCAAGGGTGGCAAGCTGAACTTCGGGACGGCGGGTGCGGGCACCACGCCGCACCTGGCGGGCGAATACCTGTTTCGCGTGTTGGGTAAAGTGGATGTGACCCACGTGCCTTACAACGGCGGCGGACCGGCCTTGCAGGCGGTGGTGGGCGGCAACGTGGAACTGGTGAACGTGGCCTTGTCGCCGGCGATCCCGCTGATCAAGGGCGGCAAGCTGCGGGCGATCGCAGTGACCAGCCCGAAGCGCGCCGCGGCCTTGCCGGAAGTGCCGGCGGTGGCGGAGACCTACCCCGGCTTCGAGGACTACACCTGGGTGGCGGCACTGATGCCGGCGGCGACACCGGCGGCGACGGTGAATCGCCTGAGCGAGGAAATCGACAAGCTGTTGAAAACACCCGAGATGCGCGAGCGCCTGGCGGCGATTGCCTTCGAGCCGGTGGGCGGCACGCCGGCCCAGTTTGCGCGCTCGCTGAAGGCGGATGCGACGCGCCTCTCCAGGTTTGTGCGCGAGACCGGATTGAAGATCGAATAGCCGCGCCGGGGTGCGTGGCAAAGCGCGGCCGGCGCGCGCATAATCGCGGCGGAAGTCCATAACAAGCCCGCGACGGGCATTTCCCGGAGACAAAAATGAAAAGCTGCCTGCTTGCCTTGCTGTTGCTGCTGGGCGCGCCCGCGTGGGCGCAATCCAGCGTGCCGGAGATTCCTTTTACCTCGGTGCCGAATTTTCTCAAGCTGCCGAAAGGGATGAACTTCGGCGAGGTGCCGGGGGTGGCGGTGAATTCCAAGGGGCACGTGTTCGTGTTCACCCGCTCCAACAGCGCGCACGGGCCGGCGTATGCGCCGACGGCGGCGCAACTGCTGGAGTTCGACCGCAACGGCAAGTTCATCCGCGAAATCGGCAAGGATTTGTATGCCTGGGCGTTTGCGCATACGGTGCGCATCGATCGCGACGACAATATCTGGGCGATCGACAAGGGCTCGGACATGGTCGTCAAGTTCAACCAGGCGGGCCGGGTGGAGATGGTGTTCGGCCGCCGCAAGGAGTCGGCCGAGGTCGAGTCCAAGCCCTGGGAGCGCGACCTGGAAAAGCCGCTGCCGCATATCGACGGCCTGTTCCGCCAGCCGACCGACGTGGCCTGGGACTCGAAGGGCAACACCTACATCACCGACGGCTACGTGAATTCGCGGGTGGCCAAGTACGACGCCAACGGCGACTGGGTCAAGTCCTGGGGCGAGCGCGGCACCGAGCCGGGGCAGTTCCGCCTGCCGCATACGATTGCCATCGACAAGGATGACAATGTTTACGTGGGAGACCGTTCGAACCGGCGCATCCAGGTGTTCGATACCGAGGGCAAGTTCCTGCGCATGTTCACCATCGACGTGGCGCCGGCGCCGGGGACCAAGTCGGTATACGGCAACACGCCGACGGGCGCTCGGCTGAATGCGGTGATCGGCTCGCCAAATTCGATTTGCATCACGCCCGGTCCGAATCAGGTGCTGTTCGTCGGCGAGCTGACCTTTCCGGGGCGAATTTTCAAGGTGGCGCTGGACGGCCGCGTGCTGGGGGTGATCGGCAAATCCGGGCGCAAGGTCGGGCAGTTTTCCGGCGGGCATCAACTGGCCTGTCCCTCCGAGCATGAGATCTATGTCGCGGAGACAGCGAACTGGCGGGTGCAGAAGGTGCTGCTGCACTGAGGCTCCGGGGTTTCATGGAGCGCATAACGGCAATAGCGCTTGACGCACCTGTCCGGACAATTACAATCCGAGCATAACCTCCGAAAGACTGCGTTCCATGAATCCAAAGAAAGAGATCGGACTGGCGATCATCGGCTCGGGGCGCATCGGCACCCTGCGCGCGCGCCTGGCGGCGATGCATCCCTCGGTGCGCTACATCGCCGTGTCGGACAGCAATCTGGCGGCGGCGGAAAAGCTGGCCAAGACGGTGGGCGCGCAGTATTTCAGCGACGACAACCTGGCGGCGATGAACCAGCCGGAAGTCAACGCGATCATCGTCGCCACCGCCGAACATGAGCACACCGCGCCGGTGCTGGCCGCGCTGAAAAAAAAGGTGCCGGTGCTGGTGGAAAAGCCCATCGCCCTTTCCGTGGATGATGCGGACAAGATGATCGCCACCGTCGGTGAGCTGGGCGGCGACCTGCGGGTGGGCTACAGCCGGCGCTTCAAGATCCGCTACCACCTGGCGAAGGAGCAGATCGTCCAGGGGCGTCTGGGCAAAATCACCGGCGCTTGCGCGCGCCTGTACAACTCGCGCTCGCAATGCTTTGCCATGCTCGGCCGCAACAAGGAGGCGACGCCGGTGGTGGACGCGCTGACCTATTACGTCGACCTGATGGGCTGGCTGTTGGCCGACAACCCGGTGGTGGAGGTGTTCGCCAAGGGGCAGAAGGGCGTGATCGCCGAGAAGGGCTACGATGTCGAGGACGTCACCTGGGCGATCCTCACCTGCAAGGACGGGGCGGTGGTGAACCTCGGCGTGTCGTACGCGCTGCCGGAGAAGTGGCCCTCGGTGGGGCATTCGGCGCGCGTCGAATTGCTCGGCACCCACGGCACGCTGCTGATCAACGACGACCATACCGACCAGATCATGCAGACCGACGTCGGCTTTCCGCACGTCTACCTGC